>JBAVGI010000481.1:0-2371 GCA_049684755.1 Candidatus Sulfotelmatobacter sp.
TTGCTGACGGAGATTTAATGCGATCCTGGAAGTTTCTTCTGCCACTTCTGGCCTCATCCCTGTGCTTCGCCGCCCAGCCCGACCGCATTACCGGACCGATTGATTCCAGCCAGATGGTGGCGCTGAAAGGCAATGTTCATCGACTGGCGCAGCCCCAGTACGACCAAGGGCTAGTCGAGGATTCGTTGCAGTTTGGCTACGTTACGCTCGTGATGGCGCCTACGCCCGGTCAGCAAGCGGCTCTTAATCAATTTCTGGCTCAACAGCAGGACCGTTCTTCGCCGAACTACCACAAATGGCTTACTCCGGAGCAGTATGCTGATCGATTCGGGCTGAGCAAGAACGACATCGTTAAAATCAGTACGTGGCTAACTTCTCAGGGTTTCGAGATCGTCAGCATCGGAGGCGGACGTAACTCAGTCATTTTCAGCGGTACGGCTGCCCAGATTCAGAGTGCGTTCAAGACACAGATTCATCGCTACAACATCAACGGCAAGTTGCATATCGCGAATTCGATAGCCCCCTCAATGCCTGCGACGCTGAGCGGTGTGATTTCCCAGGTTCGCGGCCTCACAGATTTTCATCCTAAGCCAATGTATGTTCGTCCGGTACATGGCGGAAAGCTGGGCCCTCATCCCGGTTACACGACGACCATCCAAGGCAACGCTACTTACTTCGTCGCTCCGGGTGACGTTGCTACTCTGTACGATCTCAATCCTCTCTACAGCGCAACTCCCGCCATCGACGGCACGAACCAGAAACTCGCCATAATCGGGCAAACCGACGTTTACCTGGCGGACATTACGAATTTTCGTTCTGGTTTCGGTCTTAACCAAATCACGGGATGCACCACCAATGCTAGCGGCATACTCACGGCCTGCGACTCCACCAATTTCAAGTATGTCGTGGTGGGCACTGATCTCGGTACGCCTTCCACCTGTGGAGACATCGTTGAGGCTGATCTCGATATCGAATGGTCGGGGGCAACCGCGCGGAATGCCCAAATCATCTACGTCAACGCTCCTGCCACATTCAACTCCGACTGCACTCAACTCACCAACAGCGGCGGCGTCGATGCCGCTTTACAGGCGGCCATCAACCCCCCCAGCGGGCCTCCGCTAGCGCCCGTCATCAGCATGAGCTACGGGTTGTGCGAAGCAGACGCAGAGTCGTTGGAAACTGAGTTAACACAAGCAAACGTAGAAGGAGTGACGATACTGAATTCCGCCGGCGATGCTGGGTCAGCCGCTTGCGATGACGGGCCGCCCGGTGCCAACCCGCAGCCTCCCTTCGCCGCCGCGCAGTTCGGACTGGCGGTGAGCTACCCGGCGAGCAGCCCAGAAGTTACCGGGGTTGGTGGTACCTCCATCCCCGCTGCCGACTTCACCGCCACCTATTGGGGCAGGACCAATGGAACTGCCGGTGCTTCAGCCCTGCCTGCCCTGATCGGACAGGAAGTTGCATGGAATGACGACGAAGCGCTCGCGCAGTTTTGCGTCGAAAATCCATCCAGCTCTTTTTGTAATCCGAGTCCGGGCGTTAAAGTGACCTCAGCCCAGACATTTCAGCAGGACTACTGGATCTCCGTCGGTGGCGGCGGAGTAAGCAACTGTATCAATGAAACTGGTAGCATTTGTGACAGTGGATTTACGCGGCCTGTTTGGCAGCAGACAATTACCGTTCCCAGCTTGGGCAGTCCACAGAGCACTTACCGTTTCGTCCCCGATGTTTCGCTGCTGGCCTCTCCCAATTATCCGGGATACATTTTCTGCACTCCGATTGAGAACCTCTCTAACACCAGCCCGTACGATACGGAGACGACCAGCAGTTGCGGTACGGGGAGCGCCGGCGGAATAGAGGCCGCGGCGGATGGCGTTCTAAGCGGAAATAATTTCGTCGTTGAGCCTTCCATCATCGGCGGCACATCAGCCTCGACTCCGGTCTTCGCAGGAATCGTGACATTGCTTAATCAGTACTTTGGCAGCAGTGGGCTGGGGAACATCAATCCGACGCTTTATGGCTTAGCTTCAACTCCGGCCACCGCGGTATTTCATTCTGTAAAAGGCGGAGATAATGACGTTTTCTGTCAGGGAGGTCAGCCCTCCGGAAACCCGGCTGACGTAATCTGTCCGTCGATCGGCATCTCTGCGGGAATTATTGGGTTTAGCGCCGCGAACGCGGATACGACTACGGGATACAACCTTGTTACCGGTCTGGGCTCCGTTGACGCCAATGCTCTGGCGGTGGCATGGAAGGCAAGCCTGGACCCGGATTTCCAGCTTTCTGCAGGCACGCTGAGTCCCACTTCGATTCCCGCCGGTTCCTCCACGACGACAACGGTAACAGTTTCCGCTATCGCCGGTTCCACCGG
>JBAVGI010000482.1:0-3988 GCA_049684755.1 Candidatus Sulfotelmatobacter sp.
CTGAATCTCTTGCTCGCGCGAAGAAATGGTGGGCTCTTGACTGCGCCATGTGCCACGGCAACAACGGGGACGGAAAAGGCACCCTGGCGGCCGACATGAAACTCAAACTCGTCGACTTCACCGATCCCAACACCCTGAAGGACCGCACCGATGGTGAGATCTTCTACATCATCAAGAATGGTCATCAGGATATGCCACCCGAGGGCGATCGCATCAAGCCCGAAGAAAACTGGGATCTGGTCAACTACGTCCGCTCCCTGGCCAAGACAAAAGTAGCGCTGCTGGTGGGAAGCCATTGAGTGTGACCCGGAGACTTTTTGTCTCTCGGCTCTTAATCTGACTGCGCGATGCTCGGCGATTTCTGCAGGCCCACGGCTGCCCTGTAACGCCGGCAAAAGAAAAGGCGCGGCTCATAAGCCGCGCCTCAGAATCCAACCGAAGCAAATTGTTGCCGCTCTACTAAGCCACCCGGCTTCGCCTTCCACCCTTTTCCCACCATACCGCAGGATCTTCCGGCCGATTCAGCATCTGCGACAGCTCTTTCTTGATTTCTGCCAGCCGGTTGGCGCGCATCTCGACGGCCGACTGATCAATCTGAGTATCCGACCCCTTACCCGTAAAGCGCGCGTTCATGTTCCGCAAATCCGTGATTTCCTGACGAAGACTGGAGAGGTGTTCCAATATATATGGCATAGACTCAATCTTACCTTAGATTCCGCATGCCGCCGGATTATTTCTGCCCTGTCCACAACGTCTTTATTATTCACGGGTGGCACATTCAAGCCCTCTTTTCGCTTGTGGGGAAGTTATATGGAGATTCGCCACCCCACAACATTTCAGTCTAAGTTCGCGAATAACGAGAAGCCTAGAAACGCGGCGTGGTCGCACCCCAACAAACACTAAGCCCTTCCGGTTCCTTATGTTAACGTGGCTACCGGTACGCCAACCAGAACCAAGAGGATAGGCCGATGTGGCCCAGACTAGGCCTCGCAATTTTGTACTTCATCGCAATCGTTTACCTGTTTTCGATTGTGTGGCCTTGCCTTTATTGTCTGCAGCATGGATGCAGGGGACCGGCCGAACTCGATGCTTTTCTGCCCGCCTTCGGCCTTACTCCGCTCGGCGCAATCGCTACGGCTTTCTCATTGCGCAGCGCCATTCAGCAGATCAGAAAAAGACAACCATGGTCCTGGGTTTTCTGGCCGCTTGCAATTCTTTTCGCGATTGTTCTCCTGGGAGTAATTGCTCTTATCGCGCTCGTAATCTGGCACACAGCATTTCATCGTTAAGAGCGGGCTGCTGAGGCTGCCGCACCTGTCGCGCCTTTCGACAGGTGGCTGTCCGTCCACCGTGATGTGCATGCACTTGCCGCACAGGTCAGGCATGAAGATCTAATACCCTACACCCTACCGGCGTTTTGGAATCTGGAGGTTAGCGGGATTTTGCGAGTTGATCTTTGGGCTGCAATCACTTAGAGGCAACATCTTGAGCCTCTACGAGTTAGTCGAGTCGCTTCCATTGTTTAGCTATATGGCTATTGTGTTGTATTGCGGGGAGCTAAAGCAAGGTTATATGAACATCGGCGTGTGGGAAACGGCGGGGATTCTGCACAAAAGATCAAAATCCCAAAAGGTTGAGAGGTGTTGAATCCCACCCTTACGCAAAGAGCGCGCAAGGGTCGGGGCACCCGGCCTCAAGCCAAGCGGCGGGCTTGAGGGGCACCCGCCAAGACAACCCGTCCAGAATAGCACTGAGGTTGCGGCGCGACTGTACGCGGCTGATATCCTTATCCTTAGGCATTTAACATGCCCTCAATCGTGCAGCGAAATCCGTTCGTCCAACCACGCATCCCGGCGGCGAATAAACATGCGGACATCGAGATTTGGAATCGAGCGGTCAAAGAATCGTTCGCCCCCTTCGTGCGGAGACGACGAATTCTAGCCGAGAGTCGCCAAGAGTTGCGTGCTGAGCTGATTAATCTTCTCCCTATTCTGGATCATCCTGGGCTCGTCAAGGCACTTTTGGAATCGGTTCGAATGTGCAGGAAAGCCATCTACTTGAATTCGGCAGCATCTCACGCTCACCAGGTCGTGCATTTTTCAGACACGAGCCGAGCCGACGATAATTGGTTAGGCCTTTGCGCATCAATGAAACCGCTAGACGCAAACGCCGATCTTGCAGACCGCGTAACACAGGCCATGACGGGGATAGACGCCCTAGCTGAAGGATGCCTGAAGCCGCGCATCAAATGCCTTTTTGGGTTTGCTCATTTCCTAGCCCATGCTTATTATCCTAGTCGAGTAAGAGACTTTGGCGAGTGTATCGCGGATTGGCCGACCGGCATAGCAGGCACTCTTCGTGGCCTAATGAAGGATCCAGCCTTTGGGATTTCAATTAGCCAGTGGAGAAACATTGCCGCCCATCGAAGTTACCTGCGCACAGGGCCAGACATCTTTCAAGGTGCTTACGGCAAGAAGGTCAGGAAAACCTTCACATTCAATTTCGCAGCGCTCCAGGAGGTATTAGCATGGTCAAAGCAATTGTTAGCAGTTTGCCGAATGGCGAACGTAATCATCTATACCGAGTTTATGCCCGAATTGTTACTTCTCGGGCTGCCCGACATATCTTTGAGGTTTGATGCCTTTGTGGTCAGTCTCTCACATAGCCTGAGAATGGTGGGGTTCACATATTTCGCCGAAAAACAGGCCAATGGAGAGCTAGCAGTCCTATATCAGGACGATTTAAAGCGGGAGCCGAAACACGCCATAGTGCACGCTTCTCAGGTGCTCGATCAATTGGCAGTCGTGTCGAACTCGGACGTTGCCCTGCGAAGCGTCATTAAGAAAGTTGGTATAGGACTCGTGACGGCTGAAGAGATAATGTACGCCTCAGCCTCGGTAGACGTGGACGTTGCGCTAAGGTGGCTTTCGCGTGAGATTTCCCAAAAGCAGTACATCGCTCAGATTGACTTTTGGATCGCTCAGGGAGCAGTGCCGTGAAGCGGGTAGGTGGCCCACCCAAGCCCGCTTTTGGCTTGAGTGGGGCATTTCTCGAATTCGGCGACAGACGGAACTCCCTTCGCGAATCGCGGCGGGTGCCGTGCCAACCATCCCTAGCGAGCATTTTCCACAGTAAGCTTCAGCCCGACCGCCTTAGTCACGGCAACCAGCGTGGAAAGCCGAGGATTTCCCTTCGCCGAGAGTGCGCGATACAAGCTCTCGCGCTCGATCCCGGCAACCTTAGCCGCCTTTGCAATACCTCCTCGCGCTTCCGCGATACGTCGCAGCGCGATCAGCAGCACACGAGGCTATCCCGTGTCTTCCAATGCGGCCTTCAGATATTCGATGGCAAACTTGGGATTCTCGGCGCATGACTTCATCATGCGATTCACTGGTCTTGTCTCTCATGGCATGCGTTAGTGCGGCCGTTGGAGAAGCTCGTGGAGTATAGGGAAATAACCTTTCTAAAAAGCCAAAGCCCCGAGCATCGCTCGGGGCTTCGAGATACTAGACGACGTTCGCCAAACACTTACCATCATAAACCGGGCACTTAAATTGTCAACAAGCTTTAGTATCGAGTGACCCCGAGGAGGGCAAGGGAGTCGAACCCTAATGGCTGCAAAACCACTCGACATTTGGCGAACGTCGTCCAGTACCCACTGGCAATACCCTCCGAAACGGAATCATCCGCCGTGCAAACATTTTATGAGCGCTTACTCAGGAAGCGAACTGCGTGCTCACAAATATTTGGGGAACTGTACCAATTCGGGCAAACAAAGACCACCCACCTCACCTCACCCCCTTGACAACTCCCCACTCACCTCTCTACAATTAGCACTCAGTAGGCGAGACTGCTAACAGGCCGCCGAAATCCCTAAAATTTGATAGTTTCTTGCTCCATCAACCTTCTACTCAACTTTTGAAAGGAGTTGCAACCATGGCTAAATTTAGCCCGCTACATGACCGCATTCTGGTACGTCGCGTGGAGG
>JBAVGI010000483.1:0-29399 GCA_049684755.1 Candidatus Sulfotelmatobacter sp.
TGGACCATGACGCAAATTGCCAATTCCTTGCAAGTGCTTGAAAGAATTGGCGGGGACGACGGGACTCGAACCCGCGGCCTCTGCCGTGACAGGGCAGCGTTCTAACCAACTGAACTACGTCCCCACTTGATTTACCAGGTTAGCGGCACACGCTTCATTTCCTTACGGCCGCCTGTTTGCATCTTTTCGACTCCCGCCAGTACCGGCGACTGTGGGATGTCCCTCAATACACCTGGTAAGGAAGCCTACCGATGCGATTGCCATTCTGGGTCTAAGTCTCGGAGCATCTGTCCATGCCCCGCGAGTTGATTGTAACAGAGCAATGTTTGATCCGTCAGGCACGCGCAACGGGAAAAAACGCCCGAGTGCGATTCCTACAACACTGACGTTTGGTATTTTTAGCTGGTTAAGTATGACTCGTCCGAGGGATCCCGTGACCAAACGAAAACAACCATTCTTTGCGAATGGCTTGCCTGCGGCATTTCACTCGAACTCAGAATGAAAACTTCGCTGCGAACTGAATGATTCTTGGCTGTGCCGTCCCGTACGTATTAGAAGAGGACGAGCCTGCCATTCCGGTAATTTCTCCGAAGGTAGCGCCGAGGTCGGCGAGGTTACCGTCCGGCCTGCCAAAATTTACGTTGTTGAACGCATTGAAAAATTCGGCGCGGAATTCCATCGAGACCCGCTCGGTAATTTTGACATTCTTCACCGCAGCCAGATCGGCATCGAAATATCTGGGGCCGCGAAGAATATTCTTTCCCGTATCGCCGAAAGTGCCGATTGCATTTTCTTGAAATGCGTTAGTGTTAAACCATTCCTGCACTTCTGCGGCATGAGAACGGCCGCCCAGTACGGCTTGCTGAACACTGGAAACCGCAAGATCGGCGCGGTCGCCTAACATGCCGCTCAAAGAATTGTCCTGGCCACTGAAGATGGAGAACGGAAATCCAGTTTGCCAACCCACGGTTCCGGATAGTTCCCAGCCGTTCACAATTTTATCCACTGCCTTAGGCACGCCGACACGCGGGACTATGTATTCACCATTTATTTTGAAAGTTTTATTGAGATCATCATCCGAGGGGCCATAGTCGAAATAGCGGCCGCAACTGCAGCTGTTGGTGAGATAAGGCGATCCTCCGGCCGGAGCGAAATCGTCCAATTCCCTGGCCCAGGTAAAGTTAGTCAGGAAAGAGAAGCCGTGCGTCATGCGCTTGGTAAGCGTTATCTGTGCAGCATTGTAGTTGCTGTCGACTCCGGAATTGATGGAAGCGATGGATCCATAATTACTATAGAGCGGCACTTCCTGGTTTAGAACAGGATCATAGTGAGAGGGGTTCAATTGGAGCAATCCGCTTTCCTGGTCGCCGGTGCCGCTGAGATGGTGTCCGTTATTGCCCACATAGGCGACGCGCAGCATCCAGTCCTGTTTGAATCCACGTTCAACTGTCAGGTTATAAGAGAGCACCATGGGCAACCGGAAGTGACGGTCGAATATTTGACTGAAGGAGATTCCCGACGTGGGGAAAATTGCAGTACTCGGGCTGGGATTTGTGGGACCGAACTGCGCCGGAAACAGATTGGTCGTTTCCGAACTACCGTAGGGATCTGCCAGGGTCACCAGCGGGGATCCTGGACTGGAGCCTGTATTGATAATAGGGGCGAATGGCGGAACGCCTACGACATCCTCAAATGCAACCGTGTTCGGGGCCTCGTAATAATAACCGGCGCCGCCGCGAATGCTGGTGTTGCCGTCTTCTGTGATGCGATAGGCAAAGCCCAGGCGGGGTCCGAAATTTTTCGGATTGTTATAAATGGATGAGGCTGGGCATCCGGGATCGTGATGGCTGCCGCCGAACAACATCCCCACCGGGGCATTCGGAAAACGTTGAGACTGCGCCCCGGGAACAAAGCAGGCAACTCTCCCTTCACTATCGGTATAGGGGAAGAAGGGATCCCAGCGAAGTCCGGCAGTCAGCAGCAGCCGCGGAGTAGCTTTCCAGTTGTCCTGCACAAAAAGGCTTTCTCGATATCCGGTAAAATTCAGGTAGAGTCCTCCGCCTTGTGTGAACGACGACACAGCGCCGAGTTCGAAATCTGCCAGAGGATTACCCGTTAGATTCTCGAAATCGAAAACTCCGCTTTCCTGATACTGATTTCCCATGGGCAATCGAACCCGGAGGATTTCACCGCCAAACTGCACTTCATGCTTCCCTTTCATCCAAGTGGCTATTTCCCGCAAAGATTGATCGCCGCGATTCCATATGCCATAGGGCGTACCCGGCAGAGTAAAGGCCGAACCCCCGCTCACAGTAACATTCAGAACGGCGGCATCTCCTCCTCCAAGATTTTGCGGCACCGCCATTTTTACGCCTGCATCTGCCATGCTGAACGGAGCGGAAGATAAGGTCGTGCCATTCTCGCTGTTATAGCCGAAATAACTGCTCAATAAGATGGTGGGGGAAATCGTATAGATGTCGACAACGCTGACGTTTTTGAGAACCAGATGTTCGGCGTCGCCTCGCAGTTCCAAAAGATTCGAGGGAGGCGGAATGAAAACTGGGTCTGTGTAATTCATCTGAAAGTAATGGCCGCTCAGATGATGCTTCCCTATGTTGAAATCGACCTTGGCCAGGTATTCATCGGTATTCTGAGCATCTGGTCCACCGTTAAAATTGAGCTGATCGTTCGGTCCGTTCGGAAGCGGGATATGATTCAGGATGTAAGTGGCAACGGGGCTTACGGGAATTTTATTGCCGGGGTAGGTTGTCTGGTTCGGTAGGGGCGAAGCCGGGTCTACCAGTTGCGTACCCGGAAGCAAATCCGAAAAATCTCCCGTCCGTTCGGTTGCATTTGGAACGGTGGCAATCTGGCCGTTCTGGGCAGTACGGAAGCGTGTGCCCTGATAACTTCCGAAATAAAATAGGCGATTCTTGATGATGGGGCCGCCCACACTGCCGCCGAATTGATTCTGCTTCAGCGGATTGACCAGGCCGCCGGAAAAATAATTGCTGGCATCCAGCACATTGTTCTGCAGAAATTCGAATACATCTCCGTGAATCTGGTCGGTTCCTGATTTTGTGACGACATTGACCACGCCACCGATGGCGTTTCCGAAGCTGGCACTCATATTGCCGGTAATCAGATTGAACTCCTGAATCGCGTCAGGGTTGGGGAAGGGTACATTCGTATTGATGTAGGTGTCGTTGGCATCCACGCCATCCAGCAAATAATTGACACCGTTCGCACCGCCGCCATTTACCTTGGCATATTGCTCGCTGGGAAAGACGCCGCCCTCGCAGTTGGCGGCGCAATAGTTAGCGGTCACGTTGGTGGTGCCCGGCGCCAGAAACACTAACTGCTGCACGTCGCGGCCGTTCAACGGCAATTCGCTGATCTCCTTCTGATCGATCAACTGGCCGACTGTGGCCGAATCGGTGGTGACCAGCGAAGGATTCGCCGTCACGATCACCTGTTGTTCAACCTTGCCCACCTGCAGTTGCACATTCTGGGACGCGGCCTGACCCAGGGAAAGCACAATACCTTTCTGAACATAGCTGGTATACCCGGCCATTGAAACCTTGATCTGATAATTACCGACCGGCAGACTGGGAAAAAGATACTCGCCAGCATCCGTGCTAGTGGCCGCCTGGCTATATCCGGTCCCCACATCCTGAACCGTAACGATCGCTCCTGCCACTACTGCGCCGGTTGGATCGCTGACGATCCCACTGAGCCGCGCAGTTGTGTACTGGGCGCGCAAGGGCGCCGCCGATGCGCAAACCAAAATGACTGCGACAGAGAAGCTTATGAACCAAGGCGCCGGTAATAGGTCCCGAAATTTTCTCTTCATGGTCTACCCTTCCCTGAGAACCAAATGTGCCGGTATTAGGCTTTGTGATTGCGCGAATTTAACATAGTGTGCTCGTTTGTCAATTGTTTTGTTCGTTTGCGATCGATTTCGGTTCTCTTTACGCAGACAGCAACGGCAATCAGGAGTAAATCTTCACATTTTGAACCACCCTGTTAATGACGGCCCCCGGGCTGGGCCGGTCGGGCATCAATCCGCAGCGCAACGAGAAAAACAGTCCCAGCAACTGACCGAACAAGATGTCCACTGGTGGACGACAGTCATCCGGCACTGCTGTGCGAAGGTCCGGCGAAATATAACGATCGGCGAAACCGTCCAAAGACAACTCGGAATGCCCGCCCACTGCGATCTTAGTTTTCACGATTCCCTTTCGCGCGATCTCCTGCATCAGGTCTCGTTCATATTGGCCAACCCTTTCATCACTCGAAAGAAAAGCAACCAGCAGTGTGGTTTCATCGAGCGCTGCCATGGGACCGTGGCGCAGTCCCAGGACGGATTCCGACATGGACAATATCTTTCCGGCAGTCAGCTCCAGCACCTTCAAAGCCGACTCGACAGCTACGCCTTCCAGCGCGCCCGATCCAATAAAACAAACTCTTTCGAAAGGTTCCGTCGCCAGCGCCGCGGCGGCGTCAGCTGCACGCGGAAGAAAAGTCTTTCCCGCTTCCACAAGCCGCTTGAGTATCGATTCGTACTGCGCGACTTGATGAATATGAGCGAGGCACTGCCCGAAAACGACCATATTCGAAAATGAACTGGTCATCGCCAGACCGCGGTCGTTCACTGCGTCCTCCAGCGCAACGGCGAGCGCTTGTCGTTTGCCGGCGACGCTACGAATCATGCGCCCCTCTGCGTTACACGACACAACAATGTGATAAATCTCTGGATGACTGGCTAAAGATTTTTCTATAACCGCGACCCCCTCCGGGCTTTCGCCGGAGCGGGAAAACGAAATCCAGATGTACTTCTGACCGGGCAACAGCCATTCTTCTCCGTGGGTGAGAAGGCTCGTGCTGGGAATGGCAGTGACTTCACATTGCCAAAGCCGACGAAACAGAAGCTCGAGACTTCTTCCCACATAGTCGGAAGTTCCCGCGCCGATCAGAAAGACGGTTGGCTTCGGACCTTTGGATTCATCAAGCCCCGCGTTCTTCAGGAAGTCGGCGAGCCTGGCACGCTGCTTTTGAAAGATGGAAAATGTTGCGCCCCAGGTAGCTGGCTGCTGCGCGATCTCAGCGGGAGTGTGCAACAAACCGCGCTCGATCTTCGCTTCTTTCGAAAGGTCGAGAAGTTCAGCCAGAGCATTCAAAGCCACAAACTCCTGGTTATAACGCCACGCAAAAGATATAAAGATGGGTTATGGGGACTTTCGTTTTATTACGCATATAAACATTTACTTGCGTTTGGAGCAGAAGTCAAGCGCAAAAGTGCCATGGCGCAATTGGCGCCGGGCCTCGGCTTTTTAATGGACAAACGAAACCTCATCACGTTAGAAAGGAATACTCGCAAAGTGCGGTAACTCATTCTCCCGCTCTTGCGACCAAAACTTATGCTGATCGAAGAACGTCGAAGGGCAATCCTGGAAGCTCTGCGTCTGGAGGGCCGCGTACTCGTCGCGGAACTTGGACGGCGCTTTCGCACTTCGCAAGTGACCATTCGCAAGGACCTCGAAATTCTTCATGCAACCGGAAAGATTCATCGTACCCATGGCGGGGCATTGCCGGCGCATGAAGGCGCACTTGAAGATCCTACTCTGCGAGAAAAAGAGAAGCTGCATCGCAAGGAGAAGATTCAGATCGCAACCGCTGCGGCTAACATGGTGGAAGAAGGGCAGGTGGTGATTCTGGACTCTGGCACGACCACCACCGCCATCGCCAGAGCGCTCCGCCATCATCAGAATCTGACAATCATTACCAACGCAGTAAATATCGCGGCCGAACTAGCCGGCTCTTCCCTGGAAGTAATTCTGACGGGGGGAACTCTGCGGAAGAATTCTTTCTCGCTGGTTGGGCCAATCGCCGAGGAAACACTGCGCCGGTTGAACGCGGACATACTCTTCCTGGGCGTCGATGGCTTCGACGTCCAGAGCGGGTTGAGCACGCCAAATCTTTTGGAGGCAAAAGTAAATCGCGCCATGATGGATGTTGCGCGAATCGTGGTGGCGGTGTGCGATTCCAGCAAATTCGGCCGGCGCAGTCTTTCGATGATTGCGCCTCCGTCAGCAGTACACAGGGTGATTACGGATCGACTTGCTCCGAAGAATGAGATCGCTCAGCTGCGAAAGGCGGGTATCGAAGTCATTCAAGTTCATGCCGGCCAGCAACAGGCATCTGCCGCGGCGCGCAAGCCGTCGGCACACAAACGCGACCAATAAGACAAATCATTCCTGGAGCAGCGCGGCACTCATGGAGGACTCATTGTCAAAATTCGATGTCACGATAGCTGGAGAACTCAACCTTGATTTGATCCTCTACGGACTTCCCGAGACTCTACTCCCCGAACGCGAACTGCTTGCCGAAAATATGATGCTGACGCTGGGAAGCTCTTCTGCAATCGTTGCCCACAATCTCGCCGCGCTGGGCAGTCGCGTGGGATTTGTCTCCTGCATCGGTGGCGATTCTTTCGGTGACATTGCGCTGCAGCGCCTCTCCGCCAGTGGAGTTCATGTTGAGCAAGTCATCCGAAATCCCACGGCGCAGACTGGTCTCACCGTGCTTTTGCAGCATGGGAGCTGGCGCAACATCCTGACCTATCCAGGAACTATCTTTGATTTAAAACCAGAGCATCTTGATTTTGAATATTTGTCGTCGTCCCGTCACTTTCATTTTTCGTCCTTTTACTTGCAGCGTGGTCTTAGGCCTCATGTGACGAATCTATTCCGCCAGCTGAAACAAAGCGGACTCACTATTTCTCTGGATCCCAATGATGACCCGGACGATGAATGGAAACCGGATATCGAAGAAGCTTTGCGATACGTGGATATTTTCTTACCAAACGCGCGCGAGGCAAAGAAGATTGCGGGAACTCAGAACATTGAAGACGCCGTTGCCAAACTGGCTGCAATCGTGCCGCTCATTGTGGTAAAGCTCGGAGCTGAGGGAGCAATGGCGCAGCGTGGCAGCGATCGCTTTGTCAGTCCGGCAGCGGCGGTGGAAATCATCGATCCTGTCGGGGCGGGCGACAGCTTCGATGCCGGATTCCTGCACCAGTTCCTCAGTGGCGGCGATCTGCAAAGCTGCCTGAATGCCGGGAATCTTACTGCAGCACTTTCCACTACGCGGGCTGGGGGGACGGAAGCGTTTCGAGACTTGGAGTATCGAAATCATTTCCTTCAGAGCCATCGCTAAGCGGCGAGCCAAGCGAAAAAACTCTTAGTCGAAGATCGACGAAGTCATCACCTCTCAGGTTCGTAACGCTTGATGCTTTGAGGAGCAAAAGTTGTGGACATGTGGCCGGAGATGCGTAGCTCGAAGTGGTCTTCCGCGCCTAAACCGCTTAGGCCGGCGGCCGTCACTTTCACCTTAAATTCTCCCGGCTCGGTGTAAGTATGCTTCAAATCACTTCCCTCCGTAGTTACTCCGTCGCCGAAATCCCAGTGATAGGAGAGTACTGCATCGCCGCCCTGGCTGTGGGCTGCGAACGTGAGCGCACTACCCGCATCTCCACCGGAAGGATGTTCCATCTTGAATGCGGGAGCAACGGCCGGAACGTGTGCGTCGACAATCTTAAAGACGCGTACTGAATGAGGCGGCTGATGGAAGGCCAATGCTCCGGAAGCAACGGTCGCACTTTTCTGATTGTCCAGAACATCGGTAACTGCGTACTGACCCGTCGTGGGCAATCCGGCGGTTGCGAGATCGATTGAGTGATCCCTTTCCTTATCGGTCCAGTTGAACACAGTTAGAATACTTTGCCGGTCGTCTTCTTTCAGAAAAAAGATGCTCGGCTGCCCGTCCTCGGGCGCGAAATTCATCAGGTCTAATGGGATCGATGCTTTCCCCAAGCGGATCATATTGATCAGATCCTGATTTTGAATCAGCGCGAGGCGCTCGGGAGCCTTCGACAAAGTCGGGAGCGCATCTCCGATCTCGAACATTCCACCGGAAACTGCCGCGAGCGCAATCGAAACCTTGGCATCGTCCAAAGTGGCGGGCTTGTGGCTCTCGTGCCATGACTGATCATCGATGGTCTGAGTTGATACGGTGAACGCGTCGGGATCCGCTACAAAAAAATTGCGATTCATATAGTAGCGCGCAGCAATTCCTGGCGCCGCTTCTTTACTGGCATCGAAGGTGTGGCCTGTATCCTGGGATATGCGGCCGTAATCCACATAACCGACCGGGTTCAGCATCGCGCTTCCATCCTTATCTAAATAGACATTGTCGCCCACGGTATCGCGAATGATCTTCAGCCCGATTCTCTGAGCTTCGAGCGCAGTGGTATTGGGTTCGTGATAGTAACCTTCGATCAGGCTGTCATCCATAAAATCCATCTTGATGGAATGGATGCCCCAGTTGTTCACCAGCGTGGAATAGGTTTTTCGCAGATACTCTTGAGCCTCTGGGTTGGTTGTATCGAGCACGAACAATTGATCTTTGTTATCGACCACCGTGCCAGCATGGATGGGCTGCCCTTTTGCGTTCTTCACCAGCCAGTCCGGATGGTTCTGATAAACCCAGGAACGCTCCGAGATTTCAAACGGAGCCGTCCAGATTGCCGGAGTGAGGCCGAGGCCTCGGACTTTGTACTCCAGCGGAGCTAGACCCTGAGGAAATAAAGTTGCATTCGGAGTGATGTACTCTCCGCGAGCGTACTGATAGCCCTCATCGATGTGGAAGATGTTATAGCCGAGCGATTTCAGATGTTCGGCCTCCCACTGCGCATTGGTGAGCGCAGCTCCCTCATTCAATCCAAAGTAGTACGCAGTCCAACTCCACCAGCCCATCAGCGGAGGCGCAGAGATTCTGGCTTGATGAATCTTCCGAATCAGCGAACCGTAAGTCTCAAGCTGCCGGTGATAATCAGTGGCCAGGCTGAATAGCACTCGCTCCGAGGACAATTCCGCGCCAGAAGCAACCGGCAGACTCAACTCCACTTGATCTTCTGCGGAAGAATGCTCAAGAGAATTTAGCTTGGCCATCTCGGCGGTCCCGGTTGAATCGACTTCGTAGGAGGCAACTCGAGTCGCATCGCCGGAGCCCGAGAGATGAAGCCGTAGCATCGTGAGGAAGCGGTCTGAGGAGAGAGCGCCGAGAAACAAACTCTGATGACTTTGGCGGTTGTAGATGAGCTGGCTGCCAACCGCGCGATGCATCTGTTGTTCGGCATCCGCAAAATTGCGAATGGTAATGGCGGGCCGGTCTTCGCTGAAGCTATCGGAGAGAACCCGATCGTCGAGGGCCGGCCCTCCCAGGTCGATGACTCCCGAATCAGTGATCGGTCCATCGGTCGCCTCCAACGAACGAATGCTCTCGACATGAATCGGTTTTCCAGTCGTGTTTCGGACCGTGACCTGGATGTCGCCGAACGGCTCATTCGAGTAAGCGCGCAGGTGATAAATCAGGTCGGGCTGGCCCTTTAATCCGGAGTAGGTGACTTGCCACTCGCTAGCTTCGCCGAGAAGTCCCTGGACTTTCGAGTGCTCTACCGCGGGTTGCGGATAGTCGGAAGCGTGAAGCCAGTGCCCATCCACCTCCGCGCCGACTGCCGCGCGCAAGACGGAAGCAGCGGATTCCGGCATCGCGATTGTGTACTTGCCGTCCGTCGAGTTCACACTCACTTGTAAAACCTGTTCGTGGCCAGACGGCTGCGCCGCAGACGAAAGAAGAGCGCCACCAGTCAGCAGTAGCAGTGCAGTAATCCTGATCACGTAAGACATCCTCATTTGACTGATCCAGAAGCCGATCACCGATTCCTCCGTGGAATTGAGAAGTGTTGTTGCTACAGCTATTTTGTCAGGTCGCAGAGTTGAGAACGAATCATACCGGCTGATCAGTAATTTCCTCGCGTTGAGGGTCCCAATAAAATCTCTTTCCGGCCCAGTGGGCCTGCGCGGCCATGATACAGACAATGGAATGCGAAAAGCCGTGATCGACAGTTGCATTCGGTTGCCGGCGCGCCCGCATAGCCTCAAGCCAATCGACCATATGGACCACATCGTCATCATCCGGTCCAAGAGAATTGGGCGGTGTGGCTCCAGGAATCTTTACTGTGGTTGCTGCGTCGCCGGACGGTCCTACAATCGGGACTTCGGAATATACAGGACCAGATTCCCAAGGATCGAATTCCTTTCTTCCGCCTTCTTCTGTTGCGACGAACAATGACGCACCCTCGCCGCCGTAATTGTCGATGGTTCCGTTCCGGCCTTGAATGCGTGAAAAACTGCGGTAACTATTTCCGAAAGTGGTCTTGTAGGTATACAGGAAACCTTTTGGATAGGTCACAGCCGCAACACAGGTGTCGGGATTTTCACGTCCATCTTTCCAGATGAAGACACCGCCATTCGCCACCACACTCGACGGGAAGGCCTCGTCTGTCCAAAGATG
This sequence comes from Candidatus Sulfotelmatobacter sp., assembly GCA_049684755.1. Classification (GTDB taxonomy): domain Bacteria; phylum Acidobacteriota; class Terriglobia; order Terriglobales; family Acidobacteriaceae; genus Sulfotelmatobacter. Next base: position 10,417 of record JBAVGI010000483.1, read on the forward strand.
TACCAGGTCGCTGCCGTGGCTAAGCCATTGGTCGAATATGCCGGAAGAAAAATCTTTGTAGAGCCGGAATTCAAGATAGACGTGAGGATCGAATGGCCGATCGGGTTTGCCCAGCAGCCAGCGCTTCCAGTCGGTGTCTTCTTCGCGGAGCTGCGATTTTCGCCCGTAGAGCCAACTCTTCCATTCCATCTTTAAATCTTGCAACATCTCCGGAGAGATACCGGTATCTGACGGTACAAAACGCCAGCGCTCCTCATTGACGTTCCACTCCTGCTCGATGTGGACAATGTCGCCGATCTTACCCGACCGAATAATCTCCCGCACGGCCAGCGGGTAAGCCTGACTGCGGTGCTGCGTCCCCATTTGCACAACCTGCTGGGACGCCTTCACAATATCGCGAGCTTCCTTCGCCTCCGCCAGCACATTGGCAAATGGCTTTTCAACGTAACAGTCCTTGCCCGCCCGCACCACCTCGCTGCATAATTTCGCGTGCTGAAAATCTCCGGTCGCGATCATCACGCCATCGATGTCTTTTCGTGCAAGCATGTCTTCCGAGTATTGGTACATCTGCGGCTCAAGGTTGAAAGCTTTTTTCACTTGCGCGGCACGACGTTCTCGCGCGCGGTTCCAGAGATCGCATACCGCAACCGTCTCTACGGGAATTTGCTTCGCGGCGAGCTGAGTCATGTGAACATGGCCTTCGCTCCGATCTCCACATCCCAGTTGTCCCAGCCGGATACGATCGTTTGCACCGAGAATCCGGGCATAGGAACGCGCGCCCATTCCGCTGGCTATCAACATTCCTCCCGCCCCCTTCAGGAACGTCCTTCGAGTAGCGTCGCTCTTCGACATGTTCGGCCAACTCCCGTTTGAGTAGATCACTTATGGATTGAGGCTTCAGGGAAGAATTGCCTTGATTCCCGTGATCTCACAAAAATCAACAAGCGCCGCATATAGGTCTTCGCCATATCCCAGGCATGCATATTCGTTGGTCCAATGCTGCAGCAACATTTCGATGTCGCAGTGAGCCGTCACGAAACCATGCGGCCAGAAAGGGATGCCACATTCGTTGAGTCGTTGTTTTATCTGATCTGCCGGAGGCTCGAAAATACTGACTCGTGTAATGACCATTTGAAATTCACCATTCGCTCTGCCCAGTCGTGCCAGTACTCCTTCCCCCACTTTGCAAATCAACTTAACAGAAAGTCCGCCCGCTTCGCCTTCGGTCGGAATACCGTGCTCAGAAAAACCCGCCGGTCCCAGCTTGCTCGCCAGCGAAGGCGGGCAGGCGCCGTCCCCGATAATCTTGATTTCTTTTGTCTTCTTATCAATATGCTGCAGATCACCGTAATACACTCGCTCCCTGCTCAATTTGGTGAGCAAAAGAACCGTGAGGGCGGTATTGAAATCACCCAGCGTAGAAGTACCAACTCCATCCTCCAGCATCATGCTCTGCGCAAAACAGGTAGCGGAATAATCGCCGGCGAGTCCAGGAAAAGATTGAATCGTGTAGAAGTCGAATTTTTCTTTCGCTACCACTTTTCTAAGCGCGAGATAGAGACGCATCGAGCGCTCAGTTACTTCATTGCGCTCGGGCTCTCGGTCAAATAATTGCTTCAAGCGAGTCCGCAGCTCGTCCAATTCCTTCGAGGAAACTGCTTCAGTGGCTTGCTTTAACTCCGTCGTATCACGCGAATCGATATCCACCCCAAACATTCTCATCCATTGTGAGGGATCAGCCGCGCCGCAGGTTTGCCCCATGCCGCGGCCGCCGAAAGTACCCATGGTAGACATATTCAAAAAGTTTTTGAGATGCGAGGCTCGCGCATAACTGACAATTCGGCTTACGGTATCTTTTTCTTCCAGGCTGCCATATACAAATTTGTGCGGAATACCGATTTCGAGCAAACCTCCGTGCAGTACCAATCCTCCAACCGGCCGCCAGCCTTGCGAACCGGGATGCGTCCAAATGAGTAGCCCTTTGCCGCTGGCGCAGTAATCGCGAATCGCGGCGACGAGATGCGCTGCCCAAACCCACGTGCCGGAAAACAGTACGACCGCGTCGATCGCATCGTCGCATTTCATTTTCTTGAATGCGGCGCGAGCTTCCTCTTTGCCGGCCACAACAACTTCATGTTCAACCAGTCTCAGGCCCGCGGCCAGCAGCGCGCTTTTGGCGCGCTGAACCAACGCGTCATCGACGAATGGCTGGCCCATCGGGTCTTTTAACCCATCTTTATGAACGCCGAACGCTATGAATCCAACTGTGGGTTGAATCAATTTTCCTCCTCTCGCCTTGAACTTCAGTTGCCGCCGAGCGCCGAACGCAATTGGCGATACTGTTTGACTTGTTGCGCGTAGGCCGCCGCAATCCTGGGGTCGGGCGAGACCACGGAAACATCGCGAACCACTAGGCCCATCGCCTCACGTAAGTTCCGGTATTCTCCACACGCAACTCCGGCAAGAATAGCTCCGCCCAGACACACAGCCTCCGGGCACTCCATTACATGCAGACGCCGGCCCGACAGCGCTGCTCGCAACTGGAGGCCAAGAGCTGACCGCGCGCCTCCACCAGTGACGTAAACATCTCGAAAATCTCCCACTGCGTCGGCCAGAATGTCCGTCATCTGCGAAAGCTCACAGGCAAGCCCTTCAAGAATGCCTTTGTAGATCTGGCTTCGAGTGGTGTTCGGACTCAAGCCGGAAATAATTCCGCGGGCGTGCGGATTGAAATCTGGATTGCAAGTGCCGATCAGATGGGGAGTAATACAAAGGCCCGTCGGACTGGCAGGAGCCGCGTCCTCAAGTGTCGCGAAATGGATCGACTCCGCTGCGGATGACTCGCCGTTAGGAGAATACAACAGATCGTGGAACCACTTGATCATGATGCCGGATGGAAAATACGCCAGCGTGACAAACTTGTCCGGAACCACATGACAATAAGTGTTGAGAGAAGCCGCGAGGGCCGCGTCCGTGGGGCAAGGCTGATCGGATGCAGCCAGCAGACATTCGTAGGTGCCAATCGAGCCGGCCACGCGGCCCGAATCCACAACACCGACGCCAAGTGCCCCGCAGGTTTGATCGTGCCCGCCAATTACAACCGTCGTTTCAGCTGGAAGGCCGAGTTGGCTGGCGGCCGATGCGCTCAACTTTCCCAAACTCGTTCCTGCAGGTACGGGGACCGGCAGGCATTCAGGACTTATTTTTGTTGCCGCAAGAATTTCTTGCGACCAGCCCTGCTGCCGTGTGTCGAAGGCCAGGTAGCGCGAAGCCAGAGAATAATCGACATAGGGTGGTAGTCCGAGTCGAGTAAGAAGGTACCCAATCACAGTAAGGAAACGAACCGATGGAGTAAAAATGTCCGGCCGGTGCTTGCGCAGCCAAAGAATTTTTGGCACCGGGTACATGGGATGAGCGACCAGGCCGGTAATTTCGAAAAGCCCTTTCCTTCCGATAATTCTTTCTAGCCACACAGCTTCTTCCGTAGCTCGATTGTCCTGGTTGAGAATGGCGGGAGCGATTGCTTCGTTGCGTTCATTGACCGGTACAAATGTTTCGCCGTGCGAATTCAAGCACAGTGCTCGAACCGGATCGGAAAGACTATTTGCCACCGATTGCACGGAACGGCACACCGCCAGCCAGAAGCGTTCGGGATTTACTTCCGCATGCGCAGGAGCGGGAAACTCTGGTGTGTATGAACAAGTGTGTTGGGCAAGTATTTCGCCCGTCAGCGCAAATGCCACCGCTTTGCATCTGCTCGATCCGATATCGACGGCAAGCAAACTCATAAGGGTTTCAATTCCCGCTCGCTACAAAGCTATGACCTCCATCCAAACCTTGCGGAACAATGCTACGACTCGCGCCAAACATCGCATCGCGAAATTGCCCAACGTCCGGCACAATTCACAGGAATTGATCTGCGGCGACCGCAAGCTTCCGTCCGCCATCCCCGGACTCCCGGACTTCGATCTCTTTGTTGGCAAAAGAAACGGTCGCTACGCCACTCAATGATTCCGGCACCCTAAACAACAGAATCAGAAAGCGAACCCGGGCTTTGGATTTAGCTGGCAGCCAACGATACGTTGCTTCGCCGAACAGCGGGCCTTGTTCGATGGTTTCGCGACGCGGAATAGAAAACGGAGTAGTGCTGAACTCCAGTCCTCGACAGAACGTTTTTCCCCGCCACGGCGCTTGACTTCGACTGTATCGCTCTTCCCAGTTGCCAACCCACGGAAAGTCTGCGCGGCGAAACGCATAGACGACGAGAAGCTTCAGACGCGGATTACATGCGGCAACGAAGCCAATTTCCAGTTGAGGATCCAGCAATTGCGCCGTGTAGTGTCCGAACCGCTCTGCCGGTGTGGTGCGCAAGTTCCATCGCTTGCGATTTTTTGTCGGCGCTTCGGGCCAGGTAAACTCAGCGTCCGGTTGAAGAGAAAATTGAGGACTATAGCTGGCTGGACAAACTTTCGCCCGCGTCGCTGGCATATCGAACCAGGTCGTTTCCTCTTCCAAAAATGGCGGACCGAAAGTTACGTGCTCATTCCACGAAATCGGGCGGTCATAACCGCCGAGGTTTGTCGCTTCTTCTTCGCAATAAATTACTGGATTCGCTCGATCAAGGGTCAGCTTCCGAGTGAAACTGATTCGAGCCTCTGGTAGCGTCACACCATATCGCAATAACAGCCTCGGCGACTGTGCTTGCTTCTGAATCTTCCACTTTAACGCAGGCGCTTCTCCGTGAGTGGTGAGACCCGCTACAATTTCCTCCACCGATGGCGGCCCGAAGTGATCAAAACTGAGGCTGTGCCCGGAAATGCCGGAGAGCAGCTTGCCATCAGGCGGAGGTCCGTACCGGTGAGTATGTTTCGAAGCTTTGTAATCGGATGGATCGATTGTGGCCCATGGCGGCCGCCACAGCGGATTCACTCCAGAACATGCATTCAAATTCAACTCGCAGATATGCCCTCCGCCCGTAAGAACTGAGATATGACCCCAATCCGCTTGCAGGCGAATTCCCGAGCGTCCGTCGATCACGTTGTTGCTGCGGAAAACTCCCCGAGGATGGGAACCGAACTTATTCATCTTGGGATGGGTTGGAACTCTGTTGTCGTCTCCGCTTCGTCAAGAGCGGCTCGCGCCTGTTTTAGAAAGTCGTTCATATTTTCGGCCTGGAAGACGTTGCGGCCAAAGAAGACGCCGGCCGCTCCGGCTGTCGCCACTTCACGCACCACATCAAGTGCTTGCTTGTCCGAAGCATGACGGCTACCGCCGAGCACGAGGATAGGTATGGGACAATTCTCCACCACCAACCGCATGGAGACTGGATCCCCGCTGTAATCCGTCTTAACCGCATCTGCACCAAGTTCCACGGCCATACGAGTGTGGAGGTTCAGCCACTTGGGATCACCCGGGTTCTGTACCGCCTTCCCTCTCGCCAGAGATTCAACGATCAGCGGGATTCCCACTCGTTCACATTCGCGAGCTACTTGAGCATTGCGGGTAATCTCCTTCATCTCGAACTCGGCGTCGCCGGTACCGACAACGAGATAGGTCAGGACAGCATCTGCTCCGAGCCGTAACGCGTCCTCGGGATGCGCGAGAAGCGAACTGTGCAGCGCGCCGCTTCCGTTTTGCCCGACCGCAGACCACACAGTCGTCCAATCGAGGCGGGCAATGAGTGGTGGTATTGAGCTCGCACCTGTCGAGTTCGCGAATTGGCGAATCAGACCAAGGTTCAACAGCAACGCATCGACACCGGCTTGGGAGAATTGGCGAATCTTACCTAACGGGTCTTCTGTTCCGGGAATCGGCCCAAGTACTAACGCATGATCGAAAGCTACAACCAGGGCTCGGCGAAGTTTGCCACCGAGCACACGGTTCAAACGAATTTTCCTGCCGCAATCGCTCACAATTTCCTCATGTTGCCGCAGCAATAGAAGAAGCCGGACCCAAACTATCGGGAAGTTGAGCGAATGTCAACTTATTTGCGTGAATGTGTTCGTTTGGAGAAGCCTTTACGCCCCTCTTGACCATCCGCAACCACAACTTCGACGCCTGCTTCACGCAGCCCCTTGATGTATTCGGGGGCGGTGCCGGAATCGGTGACCAGTACATCGATCTCCGCCACCGGACCGACATAAGCGAAGCTCTGAGTGCCAAACTTACTGTGATCCGCTAACGCAATGCGGGTCTTGGCGGCTCGGGTAATCATCTTCTTGATTTGCGCCTCAGCGTGGTTTGCGGTTGAAACTCCGTAGGAAAGATCGATTGCGCTCACTCCGAGAATCGCTTTATCCAGGCGAATTTCGGAGAGCGCGCGCTGCGCCCACTCGCCGGAAAAATAGAACGTATCTTTCTGCAGATCGCCGCCGGTGCAAAGCACAGTCACGCCTGAACTCCGTTGTAATTGGCAGACGATGGTGGGAGAATTCGTCACGACTGTCAGGCGATTCCGCTGATGTAAAGCGCGGGACAGCTCATACACGGTAGTACTTCCTTCGAGAAACACGGTCTCGCCGTCCAGCACCAGATGTTCAGCCGCGCGCGCGATCGCCTGCTTCTCCGCGCTGTGGCTATGGGACAAAGTTTCGTAAGTAGGTTGGAAGTTCGTGCTGGACATGCGGGAAACGGCTCCGCCATGAGAACGCACGAGCACGCCATCGTGCTCGAGCGAAGCCAGGTCCCGGCGAATTGTCGCGGGCGTAACCCCCAGAGCCACGCATAGCTCGGATGCGGAGACAGTGCGTTGGCCGGAAAGAATCTCTCGAATGCGAAATCTACGCTCTTCTGCGAGCATGAATGTTTGCTTCTCCTGCCCTGTCTAAAAATTTCCACCCTGATCCGAAGCACTGCGAGCACAATTGTATTTGGGATGTCAGGATTTGTATCGCAAAAAGCAGGCCTTGGCGAGATGCAAATCGATCAGAAACGAACATTCTGATTGACAAACGAGCGACCTCTCGATAGATTCGCGCCATTGCAAAGTGATTGACGTAAAGTGAATGACACAGCCAGCGTTAGAGCGCCACCAAACCGTCCGCCTATGCCTTTAAAGACCGAAACGCAACCCCGCCTGACGCGCGCCTTCGGCTTACTTCCGGCTACGGCCCTGAACATGGCCAACATGGTTGGGATCGGACCGTTCATCACCATCCCGCTGTTAATGGCTTCCATGGGCGGTCCGCAATCCATGCTGGGCTGGCTGACCGGGGCACTCATCGTAATTTCCGACGGTCTGATATGGAGCGAATTAGGCGCGGCGCTGCCTGGCTCTGGAGGTAGCTACCATTTTCTTCGCGAAGCTTACGGCCATCAAACTTGGGGACGCCTGATGGCTTTTCTTTTCATCTGGCAGTTTGTTTTGAGCGGACCATTGGAAGTCGCCTCTGGCATGCTCGGATTCGGAAACTACTCCACATATCTGTGGCCGGGCTTGAGCGGCCGTGGCCAGCAATATGTGGGAGTCGCGGCGGGACTGGTCGCTTTGTTCCTCTTATGCCGAAAGATCACATTCTTAAGCAAAGTCACGCTCACGCTGTGGATCGGCAGCGTTCTGGCAATGGTGACTATCATGGTCACCGGCTTCCCTCACTTCAACGCCCATCGTGCGTTCGATTTTCCCGCAGGAGCGCTGTCGTTCAATCGAGGCTTCGTGCTCGGCCTCGGCAGCGCGACTCTGGTCGCCATCTACAACTATCTGGGATATTACGATGTCTGTTACATCGGGGACGAGGTCGAGAATCCGGCTTACGTGGTGCCACGGTCGATTTTGATTTCGCTTGGAGTCTGCTGCGTGGGGTATTTGGCGTTGCATCTCGCCATCATCGGAGTGGTTCCCTGGCGCGAAGGAATTCATTCCAACTTCATCGTTTCCGATTTCATGGAACGGCTTTATGGCCGGGGCGCAGCGATCGGAGTAACAATTCTGATTCTGTGGTCGGCCTTTGGCTCCGTGTTCGCGCTGCTTCTCGGCTATTCGCGAATCCCTTACGCCGCGGCCATCGATGGCTATTTCTTCCGTCCGTTTGCGCAATTGCATCCGACGAAAAACTATCCACAAGTTTCGCTTTTGGTTCTGGGCAGTGTATCGATCGCTTTAGCATTCCTAAAACTCGATCAGCTTGTCAGCGCGCTGATCACGACCAGAATTCTGGTGCAGTTTCTGGGCCAGCTATTTGCTATTCCCCTGCTGCGGCGAAAGCTTCCCGATAGCGCACGGCCGTACAAGATGTGGTTTTATCCCATTCCGATTGTCATCGCTTTCTTTGGCTGGGCTTACGTTTTTCTCACCTCGGGCTGGCTCTACATCGAGATCGGATTGCTGACGCTGTTCACCGGCGTTCTGGTTTTCTTCGTTTGGGCGAAATGGAAAGCTACATGGCCCTTTGACCGCAACCCGGATACTGCATGAGCGGGGAATTAAGATCTCTCGGACAACGGAAGGAATTCATGATCGGAAAGAATCGTGGTGATTTTCGGCTCCCGAAAACCTGTGCCAGCAGAATCCGCGGCATGGAGATCGCTCGACTGTCGATGCTCTGGCTTTTGATTTTGGTCAGCTCCGCTGTGACCGCTCAGTTAATTACTAACCCTCAAGGTTTGTCCGTAGCGGTTCGCGCAAGCGACGGCACTTATGAGATCCAAACAGGAGCGGGCGCACACGGGGTTATTCGGGGGAGAGTAGCGGCCGAGATCAATCACAAGTGGGTTCGATCGACCGATTATCCGAAACATGAAATATCTCAAACGACTTTTGACGATGCTCTGGGTCACGGCAAGAAAATTACAGTCACTTCGTCCGGACTTCCGAATTTGCCCAATCTCGCATATACATTACAAATTTACGACGACAAAGCCTTCGGTGCGGTTGACGTTGAGGTTAAAAATCAGACAGCTAATGCGGTGACGATCCAAAGCATTCGAAGCGTCGAAGCCATCGGAGACAAAATCGTCGATCTCGGCGGTGCTCCGAACGCAGATCGAGTTCTTTCAGACAGTTTCAGCGAGGACTGGCCACCCTTACAGATTTATGATTTAGGAAAAGCTCCTCAGGGTGTGCACCGCGCCGTGGGCAGCCAACTTATCTACAACCGGAAGAGTGGAGAGAGTTTGTTTCTTGGGGCGCTTACTTCCAATCGCTTTCTCACCATTATTCACTTGCAAACTCCATCGTCCTCACTGAGTGGTCCCGGCATCGCTTCGTTCACGGTCGATTCCACGGGCACGACAGAGATACAAGCAACCGATCCGGAATCCGGTCTGCGAGAAGGGCCCGCGGAAAACTTAATTGAATTGAGCCTCCCGCTTGCCGCAGGGGAATCCATCACTTCTGAGCGGGTGATGTTTGCAGCGGGAAAAGACTACCACTCGCAACTGGAGAACTACGGGGCTGCGATTCGAGAGTTGCATCACAGCCGCATTGCTACGGAGAACATGCTGGGTTGGTGGAGTTGGACAGCCTTCTACACAAAGATTACCCAGGGCGCGGCTCTCACGAACGCCGAGTGGCTGGCTGAACACCTGAAGACGCTAGGCTACGATTATTTTCATTTCGACTTGGGCTACGCATACTCACGAAGTGAATACGCGACGCCGAATGCATCACAATTTCCGAATGGCATGTGGGATATTACTCACCGGGTCTGCCGATTAGGATTGAAAGTAGGAATTTGGACGGCGCCCTTTGACGTCGGCGAGCGGGCATGGATTTACGAGCATCATAAAGATTGGCTGGTTCACAACGCGCACGGCGATCCGATTTCAATTGGAAACGCCGAAGAGGTAGAAGGTGAACGGCTGTTCGTCCTTGACGTTACGCATCCCGATGCACAGGAATATCTTCGGCAGACCTATCGCACACTCGTCCGGGAGTGGGGCGCGCGCTACATCAAGCTCGACTTCATGGACAACACGGCGATCGAGGGTTATTACCATCGCCCCAGCACCACGGCGCTGGAAGCGCAGCGAATCGGCCTCGAGATCATCCGCAAAGCGGTTGGCGAAGATGTGCTGCTCGATAAGGACGGCAGTCCCATGCTGAATACCGTGGGGTTGGTGGATGAAGGCCGGGTATCGCAGGATACGGGTCATGCGTTTCTGCGCAGCAAGGAAGCTGAGCCTGGCATCGCGGCGCGATATTATATGCATCGCAACTTTTTCATCGACGATCCGGACGCGTTCACGGTTTCCCGCCAACTGCTGGAGGAGCGAACCATTCAAGCTCCGCTTACGTTGAATGAGGCTCAGGTCTCGATTGCGCTGGCGGCGGTTTCTGGAGGAATGTTTGAAATCGGCGACGAGTTGACAATCTTGGGGAGTGACGCAGAGCGTTTAGCGTTGGTAAAAAATCCCGATTTGCTGGCGATGGTAAAACTCGGGCGCGCCTCGTTGCCTTTGGACCTTCTGACTTACGCCGAGAAGGATGAACAACCCAGCGTTTTTCTGTTGCGCGAAGATCAGCGTCAATTCATTCTGGCAGTTTTCAACTGGACGGAGCAGTCTAGTTCTCATGCTTTTAGTTTTTCTGACTTGAATCTTTCCGCTGGCCATTCATACAAATTAATCGATGTGTTTGCGCCGGATCAAATGCAGCCAATGGACCACCAGACTCTCCGCGTGGAGAATCAGTCTGCGCACTCTGTCAGGCTAATTAAGATAATCGATACTTCGATTCCTGCAACGGCGCCTTCGATCACCTGCAACGTACCGTCTCAGGCGAAAATTGGAGAAGAGCTTCGGCTCTCCAGCGCAGCTTCCAAGGAGGGAGTCCCCGCGCTCGCTTATCATTGGGATTTCGGCGATGGAATCGTTGCCGAAGGCGCAAGCCTCACTCATACCTATACCGCAGCCGGAACGTACAAAGTGCGCTTCACTGCCGAGGGCCTCGATGGCCTGTCCGCGGAGAAAACATCTTCGATCGCTGTGAGCGGAGTTGTGATTCTCCCTCCTCCGCGGCGTTACCTCGACCCCCGCGAATAGGTACAAGCTCATCCGGCACAGCGGCAAGCTGAATAGAGCAGAAAAGCCTATTGCGGTGCGGCATTCTGGTTCAGCCGCGAAGCACTCGATGTGTCGCCCGCTCTCGAACAGTAATATTTCGAACGCAAAACGAATCGCTCACCCCTGAGATGTGCTGCTGGAGGCTGCATTCGTTGGCCCGGCCGTCACGTATCGTTTACCGTCTCGGTTGAACTCTTTTTCATGCCGCGTCGAATAGAGGAATTCATACCCCGTCAACCGACCTGGGTAATACCATTTGACCAACGCTTCCGGCTTTTGCTGCCCGCGCACGACGAGCTCGACCTCGGTGCGATTCGTCCATTTCGGACGATACGTCGGTATTGTCATCAAGTTGGCATAGAGCTTGGACTGGTCGGCATTGTAAATTCGCACGATATTGCGATCAGATTGGTTGTTCTCCAGGACGAACAAATAAGTCCCGACCGGCAAAACCCGACCTGGAATTTCCACCGGTTCATTAAATGTTATTTTTGTCATAGCATTCCATACGCTAGCTCGAGCATTCGGAAGAAGCACCGCACACGCCAGAGCGAAGCTGCCCAGCGCTAATCCTGCGCTACGTATACTCATTTTCCCGTCTCCTTTCCTGATCTGATGGCCAAGGTGACCTATTTATTGGGAATGCGAAACTTGGAAGAGTGTTGCCTGCAGTCATGACGAATCTTAATTCGCGCAGATCTGTCCTTGACACGATCGGACCGGCCAAGTCCTGGCCTCCTTCTCCAACCATAAGGCATCTCACTTGACAGAATGTAAGTTGTAGGATTGATCGACGATCGGCGTTGAGAAGCCGGCGCCCACTACCAGGTGCTGTAGGCGGTTCCGTCGCTGCCGCTTGCACTCGATGCCGAGTGTACATCGCTGATCCCGGGATCCTGCTGATCCACAGCCAATAGAACGTCTTCCTGAACCACTTCCCAGTTCGGTTGATTGGTCATGGGATCGTTGGGAACGATTTTGATGTAGCCGGCAGTCACCAGATCGTCCAATGATTGCGGCGCTTTCTGTTTATCGAGAGTGTATTGGGAGATGAGCGATCGCAACTCGAACAGGTCCTGACGCAGCACGGCCTCGCGCGAACGCACCACCGACTGGTTATAAATAGGGAGCGCGATCGACATCAGGATGACCATGATGCTGATCACGATCATCATTTCCAGCAGAGTGAAACCGGAACTGCCGCGGGTTTTTAATCTGCTGGCCATTTACCAATCCTTATACTTCGTGCCATCGAGCGCTTCGTCCTGCGATTTGGTGTAAACATCAAACACGCTTTGCCCACCGAATGAATCGGAATCCGGATCGTCCTGCATCGATCTCATGCCCCATTCCGTGGTGCCGGTCATGGGATCGACGGGAATCTTGCGCAGGTACCGGACTTTTTTCCCTTGCACGTCTACGCCCTTTACCAGCGTTTCCAGATCCGGGGGATAACCCTGGCTGTCCACTTTGGTCTGAAAGGCGTTGCGATCGGCATCGATTTTGTAACGATCGATAGCGTCGCGCATCTCCCACAGATCGGCGCGCAGCCGGCGCTCCTTTTCCCGCTTTATGCTGAGGCGGGCCATGGGCACAGCCATGGTCGACAGGACCAGCAGGATGGTGGTCGCAATAATCAGTTCCAGGAGCGTGAACCCTTGTTCCGGCTTCGTCCTTATGCTCCTGCAGAATCTACTTAGCTTCATCTTCCTACTCTTCAAAAATTGCTTTTACCAAAGCGGCTATTGGACAGTGACCGACGCTTGTGCGCCGTTTACGGTAATGGCCTGCAAGCCCGGATCGCGCGCTCCACCCCGGGTGATGGTCAGCGGAGTTTGTCCTTCCGCTTTCGCCTCAAATGTCAGAGTGAGCACGGCTCCCTGCCCGGAAACTCCACCCGCCCCAGGCGGCCTAGCAGCCGTGATCTGCAAGGTTCCGGCAGGATCTTCGCGCTTCACCAAGGCAACCGCCTGCCCATCCTGGGAGAGGAATCCGCCATTGGAAACGTTCACCAACTGCAGCTTTGACGGATCGTAATTCATCTGCACGGGCACGGAGTACACGTTCTGCGCCCCGGACATTAATAGATTCACAACGAACGTGTTCCCCTTCTTAACCGTAATTTGCCCCGGATCAAAAAGGAAATTCGCACTTCCCTGCGTACCGGGCGCGGGGTTAGATTGCTGTGGATTTTGATTTCCTGGCGCCGGCATCGCAGGCGTCTGATTCGGCGATCCTTGTCCCGCAGGTGTAGCAGCCGTCGGATGGTTCACTTCGCGCAGTTGAACCACATTGGCGGTCCCAATATCGATAGCCCGCTGGTTCAGTTCGCTCAAACTGGTTCCACGAATAATGTGGGGCGTGATGGCGAAGATAGTCTCGTCCTGCTCGTTATCCTGGGTTACCTGGCCAAAAAGATATTTGAGGATCGGAATCTGCGCCAATCCAGGAATGCCAGTGAGTGCCTTGGTCTGCGAATCGTCCATGATTCCGCCAATCAGGCTCGATTCCCCATCCTTCAGGCGGATCTCGTGCTCCACTTTTTTCTGGCCGATGATGGGCTGGCTGATGCCGCCGATGCTGGACTGGCCGACCACCGAAGAGATTTCCATGGTGATCTTCAAAGTCACTTCCCGGTCCGAATGCACGTGGGGTGTGACATCGATGTTCACGCCGACATCGAGATATTGGAACTGGGTGTTGACCAGCGGGTTGATACCGACGCCGCCGATTCCGGGCTGGAACGACCCGGTGGCTACCGGCACCCGTTCGCCGATCTTGAGCGTCGCCTTCTGATTATCCAGCGCGCGCACCTGCGGGTTCTGCAACATCTTGGTGTCGGTATCGCCCATCAAGGCCGATAGGTTTGCCGATCCAATCGAAACTTGAAAATCGGTCGCGTTCAAGCTGCCGAGTGTATTCAGCTCGAGTCCGGTGGGGCCGACGGCGCCGGTCGTCGGCGAAGTTATCCCGTTGGTCGTGGTAACCGGAGCGGCGGTATTGATATTGCTTTGCAACGTAACCGTCGCGCTGGTCGGCGGGCTCAATCCCAAGGTACGCGATTTGTCTTTGCTCACCTGCAAAACTGCGATGTCGACGATCACCTCGGGACGCGCCTTATCCAAATCCTCAACCAACTTTTCCGCTAGGGCGATCTGATCGGGCGTGCCGCGAACCACCAGCGCATTCTGCGACAGCAACTGTTGCACCCTCTGCACATCCAGAACGGCGCGAATCGCGTTCACTACGTCTTGTAACTCGGTGGGCTGCGAAAGATTCTGCAGGTAAAAAGTTTTCAGGACGCTCTGTTCCAACTCCTTGCGTTTCGCGGGATTGTCCTGGGCCACAAAAATCGTATTTAAAGTCACCGGCCGCCAGAAGGTTTTCGACTCCAGCGCCGTAATCTCCAGTGCTTCTTGCAGCGTCACACCATTCAACTCGACCTTAATCCGGCGGGAAGTGTAATCCGGATCAAACAGCACGTTGATTCCGGCAATTTTGCCGATGGTCTCATAAATCACTTTGCTATCGTCCGTGGCCTTGATTGTGAGGGGGGTATTCGAGATGGGAGCTAACTCTACTGGACCGCCTGCTTCACTGATCTTCCGTTGCAGGCTGCCCGGAGGACCTGCGGCTTGCGGCGGAGGGTTCTCCTTGTCATTGATCATCTGCAGAGTTTTTTTCAACTCTTGCTGAGCACTGAACAACGAGGGATCGATGAGGGCCGCTTTTTGAAAGTCAGCCAGCGCTTCCTGGAGTTTGCCCTGGTCGCGGAGCACCTGACCCTGATGGACAAGCGTGGCGGCAGTCTTGAAGCGCATGCGCTCGAACGAAGCACGGTAGCGCAAATCTTTCGGTTTCAAGTCATAAGCCTGCTTGTAGAGATCGTAAGCGGCTTCGTAGTTCTGGCGCGCCTCGGCGTCCTGGGCCTTATCGTAAAGCGTCTTGGCCTTATCGGCAATCGCGGGGAGTATGATAACCAGAACCAGCAGCGCAACCGCCGCAGGCATCAGACGTTTCATTCGACAGTCCTCGTCTCAAAATCTTTGCCGGAAATCATCCCGGGGCAGGCAGTGATTGCCCCGACAGTTCGTTTCCAGCGACCTGCTCGAAGTACAAAAAATGATGCTTTTGCAGCGATTATAGCATCGGCCTTCGCGCCTCCCCATCTCATTGCACGCACGGCAGTTATACTCTTTGGTCTTAGCCCCAGTGGGTAGGGACGGCCAGTGCGGCCCGGAATCCTGTGTCCGGAAGCCGGACACCATATTTCGCGGGCCTTATTTCGCGCTAAGATAAAGCCACTACCCTGACCATGCCGCGACAATCCACACACCAGACCAAACCCAGCCCCGAGAAAACCCCCCGGCGCGATCCTACGGCCTCCGGCCAGCGGGACGCTGCCGTTAATAGGATCGCTTCCCATAACTACTTCTTGCTGGAAAAATTTGAGTGTGGCGTGGTTTTAACCGGAACCGAGGCCAAATCGGTCCGCGGCGGCCTGGCCAACCTGAAAGACGCTTACGGCTTGGTCAAAGACGGCGAACTCTGGCTCTTGAATGCCCATATCGGCCCCTACGAGCATGGGAACATTCACAACCACGCCCCGCTGCGCACTCGCAAGCTGCTCATGCACAAAGAAGAAATCCGCAAGCTGATCGGCAAAACGCAGCAAAAAGGACTGACGCTGATCCCCGTCCGCATGTACTTCAAAAACGGCAAAGTGAAAGTTGAACTCGCTTTAGCCAAAGGAAAACAACTCTGGGACAAACGCGAAACCGAACGCCGCCGCACGGCGGATAAAGAAGCCCGAGAAGCCATCAGGAGCCGGAAGAAGTAAGCGGCAAGATTCGGCAAAGAACAATGGGGGGGACAGCCGCCCTCGGGTGTACAGCAGGGCAAGGTCCGGCAATTTGCACGATGCCAGCCCGATTTATCGGCAATGGATTCCAAACGGAAAATAGCCGCTTAAGGAACGCTCCATCAAAACCTTAAACCTCAAATCCGACATGCCCGAGGTTCCCGAAGCCCTCCAGCGCATGGACCGCGAACTTGCCTTGGCACGCCAAAATAAACTAACGATTCTTAAACTGGTTCACGGTTACGGTTCAACCGGGACGGGCGGCGACATTCGCATCGCGGTGCAAAAACGCTTATTCGAGATGTTTCAAAGCGGCCAGATTCGGGGCTGCATCTTCGGCGAAAACTGGTCGAAGTCGGATGAAACGACCTGGAAACTTCTGCAATCCAATAACGGCCTGAAGAACGATCCCGATCTCGGCCGCGGCAATCGCGGCATCACAATCGTCATAATCTGATCGGGATCAAACGATCATTAATTAAGACGATCACTATACGACGATCCCTCGGAAGCTACGCCCCTTGCGGCTCCGGCGGCGGGGAGATGACCGGCGCAGAACTTTTCTCGCTCACCGGCGGCGCAACTGGCGCTGGCGTGATCGGCTGGATCACAACCGGCTCGACCATATTCTGCAAGTAGTAGGTAACAGCCACTCCGCGCTGCCAGAAGCGCGGAATCAACAACAGGAGCAGAATGAACTGGCTGAGAAAAAATGCTCCGAGCACGCTGGCCGGCGGAACCAGCTTCATCCACGCCCAGAGCCCAACCACGAGCACGATCGCCGCTACAATCGTGGTCACCACATAGCTTCCGGCCAGCCGTCCCAGATCCCGCCACATATGACGGAAACCCGTTCCAATCGATCTTCGCACCGCGCGTTGATCGCTGAGCACGATGTCGGTTTCCGCCAGATCAAACCAGATGCGCAATGCCGTCATCACCAGAAAGATAATCACCATGTCGACCACGCGAACTTCAAACAAAAGCAGCTCGTGCGTGCTCTCCAGGGCTTTTTTTTCGACAACGGTATGAAGGCCGAACAGCGCTCCGGCCGCCACTCCCATCACGATGCCAGCCACAATCAACAGGCGAATAAATCTCCACAAGCTTCGTCCGCAGACGCGGAAAAAATCCTCTCGCGGCAAATGATAGGTAGAGGCATAGCCTTGCAGCACCCCAGGCAAAAACAGCGCGGCGGCGAAGAAGAAGATCAAAGCAAAATGCAGCCCCGAAACGCTAGCGGCGTGAGTAGTACCAAACTCCGGCCGCATAAACATCTCGACCAACACTCCAACATCGAAGCCGTGTACCAGGCGTTCTGACAGCAGGCTGTGGTCGAGATAATCGTGCAGTTGATTGCTGAACGCAGCTGCGCCCAGCCACGCCAGCACAAGATTCAGCACATAGAACCAGACAATGTAGCGCTTGTTGCTCGTTACCCGATCCCAGCCGCCGCTTAACAAACCTTGTTGCTCTACCATGCGTCCCCGCCTCAATTCTTGTCACCCGCTTGCATGCTGAAACCCGTTCTAAATCGCCCACCACGCCAGCGCCTGCCCCAGCCATTGCGTCATAAACAGCCAATAATTCCCCAGCTTACGCGCCGGCTTTCTGTGCTCTTCCGCCGTGTAGCTGTTATTGAAATCGTTGCGATCAATCTGGATTTTGTGATCCGGATCAATCTCCGCCGACTCCACTTTGGCTTTCTTCTCGTACATAAACTTCGTCCAGCGGCTCACCCCATCCCAGTGCTCGCGGATTTTCTCGCCGTTATCGAATTTGATCTCCACATCCACCGGCATGACAAAATCTCCCTTGCGCTGCAGCCAGACGTAGGAGCGATAGACGGTATTCTTGTCGTCCTTTTTTGACGCGCTCTTCTTCTCTTCGTACCAGTTCACCGGGAAGGATTCAATCTTCAGCACCTTGTAATCCATCACCTGCGAGCCATAGATCGCCTGATCGAAATACCAGCGCAGATTCTTACCGGAAACATCTTCAATCGTTTTCAGGAAGTCTTCCTTGGTGGGGTGGGTGAAGCGATACTTCATGAAATAGACGTGCATCGCCTTGGCCATGGTGTCTTCGCCGATGATGCCTTCGAGTGTCAGCAGCACGCTCGCGGTCTTACCATACGTGACACCGCCATAAGAGTTGTAGCTGTAATAGTCGTAGGCCTTTTGTGCGATGGGATCGATGTCGGCCGCGCCCATATACATGAGCCGTTGCTCTTCGCGCTCGCCCATGGTGGCGCCAGCCAAATTCAAAATCGAAGTGTTCTTTCCCAGAATCGAATCCAGTACTTTCACTTCCGTGTAGCTGTTAATCCCCTCGTCCATCCACGCATCTTCAAATTCATTGGTCGCCACCATGCCATACCAATATTGGTGCCCGAATTCGTGTTCCACTACGACCTCGGGCAAGCGCAATCCTTCCGGCATGAACCAGCTGGTGTCGCCGGTAATAAAGGTGGGATATTCCATTCCGCCCGCCGCCGAATCCGGTTCGGGGTCGACCAGCGTGATCGTCTTGTAGGGATACGGCCCGTACCAATTTTCAAAATGCTCCAGCGACTCTTTCAGAATTTTTTCGTGCCGCCCCACCTGGCTCCAGTGCGCGGGCTGCATCAGGATGCGCATTTGCACCGGCCCCATCTGCCCCTGGAAGACGCCGTCTTCTTTTACCTTGTAACGCGGGCTGGCCGTCCACGCGAAATCATGAATGTCGTCGCCGTGATAAGTGACCGTTTTCGTCTTGTCAGAGTTCTCTACTTCTCCAACTTTCACGCCGCTCGCCCCGACCACTTCATATTGCGGCACCGTCAGCTTGACGTCATACACTCCGAAGTCAGCAAAGAACTCCGTCATCGCGTGATACTGATGACAATTCCAGGCTCCATGCCACCAAACGCCAACCTTCGGAAACCATTGCCCGCCCAACACGAAATCGCGCTTCCAACCGGAGCGCGCCTGCGTCTCGGGAAACTTGGTCTGAAAAGAAATCTTGAACTGAACATATCCGCCCGCCGGGACCGGCTTTGCCAGCGGCAAGTCAACCACCGTCTTATCGTCCTTATTGCCATCGTCCGGTTGGATAAACCTTAACTGCGATGTGAGATCTC
>JBAVGI010000484.1:0-1641 GCA_049684755.1 Candidatus Sulfotelmatobacter sp.
CGCCGAAACACCCAAAGCCTCCGAGCCGCGCCAAGCGATCGGCCGCACATAGGCCTCCTTCTGGTTGTTTCTTTCCAGAACGAGGCGTTTGGCAGCGTCGATCTCGGCGACACTATAGGAAATCTCAAAATCGAGTACTTTGGCGGAGCGTTTGAGCCGTTCGGTGTGGGCGGTTCCCTCAAAAATTTCGCCGCCATAGGCGCGTTCGCCCTCGAACACGCAGCTCCCATAGTGCAAACCATGCGTCAGCACGCTGATCTTGCAATCCGCCGTTGGGATGAGCCTGCCATCGAACCAGATGACGTCGGAACGTTGGTCAAAAGGCACGGCCATGGCATTTCTCCCTCGCGGAGCCGCCCGATCTTTGCGCCACCTCAGGAACCCAGCGTGCGGGATGCCAAGGTCGGGCCGCTTTTGCGTCGAGCCGGGACTCCCGGTATGGTCTCAACCGCCCGTGCGAGCAGGGGTTGCCGGGTTGGGCGGGCGAGTTGCCAACGTGATAACGCGTCTCTAGGTTAACAACCAACCCAAAATATGTCAATAGTGCTGACATAATGGCGGACATCGGCGTCACCACCTCAGCCAAATCTCGCGCCGCGGCGGCTGCCGAGCGTCCTGTGCCGGATGCTGAGCCCTGCTGGGACCTCATCGAACTCCTGTTCTTCGCGTACCGTGACTTCGTCGGTGACGCTGACGAAGTGCTGGCCAAGCTCGGCTTCGGGCGAGCGCACCACCGCGTGCTGCATTTCGTCAACCGCAATCCCGGCATGAAGGTCGCCGACCTACTGGAGATCCTCAACATCACCAAGCAGTCGCTCGGCCGCGTGCTCAAGCAAATGATCGATCAGGGCTACGTGGTGCAGAAGGAAGGCGCGCAGGACCGCCGGCAGCGGCTGCTGTTTGTGACGCCGAAGGGCGAGGGGCTGGCGCTCAAGCTTGCCGGTCTGCAGACGCAACGCATCACCCGCGCCTTCGCCGAACTCGGCCCCGGCGCCCACGACGTGGCGCGGCGCTTCCTTACCGCCATGATCGATTCCGACAATCGCGATGGCGTGCTGCGCCTGATCGCGCGCTCTGAGCGATTGAAAAGCCGAGGCTGAGGCATGTTATGAGCGCGAACATTTATCCGTTCGTCCCTGCGGAGGCGGGGACCCAGGATTGGTTCGCACCGCAATTGCAGCTCTGGATTCCCGCTTGCGGGAATGAACGGGGTTTAGATCGATGATGCTGCCCGCAACGCTATCCGACGATGCGCCGCATTTACTCGTGGTCGACGACGACCGCCGCATCCGCGACCTGCTGTCACGCTTTCTGTCGGGCGAGGGCTATCGCGTCACCACCGCCGAGACCGCCGCCGACGCACGCGCTAAGCTCAACGGGCTGAGCTTCGATCTGCTTATTCTCGACGTGATGATGCCGGGCGAGAACGGCTTCGACTTCGCCAAATCGTTGCGTGGCACGTCGAGCGTGCCGATCCTGATGCTGACCGCGCGCGACGCCGCCGAGAGCCGCATCAAGGGCCTTGAGATGGGCGCCGACGATTATCTGTCGAAGCCGTTCGAGCCGCGCGAGTTGTCGCTGCGTATCGCAAATATCCTCAAGCGCGCGCGGCCGGCGGCAACCCCGCCGGTCGAATCGGTG
>JBAVGI010000485.1:0-16297 GCA_049684755.1 Candidatus Sulfotelmatobacter sp.
GCCCAAGCCGGTGCGGCCAGCAGGCAGCCTGCGAGCATCACGAACGACAATACACTGGCAACAACTCCGGGGAATAATTTCCCAATCCATTTGGATTTCATAGGTTCTCCTGATTGTGCACAGCTTCGGGGACGTGAAAACGTTCTTATGTCCATGCTTTTTATCTCTCGATACCTCTCATAAACACATAAAGATGCCAAAAGTTGCAGTTTCGGACAGCAGGATTGAGCATGAATCGGCTGCAAACTTCATAGGTATTGTCGCGAATATCTGTTTACGCTTCAAGATCCTGCAACGCAAATTCAGGCGCGTGGGAACTCCGCAGATACGAATCGAAAAAGCGAAGTAGAGACGGCGTCTGGCTGCCCACACCATCAAACAGCAGCACTGGAACGCCGGGGTTGATGCGATTTATATCTGCCCGCAGGGCAGCGCCGGTGGCATCCGGCAGATCGTACTCGAGAAGCACGCCATCAACCCGTCGAGTTTTCAGCAGATGTAGAGCCTGATCTGCGCGAGTTGCGGCGATAACCTCGTAGCCGGCGGTTTCCAGCATGAATTTCAGCTCGCCCATGTACTCAGGGTGATTCTCAACGCAAAGAACTCTTATATCGCTCATCGGGCCTTGCTCCTTCGTCTTTGAAAATATCCGAGCTGATCTCTTTGGCCCTCGCCTAACGGCAGTTCGCGCGGCAATATTTCGCGGAGAGCCCAATCGATGCGGTCGACGGCTTCGACGATGACGCGATTGAGAGCCTGATTGCCGGTCGCGTCCAGCGAAAGAGCCACGGGACTCAGCGCGTTCCGGATGTGATGATTCATTTCCGCAATCACCTGCATGCGCGCCAGGACGAGGCGGTGACGTTCGCGGCTCATGTGGACTAACTTCGCCACCAGGCAGCTGACCACCAAAGCGGATAACCCCTCGGCGAGAAGTCTTTCGGGATGCGGTCCGATATCGGGCACGAGCAGGGAGTGCATCAGTTCGGTCGCGAGAAAAGAAACAACCCCCACCCCGAGTGCGGCGAACAGCACGAAGCGCCGCGAATTTGGCTCCATCCGAAGCGTGGTTCGAACTGCGCTCGGCTCCGGGACGCGGATCCACCGAGGCGTAATTCGGTGCTCGGGAGCATCGGCGCTTAACATTGAGCCTCCTCGAAAGTTCTGCCAATGCGGTTTTCTTGCGAATCGCTGACCTGCTCTTCGCGCTTAAGAGCGTTGTTGAGTCGCTGAACGATCTCCAGTAATTTGTCGGGATCTCTGGCCTCGATGGCGGCGCTGCACAATTCTTTCCAGTTCTTATCCTCTTGCTCGAGCATGGTACATTTCCTCCAGAACTATTGGCTTCTATGAGTGGAATATTGCTGCTGGCACTAGCCGAGGTGAGCAACGCGCCAAGGAAGAAGCGGAAGGATCAGTTAATCGGAGGAGGACGGTTGTAATGCCAACCGTCGTTTTCGAGTTCGATAAAAGTAGCTACAGCATAAATGGCATGAGACGAAACGGCCGGCGGCGGAGCAATTCGCGGACCGCTCGGAGCACTCGCCAACTGAGAGTCTTCGTGATCAAAACATTGTCGATGGTCGTGGTCGGCTGCGGTGTGGAAAGTAAGGCTATCGGAGCTATGCGCAAAATGCGTAGGAACACTGCGGGCCCATACCATGCTGAGCGCAGCGACACACATGATTGCGGCGCGGTACGTGATCGGGCCGTACACGCTCCTCGAAATGCGCCACGCAGGCGCCATGCGTTCACCCCACATCGTACTTTGATTATTGTACTGCCGTTTTGGTTAGCCATTGACAAATCTTTATTGGCAAATAAGAAAAACCGACCCACATCCATTTAAGATTCAACAGAAAAGCGGAAAACCGATTAGCTGATTCAGGCAGCGACAAACCGGCAACCGGCGCGCGGCTGTACATCTCGGAAGCGCAAGGAAAGTTGATGAGTGTTCTCGAGTTTAGCTTGATTGTAGGGGCAGGTTCGCTGGTCGCCGGTTTCCTGGGAGCGCTAACCGGACTAGGTGGCGGCGTGGTTATTGTCCCCATGCTCAGCCTGCTTCTGGGTGTGGACATCCGCTACGCCATCGGGGCGTCCCTGGTGTCGGTAATCGCCACCTCTTCTGGCGCGGCGGCAGCCTATGTGAGGGAAGGTATATCGAACATCAGGATCGGAATGTTTCTCGAGATCGCGACCACTCTTGGCGCAATTGCGGGCGCAACTTTAGCGACGCATATCTCCACCGGCGCAGTCTCCATCGTTTTTGGACTAGTGCTGATCAGTTCAGCATTTCTCTCCTGGAGTCCCCGTGTGAAGGACGCCCGGGACGACTCGCCGGACGCGCTGGCCACGCGATTGCGGCTAAATGGAAGTTTCCCGGAAGGCGGCGGCATTCGAAAATACCACGTGCGCCGCGTACCGCTAGGTTGGGGTCTGATGTTTGGCGCCGGGACCTTATCCGGATTGCTGGGAATTGGCTCGGGCGCAATGAAGGTTCTGGCGATGGACCTGGCGATGAGAATTCCGTTCAAGGTTTCAACTACAACCAGCAACTTCATGATCGGGGTTACGGCCGCGGCCAGCGCGGGAATTTATTTATCCCGCGGATATATTGATCCCGGGCTTTCCATGCCGGTGATGCTGGGAGTTCTTGCCGGATCGCTGCTGGGCACGCGGGTGCTGGTCAAGGTGCACCCGAAATGGTTGCGGCGAATATTCAGTGTGGTGATTGTGGCGCTCGGAAGCGAGATGCTCTACAAGGGGATTACGGGAAGGATCTGAGAATGGCCCAAGAACAAAGCCGGGAACAAGGTTGGACCGATCACCGTATGGAAATTTTGATTGGGCAACTGCTGCGCGCCGGCGTGTTGCTGTCGGCAGCTGTAGTGCTGGTTGGCGGGGCTGTGTATCTGGTCCGGCATGGTCATACCCGCGTCGATTATCGCGTGTTCCGCGGCGAGCCCGCAGACTTTCGCGGAGTCGGAGGCATCGTGCGTGAGGCTTTGGCGCATCGAGGCAAAGGCATTATCCAGTTAGGACTGCTGTTGCTTATTGCAACACCGGTGGCGCGGGTGGCGTTCTCAATCTTTGGATTTGCCGAGGAGCACGACCGGATGTACGTGGTAATCACGGTGATCGTGCTATTGGTTTTGATTTACAGCCTGATGGGCTCACCCGGGCTATAAACTGAGGCGGAACTCGATATTGCCCTACAGACGCGGAGAACCGCCCCCCGACGGTTCTCCTCGTAAGTTTAGTTCTCCACCCAAGGCCCAACACGCAGTCCCGTGGCGAAGAACCAGCAAGGAGCAACTCCCAGGTTCGGACTCGCATATTTCTTCTCAGGTTCGAAAGCGACTCGTGAACCTGACGCCAGCTATCGCCGCGCCCCCCAGGAACTCCTACTAGTATCAGCGGGAAAATCTGGGAAAAACTGTCAGCCTGGTGAGAAAAAATGAAACCTTAGGGCAATACCTGGCTCCGAAATCGTGTGGAACGGCGAGGATCTTTGTGGTAAGCTCTGGGCTCAAATTTGACGGGTCGTTCGCGTCAAAATCCTTCCCCACACGACCAAGGACTCCCGTCCCATGACCAGGGCTTCTTCCTCTGAAATTACTCAGCTTCTGCAGGATTGGCGGAGCGGGGATCAGCTCGCACTGAACCGCCTGACGCCGGTGGTGTACGAGGAACTGCACCGGATGGCGAAGCACTATATGGCCCGCGAAAGAGACGGGCACACGCTGCAGACAACGGCTCTGATCAATGAAGTCTATTTGCGGCTGGTCAAGGTGAAGGAAGTGGAGTGGCAAGACCGGGCGCATTTTTTTGCGGTATCGGCACAAATGATGCGGCGAATCCTCACCGATTTTGCCCGCTCCCATGGTTACCAGAAGCGCGGCGCGGGCGCGCAGCACGTTCCACTGGATGAGGCGCTCTCGATCTCTGCAGAACCGGCAATCGACCTGGTGGCGTTGGAAGATGCGCTGACCCAGTTGGGTGCCACTGATGCAAGAAAAAGCAAAGTTGTGGAACTGCGATTTTTCGGCGGGATGACCGTGGATGAAACGGCGGAGGTGTTGCAGATCTCTCCTGAAACGGTGATGCGGGACTGGAGCCTGGCGCGGGCGTGGCTGCTGCGCGAACTCGATGGAGGCGCGAGCGATGGAGCCTGAACGCTGGCAGGACGTGGAGCGCATTTACCACTCCGCACTGCAGTGCGATGGAAGCCAGCGGAGTCTCTTCCTGGAGCAGGCGTGTGGCCAGGATCAAAGCCTGCGGGTAGAAGTGGAGTCGCTGCTGAAGTACGCGCAGCGTTCGGAACAGGTCTTTGAAGCGCCAGCGCTTGAGGTTGTAGCCCGCAGCCTGGCTGAGGATCTACGCACGCGAGAGCGCAAGCGAGCCGACAAGATGATCGGCGTGCGGATCGCGCAGTACCGCATCCTGGACAAGTTGGGCGCAGGAGGAATGGGCGATGTGTACCGCGCAGTTCGAGCGGATGATGCGTACGAAAAGCAAGTCGCCATCAAACTGGTGCGGCAAGGCCTGGACACGGAGTCTGGCTACGAGCGGTTCCGCAAAGAGCGCCAGATTCTAGCCGGTTTTGAGCATGAGAACATCGCCCGCCTGCTCGACGGCGGCACGACGGATGAGGGTTATCCCTACTTTGTCATGGAACTGGTGGAAGGCCAGCCCATCGATGAATATTGCGATCAGAGCAGGCTGCCAGTGGACGCGCGGATCAATCTTTTCCGGAGTGTCTGTTCCGCGGTGCAGTACGCCCACCAGCGTTTGGTGGTGCACCGGGATATTAAACCCAGCAATATCCTCGTGACCGCCGAAGGCGTTCCCAAGCTGCTCGATTTTGGTATTGCAACTATTCTCAGCGCCGAAGCCTATTCTCCCGGAGCCGAACCCACGGTAACTGTACAGCGGATGTTGACGCCGCAATTTGCCAGTCCCGAGCAGCTTCGCAGCGACGTGATTACCACGGCGAGCGACGTCTACTCCCTGGGAATGGTTCTCTACAAATTGCTGACTGGCTGCTCGCCTTACGTCCTGCACACCAGCTCTTCTTACGACCTGGCGCATGCTATTTGTGAAGTCGAGCCGGAGAAGCCGAGCACGGTGATCGGACGATCAGGACAGAGCACACGGAGTCAGATGATCGACGCTCGGAGCGACGACCGACAAAGCGAGGAAGGTAGGATCCACTTCGGTAAGCATCTGTTGTCAAAGGCAACACCGCAAAAGGTAAGCAGTTGCCGGAATACAACTCCGGAAAAGTTGCGGCGCAAGCTGGCCGGTGATCTGGATCAGATACTGCTGAAGGCCTTGCGCAAGGAGCCTCAATTGCGCTACGGGTCGGCGCAGGATTTTGCGGAAGATCTGAGGTGCTACAGCCTCGGTTTACCAGTGTCGGCGCGGCGCGGAACATTCAGCTACCGCAGTGGCAAGTTCATCAAGCGCCATAAACTTTCTCTTGCGGTGATTGCGTTTTTTGCTCTGGTTATGCTGGCCGGGGCGGTGGCCATTGTGCGCGAAGCCCGTATTGCGGAGCGGCGTTTTAATGACGTGCGTAAACTGGCGAATTCCCTGTTGTTCGATATTCACGACAGCATCCGCGATTTGCCGGGATCGACGGCGGCGCGAAAGCTGCTCGTGGACCGGGGGCTGCAATATCTGGACAGCCTTTCGCACGAGTCGTCCGGCACGCCGGGACTGCAGCGCGAGTTGGCCTCGGCGTATGAGAGAGTCGGAGACGTTCAGGGAAATCCCTACTACGCAAATCTCGGGGATACCGCGGGAGCCACGGAAAGCTATCGCAAAGCTTTACAGATCCGGCTGAAGCTGGCGGGCGATCAAAGGGGATCGGCCGAGGATCGCGCTGCGTTGGCGGCTGTCTACGTAAGGCTAGGATTTGCCCTCAGAGCCGCCAACAGTTTTCCGGCGGCTTTCGATGCACTCCGGCGGGCATATCCGATCACGGAGAAGTTGGCGGCTGACCAGAAAGATGATCCAAAAGCGCAAGATACTTTTGCCGGAGTTTGTTTTGCGATGGCCCAGTGTCTGGGTGATATGGGTGACGTCGCGGGTGCACTGGACTATTACCGCAAGTCGGCCACGATTCGCGAAGCTATTACCGGCGGCTCGCCAGCTTTCAGAGTGGGCGTTCAAACCAGACTTGCCGGCGTGTATGGCTATATGGCAGGAGTGGAGTACTTGAAGGGCGATCTGGATGCAGCGATTTCCCTTCAAGGGAAGGCCCATGACATCCTGGTTCCGCAAGTAGAGGCCGACCCGCAGAACGCCAGACTTCAACAATTCGTTTTGGAAAATGAATATTGGACTGGATATTACCTGGCGGAGAAGAGCCTTCCGGCGCAGGCATTGCCCCACCTTCAGGCCGCGCTCGCAGGATACCGAAAACTGACCCTGGCCGATCCCCACGATGTCCTCGCCATGCGTTACCTCGGCAAATGCTACATGAGCGTGGGAAAGGCGCTTGCTGCGGAGGGCAAAGCGAAACAAGGCGTTCAAGCAGCAGGCGAGGCAGTTCGAATTCTTGAAGCGTTGGTGGCCGCCGATCGCGGCGACACTGCATTTAAGCCTTCCGACCTGGCATACGCACGTTCGGCGCTGGCGGAAACTTACTCGCGTCAGGCGCAGGCACGTGGCCAGTCGAAGACGGCCAAAATTGCGAGCTGGCGCGAAGCTCGTTCCTGGTACCAGAAGAGTCTGGACACATGGTTGCTGCTGAAGGAAAAAGCGCCGCTGGCGCAATTCGATGCGGCGCAGCCAGATTTTATTTCCGGAGAAATTTCCCGCTGCAATGCCGCTCTCTCAAAGCTGGCTGCGGATAAAGCGTAGATGGAACAGTGAACCGTGCGCATCCGGAGCGAAACTACCGGCTGAGATGGTAGAGCGATCCCAGTATTGCCCCGAATGCGGCATGTGCGAGGAAGACTGAAACCGGTGTGCGTATTCCGTAGTTCAACGCCATGAATCCCGGCGGCTCAAGTTGGCGGTTTACATTGAGACCATGCTGTTCGCTGGCCATCCGCGGATGGATTCCGGGCATCAACGACATTCCTACGGTCAAAACGGTCAGCGCGTGCGCCAGTCCAAGCAGGGCGCCAAACCACCAATTGACCATATGCCGCGACTCAAACACCAGCACGTAAAAAATGGAAAAAAACAAACCGATGACCAGATGGATCAGGAACCCGTAGACTTTTGCTTTTTCGCGTCGTGGAGTGAAGAAGGTTCCGATGAGGTAAGGCAAATTCATTCGGGTCAGGCCCAGACCCTGGCTGAGGGACAACATTGTGGATAGAGCAATGGTAGCGAGAAATCCTGAGAGCAGCCAGCTTGTCCAGTTCACGAAGCGCCCTCCGACGGAGCGTGTTTGGTTGCTGCCGGAGGACGATGCGCGAGTTGTTGTTCTCCTTTTTCACGTTGAGAGATGGATAGAGCCGCACCGATGAGGCCCACGTGCGTGAATGCCTGGGGAAAATTTCCCAGTGCGGTGCCGGTCTTGGCATCGATTTCTTCGCCGTACAAACCCAGATCGTTTTGATACTTGGTCAATTGCTGGAAGAGTTGGCGGGCAGCGTCCAGCGAACCGCCTCCTAAGGCGAGATATTCCACCTCCCAGAAACTGCAAATTGCAAACGTTCCTTCCGGATTGGCCCTTTGATAGCGGAAGAGAAGCCCTTCGGGCGTACTCAGATATTTCCGGATAGCGCGGTAGGTGCCGAGCATGCGCGGGGAACTGGCCTCGGCAAAGCCATACCAGGAGAGCAGAAGCAGGCTGGAGTCCAGTTGATCCCCGTCAAGCACGCTGACATAGCTCTGCAATTGTTCATTCCAGGCACGCGCTTCGATCTGGTGCCGGATGGTGTTGCTGATGTCCTTATACTTGTCGACCGGCGCCCCTCTTAACTTGCCGCACTCCCCTAGGCGGACGAGACGATCCATGGCGGTCCAACACAAGACCCGCGAATGGGTATGGTTTTGAGGTTCGCACCGCGGCTCCCAAATACCCTGGTCGGGCTGGTCCCAATTTTGAGCTACGTAATCTCCGAAGCCGATCAAGACCTTTTGCATTTCGCGGTCAAGCGAGCCGCCGTGAAAGGCGAATTGTGCGGCCGCGTCAATTACTTCGCCGTAAACGTCCAATTGGAGTTGATCTCGCGCCGCATTCCCAATGCGAACTGGCCGCGAGCCGCGGTATCCGCTCAAGTAATTCAATTGCCGCTCCACGGGAGCATTATCTCCATATAGCGAATATAGGATTCTCAGTTCGGGCTGAGTCAGACGCGTCGCATGCAACAACCAATCGAGAAAGTCTTCCGCCTCATCCCAATAATCCAACTCCAGCAACGACCGGATGGTGAACGAAGCATCGCGCAACCAGCAGTAGCGATAGTCCCAGTTCAAATCCCCGCCGATCAGTTCCGGAAGAGACGTAGTGGCTGCGGCGATAATAGCGCCGGAGGGCGCGTAGCTGAGTAGTTTGAGTGCGAGCGCGCTGCGCATCACTGTCTCTCGATATTCACCGTCGTAGACGGTGTGGCTGCTCCATTCTTGCCAGGCTTTTGCGGAAACGTCTATCCGGTCATCGAGCGAGGCGTCGACTGGCGGAAGGACCGCAGGAGCCTGTTCGGAGTAACTGAAGGAGAAGCGCACGCTCTCCCCAGCGCGCATGGAGACGCGAGCGCGAGCCATTCCGTCAGCGATCGTCAAGACAATGCTACTGCGCAGAAAATAAACGCCCCGCCCCACGGAAAAGCGCAGACCCAATTTTCCGAACTGACGAATCTGCACTTCGTCTTTGCCATAGTCCGCCATCGGCTTGAATTCAATTTCAAGTTCAAACTCGCCCGCAGTGCAAGCAATCCTGCGAAGGATTTCGTAATCCGGCACCAGGATGTCCTCGCGATAGGCATGAGTTGTTCCCGGCATCACATCAGTGAGAATGACGCTACCAGAGACATTGTGAAACCGAGTTTCGAGCACATTGGAATCTGGCAAGTAGCGGCGCTCAATCGCAGCTTCGCGTGCGGGGGAGATTCGCCAATGTCCGCCTCGCTCTCGATCGAGGAGTGCAGCAAAAATGGAAGGCTTGTCGAAGCGCGGCCAGCAGAGCCAGTCTATGGAACCGTATTTTGATACCAAGGCGGCCGACCGGCAGTTGCCGATGATCCCGTAATCCTGAATGTCGGGGCACCGCAGGGCGCGATTGGGATGACTTGTAGTGGTCTGACTCTTATCCACGTCACGATCTGGCACTGTAGGTTGATGCATCAGGCGGCTACACGTTTGCCAATGCTGTCACAAACTCACGCTTTGTGCCAACCGGCAGGCGAACGCACTTGATCTTTTGTCGCGACACGATATACCCCACTCCGTTTGGCGGCGTCTAACCAGCTTCACGTGCGTTTCGTTTTCTGTGGAGGTGGTGATCGATGCCGGTTTTATTGCTCACGCTGATTCTGGCGTCATCCGGATGGGCGATGGGTCAGGACAATGCCGATGCGATTATTCAGCACTCGGTCGAGGCCAATAAGCGGGACTGGGATGCTGCGCCCGAATTTGATTGCGTCGAGCTGGATCGCGGAAGCGGCGGGAGCAGGACGTATGAAGACATGATGATTCTGGGCTCTCCTTACCAGCGCCTGGTAGCAATCAACGGCAAACCGTTAGTTCCGGCACAAGCGGCGGCCGAGAAACAGAAGTTGGAAAATACGGCTTCCGAACGGAAGAAAGAATCGCCGCGACAAAGATCAGCGCGCATTGCGAAATACGAAAAGGAACGAAGACGCAACCATCTACTGATGGAGCAGATGACGAAGGCGTTCGCGTTTAAGGTAGTCGACGAAACGAACCTGGACGGCCATGAGGTTTATGTTCTGCAGGCAACCCCGCGCCCGGGGTATCGTCCACCGAACATGGAGACCGAGGCTTTAACCGGTATGGAAGGGAAAATGTGGATCGACAAAGGCTCCTTTCAATGGGTGAAAGTAGAAGCGCAAGTCACACATCCTGTTTCGATAGCGGGCTTCCTCGCCCAGGTGGAACCGGGTACGCATTTTGAATTGGAAAAAGAACCGGTGGCTCCAGGGATATGGCTCCCCAGCCATTTTTCGATGAGGGCTCGCTCCAGAATCTTGTTCCTGATACCTCACCGCGGTCAAGAAGATGACACCTACTCCGACTGCCACAGGGCCGCAGCCAGTTCGGAATCGACTGATTAATGCACAGGGAGCGAAGCGAAGTGGATCGAGATTGATAAGTTAGACCGTGTGGAAACGAAATGAGGGACGTGATCTGAATCAAGACGACGGTGGTATTTCTTGGCGGCGACAACGTGGGCCCCATGATTTCTCTTCACCGTCCCGCGTGTGACGCTGCAGATTTTCTCGACAGGGCTGTATCACCGGGATGCGCTCGATCGCGAACGTCCGCAACGGTTTCGCTGATCCGTTGCGCGCTTTTCAGATCGCACCGGCAAAGCACGCAACGCATGGCTACGGTGTAAACAAAGTGCGCGTAGGCGGGGCACTTGCTGTTGGTACAAGCTTTCGTCATCATGGGAACGCCTTGCCAGTCACGGTTGTGGGGAATGCGATCCAGAACCTGACGTGACGGTAGCACGGTTCCCTGCTGCTTTGAGCGCGCATTTTCGGCAGTCATCCATCGGATTTTCTTCTGCGCAGACGTGTTTCGAGGATGAACCCGAAGAGCGAAACAAGAACAGAAATAAAATGGAAACCTCTTTCAGTCCCCCGCCAGAATGCGTTCCACCTGTTGCAGGTGATTGATGTCGTGCCCGGCGAACATGCGGACGATGTGCTCAATGGTTTCCTGTCCGCGTTCCGCGTGCATGCCAAAATGCTTCCACTGTTCAGGCTTAAGTGACTTGAGCAGGGCAAGGTTCGCATCACGCAGCATGCGGAATTGCTCGAGAGATTTACGGGGATCGCGCTTCTCGTAGTGGCCGCTGATAACCCAGGCATCCTGTTCGAAGGCGGCGATCGGAGTTCCCGGCGCACCCAGGATCAAGCGCATGCGAAAGCTGCCAACGATTTCGGTGTCGGCAAGGTGCGCGAGAATCTCGCTGACCGACCATTTCCCGGGAGCGGGACGCTTGCGCAATTTCGCTGTGGATTTACCTTTGATGAGTCGTTCGAGCTTTTTCCCTGTGCTCGCCTGAACGGTTAGCGGCTGTTTGCCTTCGGCATAGCCGCTGATCCGCTGAATATATTGCTGGGCGGTCTCTTTCATGGCTTGAAAGGGGCTTACGGGTATGAAATGTCCGTTAACTTTCCCTGGCTTTCAAACTAAATCCGTTTGTAAACCGGTGAGGCTTGCCACCTGGCGCGAGAACTCGCCAGCATCATAGCTGCCCGCGGGACCGATCCGGAGCACTTTGATTCCCTGTCCTTCAAGCTCTTTTTCGTCGTTGGGGCTCACGTTATAGTTCGTGATGAGCACGGGAAGAACTTCCTTGACTTCCGCCTCGGGAAACCTGTCCCGCGCCTGCTGCTTCAGCAGAAGCATTTGTGCCGTGGTGCTGCTGGGAAGCGGAAGCTCGGGGTCGCCGGTCTTCACCTCTACTACTGCTACGCGGCCACCTTGCTGTATGAGCAGATCCGCATTCGAAAGACCCATGGGATCGTCGGATAAAGAACCCTTGAATCCCTGCACTAAACCGGTTCGCACGCGCTCGTGCAAGCTTGTCGATCTGCCTCCGAAAACGCCGGACTTCCCCATACTAGGCTTCCTTCAACTTCCACTTGATTTTACCACGGTCCAGAAAGCTGGAAGCGGCACACTCCAATGCCGTTACAGCGATCACGAGTCCGAGGCTGTAAATGCCGGATAGCCATGGTTCTTGTTTCAGGCCTTGCCAGATCAGCAACCAGCTCGTTAAGATGGCGATGACGCTGGAGCGTAGCGAAGACCACGCGAATCGCTCCCGCACCACCGAATCAAGAGTAGTCACCTTCCCCGCAATTCCGGTCTCCCGTGCGTTATCTTCGAAAAGTTGGACCGTGAAGGAAATTCCTTGATATGCGGCTCCGCTCGCTGCCACCCGTAGTACGGGGAGTAGCAAGCCGGAAAAATCCTGCACCGCTCCCAGTAAGGACGGAACCGAAACGGCTGGGCTGTTGCCCTCAACATGGTACGTACTGAAGCGCGAGTTAACTTCGCGCACGATTACAAAACAACGGTTCACAGTTTCAAAGGCGCCAACCGAGTGGAGGGGCGGGACAAGGCGATAGACGGCGCTGCGCGCATACGCTTTCGCCAAAGGAATCGCCACTCCGAGCTGGCCTCCGCATACCGCAGCCTGAAGTCCTGCCTCGGTGATCGTTGCTTTGTGTTTGACGGCAACTTCGCAATACATAAAGCACCACGAACGTTAACTCACTGCGCGTTGGCTTTTTGTCCGGCTTGGAATTTCGTCCAAGGGCCTGCTTTCATATCGTGCAGCAGCGGCTTTTGCCAGGAATATTCCGGATGCTGCTCCAGGAAATCAGCGGCCACAAAATCCGCGCCGCATGGATGTCCGGCTCGGGCCACGAAACTCATGGTCGCTGCCATTTTGCTGTCCGTGGCTTTGCCCTGTACTGCGCCACCGGGGTTGTACGCATTCCAGCCCCATTCCTTCACGCCGCGGGCTGAGGCATCGACGTGGCCGCAGAGAGAGCGTTCATCCGGCTGAGCTTTCTTGTCAAAACTATCGAAATGGTCGGCCAGAAAATTCTCGGCCGTCTGCACGTCGATGGTTCCCTTGGCTCGACGCACCATTTCGTCGGCCCGGAGATGCCGAGCATTCATGGATGACGACGTATCGCCCGGATCGA
Source organism: Candidatus Sulfotelmatobacter sp. (assembly GCA_049684755.1). Lineage (GTDB taxonomy): Bacteria > Acidobacteriota > Terriglobia > Terriglobales > Acidobacteriaceae > Sulfotelmatobacter. The sequence goes on from JBAVGI010000485.1 coordinate 12,876, forward strand.
ATCCGTCCGTCTCTTCACGGATCAACTTCGGATCGCGGGGGAAATTCGAGCTGACAAAGTATCCGTCCTTGGTTCGCCACAAAGGCGTGTTCTTCAAACCGAGTTCGAGATAAGCGATTTCGCCCGTCTTGCGGTCGCCGATCAGCCAGTCGTTGGCGTATCCGCCGTTGTTCCCTTCTTTGATAATGCGCACGTAGTCGTCGATGCTTTCGGCGTATTGCAGCGCCTTGCGGGAGCGCATGAACTCCGGCTTGCCGTTCGGGTCCCAGCCTTCGAATTGCGTAATGGTGGTTTCGGTGATCATGATGCCGGCGCCGTTCACACCGAAATCGTCGTCGCTGGTGATCACGCCGGGAAATCCGTCCATCAGAATGCGCTGGCCATGCTGCGGCAAGATATCGAAGATCACCACCCAGCGTTCCCCGGCCAGGTAGCTCGTCCAATTATTGTGCGCGATCACGATCTGGTGATCTCTGGTGTAAGCGCCGGTGGCGATGAATGCGCTGCAATTTCCCGGAGCTTTCAGCCTCGGAGCTCGCGCTGCTTTTTCGCGCTTGTTCAACCACGGAACGTAATAATCGGGAACTTCTTCAAAGGCGTTCAGCGCGACGATGTCGTACACGTCGAGATCGACCCCATGCGCCTTCACGCCCTCGGCGATGCCTTGCAATTCCTGCTGATATTCCGCGTCGATGTGCGGCCAAAGCATCTCACGCGCAGTCTTGCGGAAGAATTCCCAATCTCGCTGAGTTTCGTGAGTATCGAAAAGCTTGATAGCCTCAAGCGCGTCGGCGATCTCAGGAGCCAGCAGATAGCCGTGCTGGTATCCAATATCGGAGGGCGAGCCTTCCAGATGAACATAGGTCCAGCCGCCCTGTTGGAAACGGTAGGCCTTCTGCAGCCGCAGGCTGGCCGAATCAGCCGGCGCGTTGTTCGATGACGAAGCAGGAGCGCAGGGAATGAAGAAAGCAGAGACGAATAGTGCAATCGCCAGATCGCGTAAAAAGAAAAGCCTGCCGGACATGAGCGTTCCTCGGTTGATTCGGAGTGAACGCCATTGTAGAGGAAAACGGAACAAAAAAAGCGGAGCGCAAATTGCGCCCCGCTCCATCCCAGAACCGCTTCACGACTAAACCGCTTCAGCGTCCGTGGCCGCCACCACCGCCAAAGCCACCGCCGCCGCCGTGAAAGCCGCCGCCACTGAAACCACCGCCGTGGAAACCGCCGCCGCCGTGAAATCCGCCGCCGTGAAATCCACCTCCTCCACGGACGCCGCCACCAAAGCCGCCGGCTCGCGCCATGGTCGGCCCGGAGTGGAAGGCTCCACGCGTCGCTCCCGCTCCTGTGTATAAGCCGTGAGAGTAGCCCTTGGCAGTTGCGTAGTGCTGCCCAGGTCCCCAGGCGCGGACGTTGGAAGCGTTAAAGGTGTGATAGAAATGTCCGCCGTAGAAGGGAGCTCGACCGACGAGCCCGGGAGAATAAAATCCCCAGCCGAATGGGCTGTAGGCCATTCCGCCCCAGGGCATGAATGTATATGCGGAGAACCAGGGATCCCAGCCCCAGCCACCCCACCCGCCCCAACCCATGCCACCCCAGCCCCAGCCAGGTCCCCAGAACGGGTCACCCCACCAGCCGCCCCAGCCAGAGTCGAGCATCATATTCGCTTCATCCACATTCGCTTCTGCCAAATAGGATGAGCGCAGACTGCTCCAGTTATAGAGGTCGCCGGTTTCGTAGGTTTTCTTCTTGAAGCTTTCCGATTTAGGCGGGCCATTGTCCGCCACCAGCAATTCGTGTCCGCCTTTCAGTTTGATATTCTTGTCACCATCCTGCACCATGGCCTGGCCGTCGAACACGCGGGCTTCATCTTGCCGTAAGTTGAAGTCGTAGAGTCCGGGCTTCACCATTCTGGCCGTCGCGTTACCCTCTTCCATGCGAAGGTTGTTCTGCGGATAAATGTCATCTACCTCCACCATGGCATGGCCTTGGGTTAGTCTCAGCTCGGTATTCGTCAAGCTATTTGCCAGCATCGTGACCGAACTGCCAGTGCCGACGCGCAAGAACACGCCGGGGGTCAGCAAAACCTCTACCTTGCCAGCCTGCGTGCTAACCGTCTGGCCCTCTTCGAGGACCGTCTTGCCAATTGAATCGTGGTTAAGGGGCTGATCTCCGATAAAAACTTTCCCCTCGACATAATTTACAGTTCCCGGCACTGCTGAATTTGAGCTCGCATTATTGCTAGTTGGCGAATTACTAGTGGCCCATGCGGGCGCAGATAGAAGCGCTGCCAGGAACAAGCTTCCGAATCCCTGTAACAGCTTCATAAAAGTATTTAACCTCCTGCCAATCCTTCTTCTCTCTCTTCACTGTGTTAGATGAGGCGGGATGGGCTCGCGATGCCCGCGTAGCCCTTTGAGCAGGCGGTAGTTAGAGTTGGTTGAAATGCACCGGCGTGGTGGAATTTAACCAGCTCGTTAAATGTCTGTAGATGGCTCGGGATTGCGCTGTAGAATGATGCACTCCTGGGAGATGAAGTATGCCACTTTGTTGAGATCGATGAAGTTCGCTTCGTCGTCGCTGGAGGCTTTCCATTCTGGCGATTGTCGCGCGGCGAGTAAAGCGTCGATGTCATCGAACCAAAGCTCCGCTATTCCGTCGAAGTCGGGAGGGCGGCTGTCGCCGGAAAGCGTAAGGCGATGGCTCTGCGTCAGTTTGCGCAGGTGCGGAATACGAGCGCCCATGGGACCGTGGATATTCTGCCAGTAGTGAAAGAACTCTTTATCAGTTAGCCCCGGCTTCTTGGTGATGCAATAGACCAGTTTGATCATAAAATCTCTGAGTCATAAATATTAGACGCGCCGAACTGGAAAGCATTTTCGGATTGCTGCCGTCTAGATATCCGTACGCTGCTCGGGATGCCGCTGCAAATACCAGCACGGAACGTAACCGGCGCGGGGGAAGAGCGAGTTGACACAAGTTTGCGCTTGCGGCGGATTGAACAGGAATACGGTCTTGCCGCTTTTCTGCTGCACCGCATCGTAGCTGGTGACGGTGACTCGTCCGAACCCTTTATTCGCGGCCACGCGATAACGAAAAACAGCGTAGTCCAAAGAGTAGGCGATCAACACGAGCAGGGCCAACGATAGCAGCGCGGTTAGCAGCAATCGCAGCAAGAAACGCCGGATTCGAGCGCTCGGCACGGGGCTCACGGCGTACAATTATATGCGTCCTGACGAGACTGGCCCCGGCGGTTGGGCGCCGCATTTCTAATGTTGCCGTTGTGCAAAACGACGCTCTCGTGTTGTTGCAACGAGAAAATGTCGCATTAACTGCAACGAGACTCTGTCACCCCCTTAACGTTTAAGTAACGGCCGCTAAAGCCGGGCGGCCGGAGAGGTTGTAGATGCGCGGCAGCGGCGTTT
>JBAVGI010000486.1:0-1521 GCA_049684755.1 Candidatus Sulfotelmatobacter sp.
CCCGAAGTCAGGTGCTCTTGCGTTCGGCACCAACTCTGAAAAGCGGCAGCAGTCAGGTCTTTGTACGTGTCGGCTTGCTCATGAAGAAAGCGATCCAGCGACTGTAATGTCCAGGTCGCCGTCGCGAAACGGCGTCCCAGGGATCGCTTTAGCGTGACGTATCGATCAAAGATCGGTGCCAGTGTCGAAGAAAACGACGGAGTCGCGGTCATGGACGCACCGCCTTTGCCGCGCTGCCTTTGCCCGGGACGGCGAGCGAGACTTCCCGCAGGTCGCCGGTGGCTAGGCGCAGATACATCGACGTGCTTTCCGCTGTACGATGTCCGAGTATGTCTCCGATCGTTTTGAGTGGTGTACCGTTCTTGAGCAGATGAACCGCAAACGAATGGCGAAGACAATGTGGGCCCTCGAATGGTATGTCCAGGCCGCTACGGCGGACGAGGGATTGAAACGCCTCCGTGATGGCGGTCGGCTTCAGTAGACCCATAGGAGCACGCATGCGCAAAAAGATGCTCCGGTATGGCGCTGGAGGCGTGTTGCGCTTCAGATGCTTCACCAAAGCAGCCGACACTTCGTTGGTCAGCGGGAGTTCTAACGGGGACGCCGTCTTACGTTGATGGATGCGGAGAACACCCTTTCGCCACGCGACGTCATCCAGCGAGAGCGCGACGACCTCGCTGGCGCGCAAGCCATAGGTTGCGATCAGGATAAATATCGCGTAGTCGCGCAGACCAATAGCGGAGGTGACGTCGATCGATCTCAGAAGCTCGATCACTGTCGGCCACGGTAAAGCCCGAGGCAGTTGCTCAAGCCGATAAAGTCGCGGCGTGTCGATCTGCTTATCGAGTCCCGGCGCGGCCCTTCCGTCCGTGGCGAGGAATCGCAACAACCCACGCAGGGCGGCAATCTCATGCTGGAGACTGCCCCGGCAGAGACGCTTGCCTGCTTGGCTGACGTAGCCTTCCACATCCTGGGGGCGGATGGAGGCTATCGAAATCCGCCGGACTTCCAGGTGATCGAGAAAGCTGCGTGAGGCGCGGCGATGGTGCGTAAGACTTGAAACGGCCAAGCCGCGTACGTCTCGCAGGTAGTCGGCGTACTCGTCGCTAAGCATCGCGGTAGCAGATCGAACAACTGCTCCGTCATCGGCGGTGATCACGCCAGTTGCGGTTAAGTAGCGCTCCAGCGAACGGACGGTTCCGGCGTTCGTGGGGAACCGCTTCATCAGATGGCGCCAACTGGCATGTAGTGTCGAGTGCGTGAGTGCGGGGATCGCGCGCACTTTTCGGCGGCGCAGGTCGGCGTCCACGTGCGGCAGCATGCGAATCGCGAACTTGCGTGAGCCACGCGTGTATCCGTTCATCGCGAGCCAATCGTCAAAACCATCAGCAATAGATCCCAGCAACGGCAGTGCGAGAGACTTGGGATGGGCTTTGGGAAGAAGAGACTGTAGCATCGGTACCTCGGGGAAATGGGATTCAGTCGCCGACTGGCGACCTTCCCGATGCTATTGCTTAAATG
>JBAVGI010000487.1:0-15081 GCA_049684755.1 Candidatus Sulfotelmatobacter sp.
TGCCGGGCGCGCTGGGCATCGCGTTCCGCCGCAGCCTGGGCTTGCCGCGCGCCTTTGTACATCTCGATCGTACGGAAAATTTTCTCTTCCAGCACCTGAAAACTGTCCGCCGGAGCCTGTTCTGTCACCTGTTCCACCGCATTCAACGCCATGATCGCACTTTCCCCGAGAGGAATTCGAAACTTTCACGAAGTATACTCCTCCCCGCTGTGGATGGAGCATGGCCCAGAGGTGCCGATCTCGCTTTCCTGTGTGCGACTCTGGATATGCTTCCGGCGTAAAACACACAACCCTCCCCACGCTCGGGGCAGCCGGGAGTCGCAGATCGCTCGTCGGCTATAATGTTCTGTAACGCTGGTTGGGTTATGCCTCGTCCCCCGCGGTGCCCTCAGAGGAATTCAGCCTCGTTATGAGCGACGAAAACCACAGCTGAAGGAGTTCCCGCATGGCGATCGAGAAGTCGGAAAATATCTGGCATAACGGAAGACTGATTCCCTGGGATGAAGCGACGATTCACGTGATGTCACACGTGGTCCACTATGGCTCCTCGGTGTTCGAGGGGATCCGCTGCTACGCGCCGCGTTCGCGGCCCGCGATTTTCCGCGCCAACGAGCACATCCAGCGCCTGCTCGATTCTGCTAAGGTTTACCGCATTGACGTCGACTACAACCGCGATCAGCTGGTGAAGGCGATGCTCGAAACCGTCGGCAGCAATGGCGTGTGGCCCTGCTACGTGCGCCCTATCGTGCTGCGTGGCTACGGCGAGGCGGGAGTGAATCCGTTCAACTCGCCGACCGAGGTTTACATCATCAATTATCCCTGGGGAAAATATCTGGGCGGCGAAAGCGAAGGTTGCGACGTTTGCGTTTCGTCCTGGACGCGGCTGGCTCCGAACACACTGCCGGCAATGGCCAAGGCGGGCGCGAATTACATGAACTCGCAGCTCATCAAGATGGAAGCCATCGTGAATGGCTACGCCGAAGGCATTGCGCTCGATGTGAACGGTTATGTGAGCGAAGGTTCGGGCGAGAACGTATTTCTGGTGCACCGCGACAAACTAGTCACGGCGCCGCTCGGCAATTCCGTGCTTCCCGGCATCACCCGCGATTCGGTATTGCAAATCGCTCGTGATCTCAACATTCCTATCGTCGAACAGATGATTCCGCGCGAGATGCTTTACATTGCTGACGAAGCGTTTTTCACCGGCACTGCGGCCGAGGTCACGCCCATCCGCTCAGTCGATAAGATCAAAGTTGGCAAGGGAGTAATCGGTCCCATCACCAAGGCGATTCAGAAAGAATTCTATGCCATTGTCCGCGGGGAAAAGGACGATCGCCACGGATGGCTGACGCCGGTACCCGTGGGCAGCAAGCAGCCCGTCGGCGTGTAAGGCTTGCTGCAGCAAGTTTGTGGGACGCGACTCGTCGCGTCCCTTTTGTTATTTGCCGCACCAAATAGCTCGAGGCGGACTAAGTCAATCTGCGGCAAAAGCTGGAGACAGCTACTCAGCGCTGCCTGGAACTGCCGCAGCAGCCGCGTCGAATCCAATCTTGCTGTGGGTTCCGTCGCAGAACGGCTTGTTCGTGGAAGCGCCGCAGCGGCAGAGAGCTATTTTTTCTCCCGCTTCAATTTTGTTGCCGCTGGCATCAAGCAGGTTAAACCTTCCCTCAACCAGGTATGGGCCTTTGGGCAAAACTTTAATGCTTGGATCCGACATTCGGTATTCTCCTTTTTCTATTCGTTGAAGTTTGAATGCTAGGAAATGGCGGCACTTACTTCCGGTGCGAATCCAGACTCCACGGTCCGGAACCGACCTGCGAAATGATCAGCGCGCCGCCCAGCATCGACATGTTCTTCATGAACATGACGATTTGCATTTGATGCATCATGGGGTCCTTAACTACCCAGAAGTTGTGCATCATCGGCGTGACGCAGACGAGGAAAAGAACGATGAGCCAGGCGCCGATCCTGGCGCGGTAACCGAGCAGAATGGAGAGACCACCGGCGATCGCCAGAACTCCCGAGATGGGCACTGCAACCGAGGCTAATGGTACCCCCTGTGACGCCGCAAAGGCGGCGGTAGCACTTAGAAAGTGCCTGGGCCCAGCCATCAGAAAGATGAGGGCGAACAGCAAACGGCCCAGGAAGACGATCGGTCCAATTGCTCCTGAAGGAGCAGACACCTGCAAGAGCGTGGACGGGGTTGAGCTAGTGATTGACATTTTCTTTCTCCCTAAATTAATGAGCGTTCAGAGGCCTTTTCATCCAAGCAGGATTCGTCCGGTTTTCGGCCAAACCGCGCATCATTGCGCTAGCGAATGGTGCGCCTCTGCTAAATTGCGCGGGGCGCTGGAGTCAATACGAAGCAATTTCATAATGACCTCCGACTCTCAGGTGCGTTTGATGTCGCGGCCTTTGTCATGGTTACAATAAATAACCATTAGCTCTTTACATAGTAGGCACTTTAAAGTAACCTAGTAACAAGATGGCCAATTCACGGAAATCGGCAAAGTTAGCGTCACCTTGCGCCATTGGCGGCCTGCTGGAACTGCTTACGCGGCCCTGGACGATGCACATTCTATGGGCGCTCAGTAACGATGGCCCCATGCGCTTCGGCGTGCTCCGGCGGCATGTGGAGGGCATCTCTTCACGGGTGCTGACAGCGAGGTTGCGCACTCTGGAAGACGCGCGATTTATCTTCCGCCACTACGAACCGACCATTCCTCCCGCCGTCACTTACGGGATAACCGACCGCATGAAGGATATCCAGAAGGTGCTGCATCAACTCGAGGAGCTCTCCCGAAAATGGCAGGGCGAGGGTAAACCTCTACCAACCGGTCGCACCCATGCAATCCCGGGAGCGAATTCAATGCCGCGAATGTGATGAGGCGAGCGTCTTCTAATCTGCACTGAAGGCTGTGCCCACCTACGAAATAGACTCATTACCTAGGTCATCTTGGGGAAGGTGACGATTCGGTTCATCATAGGCAAGCTTGTGAGGCGAAGCGCCTCCCGGGATATCCTTCGATGAATATTGATGATCTACTGCGGATTGCGACCGAACGCAAGGCCTCCGATTTGCATTTGAAGGTGGGGAACTATCCTCACCTGCGCATTGATGGCGAACTGGTGCCATTGACCGACCAGCCGCGCGTGAGCGCAGAAGACATGCTGACTATGGCGTTCAGCATGATGTCGGCGCGGCAGAAACAAAAATTCAAAGAGACCACGGAAATCGATATGGCCTACGGCGTGGCCGGCCTAGGACGCTTCCGCGTGAATATCTTCCAGCAACGCGGCAATGTTGGGCTGGTGCTGCGCGTCATTCCCACCAAGATTCGCGCGCTGGACGAATTATTTCTGCCAAAAGTTGTCGAACAAATTTGCGAGATGCCGCGCGGGCTAGTGCTGGTGACGGGCGTAACTGGCTCCGGTAAGTCGACAACGCTGGCCGCCATGGTGGATCGGGTGAATTCCAGCCGCGCCGAACACATCATCACCATCGAAGACCCGATCGAATTTCTGCATCGTGACAAAAAAGGATACGTAAACCAACGCGAAATCGGCGTGGATACGCCGTCATTCAGCGCGGCGTTGCGAGCTTCCTTGCGTCAGGATCCGGACGTGATCCTGGTCGGCGAAATGCGAGATCTGGAAACGATTTCCACGGCATTGCATGCCGCTGAAACTGGCCACATGGTTTTCTCGACTCTGCACACGCTCGATGCAGTGGAAACCGTGAACCGTATCATTTCGATTTTCCCGCCGCCTGAGCAGAAGCAGATTCGGCTGCAGTTGGCGGCGGTTCTGCGCGCCATTGTGAGTCAGCGACTGGTGCGGCGCTGCGATTCAGACGGGCGCGTGCCTGCGGTCGAAGTGATGATCAACACCGCCTTCATCCGGGAGTGCGTACTCGTTCCGGAAAAAACGCGATCGATTCGTGACGCGATTGCGGCGGGCACTTCGCAATACGGCATGCAGACATTTGATCAGTCATTGTGGGATTTATTCCAGGCAGGATTGGTCGCCTACGAAACCGCACTGGAAAACGCATCGAACGCCGACGACTTCAAACTGCGCATGCAAGGCATTGCATCGACTGCCGATATTTCGCGCCAGTCGATGCAGTCGGCCGGCTTCGGCGGAAGGTAGATTCGGCTTTCGCTTTCCGGCTTCCGGAAGCCGGCAGCCGGACGTTTAAATTCCATTCTCTTCACCTTCTTATCCCTGCTTGGTTTATCGTTAGCGCATGCCATTCTCACGACCGAAGAAGCGGTCGTATTCCGAAGATGAGCTGTATGAATATGCCGTAGGCGCGCTGGCGCGGCGCATGCGTACGGTCGCGGAGTTGAAACGCTTATTTCGCGCGCGCGTGGAAGATGCAGAATCGGAATATGGGCAGACACTGATTGAGTTGGTGATCCGGCGGCTCAAGGATCGCGGCTACCTGAACGATTCCCAGTATGCGGCCTATTTTTCTTCGCTGCGTCGGGACAATCAAAAATTTGGGCGGAGACGTGTGATCACCGATCTTAAAATAAAGGGCGTGCATGCGGAGGTAATCGAAAAGGCAGTAGATGCGGCTTTCGACGGGGTGAGCGAAGAAAAACAGGCTCGCGATTATCTGAGGAGGAAACGCATCGCGAAACCCAGGGATCAGAAGGCAACGGCGCGAATTTTCCGGCAACTGGCGCGCGCCGGCTTCGGGACAAAAACGATTTTCAAAATCCTAAAGAGTTGGGATGTTGATGAAGAAACCTTGACGTCGCTGGAAAGCGAAACTGTATGACCTCGTGCGGCTTGGCAAATGCCGCCTCGATGTTGCATACTCCTGCCGTTCCCTATCTTCGCTCCTCAGGAGGCACTATGAAAGTTAGTTACAAAGCAATTCTCGCAGCCGTGCTCCTCAGCGCCGTTCCACTAGCCTTGGCTCAGGACGTAAGCTCGGATGTAAAGAAAACGGCAAAGGATACCGGCACCGATACAAAGAAAGCAGCCACCAAGACCGGACACGCCACTGAAAAAGCCGCCGACAAAACTGGCGATGCCACCAAGACGGCCGCCGACAAAACCGGACACGCCACCAAGAAAGTAGCCAAGACCGCCGGCAAAGATACCGAAAAAGCCGCCGATAAGACCGGCCACGAAACCAAAGTGGTGGCAAAAGACACAGCGAAGGACACCGATATCGCCGCCAAGAAGACCGGCAGCGCCGTAAAGAAGGGCACCGTGGCCACCGGACACGAAGTGAAGAAAGTCGGAGAGAAGACCGAAGATGCGGTGAAATAGCCCACCGCTTGCGAAACTACGAGGGCGCAGTGATCACGGCAGAACCGCCGCACATGTTCCGCCACGGTCTCTGCGCCCTCAGTAGCTCTATTTGCCGATGCTAAAATTAAGGTTCACCGAAAATGCTGACAGGCTCTGAAATTCGACGCAAGTTCCTCGACTTTTTTGTGCAGAAGGGGCACAAGGAGGTGCATTCGTCGTCGCTGGTGCCGGCGAATGACCCTACGCTCCTGTTCACCAACGCGGGGATGAACCAGTTTAAAGACGTTTTTCTGGGACTGGAGAAGCGCGATTACGCCCGCGCAACTTCGTCGCAGAAATGCGTGCGTGCCGGTGGCAAGCATAACGATCTGGAAAATGTGGGGTTCACCAACCGGCATCACACGTTCTTCGAGATGCTGGGAAATTTTTCTTTTGGCGATTACTTCAAGAAGGATGCGATTGCTTACGCGTGGGAACTGATCACCTCGCCGCAGTGGTTCGGGATCGATAAAAACAAGCTTTACACGACCATCTTCAAAGGCGAAGCCGGCGTGGAGCGCGACGTCGAGGCGTACGACTTGTGGGCGGCGCAGGGCGTCCCTAACGATCGAATCTTTGAGATGGGGCTGAAGGATAACTTCTGGCAAATGGGCGATACCGGGCCCTGCGGACCATGCAGCGAGATTCATTACGATATGGGGCCGGCGGCATCGGAGCAAGGTCATGTGGATTGCCGGTTTCCGTGTGATTGCGGGCGTTATGTCGAGATTTGGAATCTGGTGTTCATGCAGTTCGACCGGGATCCGAGCGGGAAGCTGAACCCGCTGCCCAAGCCTTCGATTGACACGGGCATGGGGCTGGAGCGTGTGACGGCAGTGCTGCAAGGAGTGATTTCGAATTACGAGACAGATTTGTTTGCAGACCTCATCCTCAACGCGGCAATCTTTTGCAACGTAGTAAGCGGGGCGCACAGAGGCTTCGATCCAAGCGAGTTCGACGCGAGGACCCAAGCATCACTCAGGATTATCGCGGACCATGCGCGTGCAACGACCTTTCTTATTTCCGATGGCGTCGTTCCTTCGAACGAAGGGCGTGGCTATGTGCTCCGAAAGATAATGCGCCGAGCCCTGAGACATGCTCGGCTCAGCGGCGGAAATTTCTACGTGCTTACCAATATGGCCGGCGTGGTTATTCGGCTAATGGCTGGAGGGCCTGCCGAGAGCAATCGCGAGAGGCGGTTCCCCTACCCTGAGCTTTGGGAATCCCATGACCGGATCAAAAAGGTGATTAGAGCTGAGGAAGTGCGGTTCGAACACACGCTCGAAGAGGGAATGAAAAAGCTAGAAGAGGACCTCGACTGGGCGGTCCACAAGGCCTCGGAGGAGCATCCGCTCATCCAAGATGGTGCACTTCGCGCTGCTTCGAGCCAGATCCTTCCTCCAGACCAACATCAGTTGGCAGGACGCCAGTGGCGGGTAGGGCTGCTGAAGAGGCATGGAGTTGACGTGGTCTATCGCGGGGAGAATGCTTTCAAGTTGTATGACACCTTTGGGCTGCCTCTGGATTTCATGGAAGACGCATGCCGCGACGCTGGGATCGCATTTGACATACAGGGTTTCGAAAGCGCGATGCAGAAACAGCGCGAACGGGCTCGAAGTTCTTGGAAAGGTGCCGCCAAGGAGAGCGCCAATCCGGCGTATCAGCAGCTTCCAAAAACTGCGTTCGAGGGCTACCAGCAGACTCGGTCCCCAGGGTGTTTTGTGCGTGGGGTACTCAGGCCGGGCGAGCCGGTGACCCGCGAACTGCAACCCGGCGAGGAGGGCGAGATAATCCTGGACCATACTCCCTTTTATGCCGATTCAGGGGGCCAGGTGGGAGATGTAGGATGGCTCTACGACATCGATGGAAATGTGGTTGTCGCCGATGTCCTCGGGTGCTTCATGCCCATTCAGGGGGTCCGTTTTCATAAAGTTCATGCCCGAGAGCACATCGAGATTGGCGATATCGTGACAGCCGTCGTGAATGCCGACGTTCGCCGGTCGACAATGAGAAATCATACGGCTACGCATCTGCTGCATGCTGGACTGCGCGAAGTTTTAGGGAAGCATGTGAAACAGGCGGGATCGCTGGTGGCACCCAATCACTTGCGTTTCGATTTTTCGCACTTCACCGCGGTGGACGACGAAGAGTTGCAGGATATTGAAGACATCATCAACAGAGAAGTACTGCGCAATCAAATTGTCGAGACTATCACCGACGTGCCGATCGACGAAGCGATCAACACATATCATGCGATGGCCCTGTTCGGGGAGAAGTATGGCGACAAGGTCCGCGTGGTGCGGATTGGCGATTTCTCGACCGAGCTTTGCGGAGGGACGCACACAGGGGCGACAGGCGAGATTGGTCTGATCAAGATTCTCAAGGAAGGCAGCGTGTCCTCGGGCGTGCGTCGTGTGGAGGCGGTGACAGGCGAAGGATCGCTCGCGCATTTTCGCAAGGACCTTGCGTTGGAGAATTATGTGGCAAGTATGGCGGCGTATTCCGATGCCACGTCTCCCGCTGTCGCGTTGAAGCTGGAACTCGAAAAGAAAGATGCGGAGATCAAGCGACTGGCGCGAGAACTGGACCAGGCGCGGATGAAATCGGCATCGGCTGCGATTGGTTCCGCGAACGTTAGTGAAAAGGTAAAGGAAGTTAAGGGCGTAAGAGTTCTGGCGCATCGCGTCGATAATCTTGAGCGGGCGCAACTGCGGACGCTGGTCGATCAACTGCGCGACAAGATTGGCTCGGGCGTGGTGGTACTGGGATCGGCTTCGAATGGCAACGTGTCGTTAATCGTAGGGGTCACGAAGGATCTCACCAGCCGAGTGCAGGCAGGGAACGTCATTGGACCAGTGGCCCAGAAAGTTGGTGGCAAAGGCGGAGGCCGTCCCGACCTGGCCGAAGCCGGAGGAAAAGACGCTGCCGCACTGGATGCCGCGTTGGACGGCGCTTATGGCGTAGTGGAGTCGCTGCTGGCATGAGCACGAGCGGACCTTCTATTAACGAGCGCCTGCGTGTTGTCAAACACAAGGGCCATGTAATTTACATCATCGACTTCTCGCACTGCGCTGCGAAAGAGATTCTATTGCTGCTCGATCTGGTTCGCGCCGATATCGCACGCCACGCTCCCGGGTCATTACTCACTCTGGCCGACTTCACCGAAGCGGAGATCGACAAAGTTGTGGCCACGCGGATGAAGGAAGTTCTCGCGCTGGATCGTCCGTATGTGAAGAAGTCGGCATGGGTTGGGACCGAGAGCATGCCGCATGTGTTCTACGAGCACTTCAAGAACTTTTCGCAACGTGACTTCCCGGTATTCAATACGCAGGAGGCGGCGATGGACTGGCTGGTACAGGGCGAATCTTAGAGCGGGGCTACGGAGGCTCTCCCAAATAAGGACGAACTTCGTCCGCTGGCGAAGGTTTGCTGCTCATCGACCACGATAACGCGCCGCTTCCGAGATATGATTGAGGTCACATTTTGTGACCTCAAATGAAAAAAAGAATAAGTGCGACACTGCTCAAGATGCCGAAACGCCGGGTGACCTTACCTTATGCGGTGGAATCGCGAATCTTGCTTCTTCGTCATCAAAGGGTAATTCTCGACGCCGACATTGCCGAACTTTACGGGGTTCCGGTAAAAGTCCTTAACCAGCAAATCAAGCGCAATCAGAAACGTTTTCCTGCCGATTTCGTTTTCCAACTCAGCTCCAAGGAATACGAAGCTTTGAGGTCACAATTTGTGACCTCAAAAGAGACACGCGGTGGGCGGCGATATCTTCCCTATGCATTTACTGAGCACGGCGCCATTATGGCGGCAACCGTGCTTAACTCCGAACGCGCCGTGGAGATGAGCGTGTTTGTAGTACGCGCGTTTGTGCGATTACGCGAGTTGCTGGCTAACAATCGAAAGCTTGCCGGAAAAATCGATGAACTGGAAGATCGGTTGGATACCCACGATTCTACGATTCAGGATTTGATCGAAGCGATCAAGGAATTGATGACGCCCCAGGATCCGCCGCGAAAACGTATCGGATTTCAGCTTCCTATTGGTAAGAGTAAAGGGTAATGCGGGAAGGCATGCGCATCGAGATTGGGAGCTCACCGGATTTGTCCACTTTTCGTTTATCAGGTAGCTCAGTACTCGTCGGGTTCGATTTCTATTCGCTTGCACGACTGTTTTTATGATAGGGATAATGCAACGTTCAGGGATACCAATTCCGTGCGAAAAGCGCTCAATCATCTTAAAAAATCCGATCCCGTTTTGCGGGCGATCATTGCTCGCATTGGACCATGCCGCATGCAGTTTGGGCCACCCGAATTTCACAGCCTGGCTGAAGCCATTGTTTATCAGCAACTGAACGGCAAGGCGGCAGAAACCATCTTCAAGCGTTTTGCCGCCCTGGCCGGCGAACCGCTGACTCCGGAAGGAATCCTCAAGCTCAATGATGAGCAAATGCGCGGCGTGGGATTGTCGAAGCAAAAATCAGCCTATCTAAAAGATTTGGCGACCAAGACAGCCGATGGCCTTGTGGATTTTTCGCGGTTATCGAAACTATCAGATGAGCAGGTGATTGAGCATCTTACGCAAGTGAGGGGCATTGGCGTCTGGACGGCGCAGATGTTTCTGATGTTTACACTGAAACGACAGAATGTACTGCCAGCCGGCGATTTCGGAGTACGCATGGCAATCTATAAACACTATCTGGACGCGCGACGGATGAAAGTTGCGGGAAACTCGTCCGCCGGGAAAAAATCTATAGTCGCGAAGAAGACCCGGAAGCGCAAGATCAAGCTGCCCACCCCTGAGCAAATGGAGAAGATCGCGAAGTGCTGGGAGCCCTACCGCAGTGTGGCGTGTTGGTATTTGTGGCGCAGTTTGGATACGAAGACGCTTTGAGCCAAAATCGAGAACCTGTGTCTCTGTGCTCCGAGATGTCCATTGTGATTAAATGAATGCGATGGCTGATCTTAAGATCCGAGTATTGGTTGCGAAGCCGGGCCTCGATGGCCATGACCGCGGCGCCAAGGTAATCGCGCGCGCCTTGCGCGACGCGGGCATGGAGGTGATTTACACGGGATTGCGCCAGACCCCGGAGATGATTGTAAGCGCGGCGCTGCAGGAAGATGTGCAGGTGATCGGACTATCAATTCTCTCCGGCGCGCACAATGCGATCGTGCCCCGCGTCATGGACTTGCTCAAACAAAATAAGATGAATGATGTTCTGGTTCTGGTGGGGGGAATCATTCCTGATCAGGATATCGGCGCACTCAAGGAACTTGGCGTCGCCGCCATCTTTCAGCCCGGCGCAGCAATGGATAACATCGTGAAGTTCATTCGCGCGAACGTGAAGGGCGCAAGCGTACCGGCCGCAGGTTGATGGAGTCGCTGCCGCAGTCGGTGATTTTGCGATTGAACCGCCTGTCCTTTCGATCCCCAAACGACGCTGTGATCCGATGACTCAATTTCACCGCATGCCAATCGTAAACTTGACCAGCATTCGGCAACAACTCGCACGCATCATCGGCCCCGCCCCATGGTATTGGAAGACGTTTCCCGAATTTCATTCTGTTGGCGGGCAGCGGTTTGTTTGGACGCATCACGGCGATGAAGGTCCGGTGGGTTATGTGGTTTCGTTGTCGCTGGAGCACGAACCGGATAAGCCTCGGTTGGCGCTCAACACCTACTGCCGCCCTTTTGTGGTTTCTCCGGGTTGCCTCGGAATTTGGTGTCCGGAGGGCAGAAATATTCGCTTTGCCGGTTTCAATCCCGATCAACTGGAGAGTTTTGACCTTGCAGAAATCGCGGGGTGGTTCAAGCCGTCTTCTGATCGGATCTACTCGAGGACGCCACCAATCGCCGACTTCGAGCTGCCTCTTACACTTGGTCCAGGCATGCACAAAATTGATGTCCCCAGCGAGTTGGCCATGATCGATGAGTTAATCATCCCCACAAGTTATAAAGCGCTTTCGAACGACGACCCCGCGTTTGCGTTGTTCGCGCTCTATATGCAAGGCGGGTTGGTCGAAGTTCTGCCGCAAAAATGGTTCACAGCTTCACAGTATCAGGTGGGTAAGCAATGGATTTCGCGCGCCGCGCGCGATGCGGAATCGCATCGCATCTTTGGGGAATGTTTTGGCGCGGGAACCTTTGTGCTGGAAGAAGACGGCTGCCGGCTGGCGGAGTGGCTGGACAAAAAGTCCTAGATCCACTGCGCGAGTCTTAAGTCGGTACGCTCCAAATCAAACCTCCAAGGATGGAGGAGGGTTCGACTGCGCAACCTGCCCGGGTGTGCAACCGCGACGATTCCCAACTAGAAAACGAACTTCAAGCCAAGTTGAATTTGCCGGGGTGCGAAAGCGGCATCGGGCTTCATGAAATTTTGCGGTTGCTGGTAGTAGGCGGGGTACGGTGTTCCGTTTACGTAGGTGGTGTACTGCGTGAAGGTGGTGGCTTCGGCGGTGAGGCCGTTGGAGGTTATGGTGACACGTTGGTTGTCACGGTTGAACAGGTTGAAAGAGTCGGCGGTGAATTCCAGGCGACCTCCGCGGGCGACCCGGATTTTGCGGACCAGGCGCAGGTCGGTGGAGGAGTAATCGGGCCCGGTGAATCCGTTGCGGCTGTATCCGGGAAGACGGTCGTTAAGGTCATTGCCGTCCTGATTAGGATCGCCGCTGACGGTAGCATTCACTGGACGCCCGCTGCCAGCGCTGACGATGCTGGAAATTTTCCAATCGTTGAAGATATGGCCGAGGAATTCGTGGCCTCGATGGAAGAAACGAGGTTCCGCAGAGAACGCCGCAACCAAGCGGCTGCGCTGGTCGGTGACGCTGGGGCCACGTTCGGCGTTGGGTTGATAGGAATCTTGGACGGTCGCCGGTTCGCCCGCGACCAGGGCGTCCTGGCCGTCGTCGATGGCGTGGGCGTAGGTATAGGAAAGACGGAGGTAGGTTCCGCGAGACATGCGGCGGTTGATGGAAAGCGTCGCGCCGTTGTAGACGCTGGAGGCGGCGCTTTGGAATTCGTCGATCTCGCCGAGCTGAGCGATGGGACGTCCGAGAGGATTGATGCACGGGGGAAATGTGCAGGTCGCGGACTGCGTGTATTGCCAGGTGGCGAAGGAATCGACGGTGTAGTACCCGTTCTGAAAGATGGAGCCGGTGGAATCGAAGATGGGATAAGTGAGCGCGACCGGTTGCGGCAGGTTGACGTCGAGAGCGCGGATGAGATGTTCGCCGTGGACGTAAAGATAGGAGACGGCGACGGTAGTGTGGTCGGCAACCTCGCGTTCGAGGGTAAGGCTGGCTTGCTGGACCCGCGGGGTGACGAAGTTCGGAGCGAAAGCGGAAACGTCGTTTGTGACGCCCTCGCTGAATCCGTGCGGAAGATTGCAGTTTGCCGACGTGAGCGAACAAGTGACGAGCGGATTGGGGTAAGTGGGGAAAACCTGGCGATCTGCATAAACGTTGTTGTTGAGAAAAATCTGGGCGTCGTTCATGCCGCTTTCGGTGGCGATGGCTGAGTTGTAGATCTGAGGAATACGCACGTAGAAAATTCCGTAGCCTGCGCGGATGACGAGCGGGTGGTTCTTGCCGATGGAGTAGGCGAGTCCGGCGCGGGGCCCGAAATTCCGCGGATTGTAGGGGACCTTACCGGCTGGTGGAAACAGCGGGTTGGATTCGAGTCCGGCGGTGGTGAAAGTTTGCAGATCCCAACGAACCCCGAGGTTTACAGCAAGGTGATCGGTGATGCGCATGGTGTCCTGGGCGAAGGCCGCATAGTCGTTGCTGTTGGGGTTGGAAGCCGCTTGGCCGAAATTCTGTAGATAGTAATGCGGGACGGCGTGAGCGTAAGCGCGAAGCGGAGTGAGCGGGAGCCCGGCTTCCTGCGGTTCAAAGGTGAAAGGGTTGACTTTGATTTCGTCGAAGAGATATTCGCCGCTTTCCTGGCTGGGAAAGAAATCATAGATCCAGGTGATGAGAGAGTCTCCGCCAAACTTAAAGGAATGACGGCTGGTATCGAGACTGAGTGTTTCGGCAAGCTGGGCGCGGTGTTCGCGGGTGGCGCGGGGCAGTTGGTCGGAGCGTCCGATGCCGTCGATGATATCCGTGACTTTGATGAGCGTGTCGTTGGTGTTGGTGTAGGACTGCCGCAGGTCGCGGGAGAATTGGGCGCGAAGATGGCTGATGAAGCGCGGAGTCAGGCCTGAAGTGAGCGAAGCGGAGGCTGTGTCCGTAGAAACGGTTTCTTCGCCGTTGTCGGAGTTGGAATCGTAGGTGACGGGGCTGGCGGGATCGAGGAAAACGTTATTCGATCCCCAGTAGCGGGAAGAGTTGTAGCGCAGGGCGAGTTGGTTGCGCGGGGTGAGATTGATATCGAGTTTGGCGTAGGCAGCGTTGCCGATTTGCGCGGCGGGAAAAGATCCGGCGTAGGAGCTGAGTTTGGCGGCGGCGGCAAAAACGAGAGCCTGGTCGCTGGCTTCGTAATCGCCGGGTGAGTAAGGTCCGGTTCCCGCTTGAGGAACGACCTGCATGTTCCCGTCGAGAAATTCGACCACATTGGGGACGTGGAAATAGTGCTGGTCGAAACCGCCAAAGAAGAAGATTTTATTTTTCTTGATGGGGCCGCCGATGGTGCCTCCGCCTTGCTGCTGGCGGCTGTGAGGCTTGAAGGTCATCATAGGATCGGCTGCGCCGAACCCGCTGTCGCGAATGTAATAGAGGCCGGTCCCGTGCCAGTGATTGGAACCGGATTTAGTGACGACATTCACGACCGCTCCGCCGGCGCGCCCAAGCTCGGCTCCATAGGAGTTTGTGGAGACGCGGAACTCCTGCACAACTTCGTTGGAGAATTGATAGGGCGTGCGGTAGAGGCCGCGAGCTTGAGCGAAGAAAGCGTTGTTGAAATCCCCGCCATCGACGAGAAAGCTGTTCTGGAATCCGCGCAGGCCACCAAAGGAAAGATCGCCGTTGGTGGAAGAGGTAAGACTGCGCGGGTCTTGCGTGACGCCAGGTGAGAGCAGCATGAGATCGGAGAAGCGGCGGCCGTTGAGCGGGAGATCGGCAATGGCGCGCTCGTCAATAAGAGTGGAAACGGCGCTGGGATTGGTGTCGACAAGTTTTGGTGAGCCGGAGACGGTGACATTTTCCTGTGGGCCAGCAATGGTGAGATGGAATTCGATTTCGGTAGCGGCGCCGACATCGACGTGAAGCAGCGGAGTTTTTTGCGGCGACATTTTATCCGCAACAGCGCGCGCGGTGTAGTCGCCGGGAGGCAGAAGATCGAGCGAGAACCGGCCTTCGGAGTCTGATGTGACGGAGTAACGGACGCCCGTGGCGGAACTGACGGCGACGATGGAAGCTTGCGCAATGTGCGCTCCGGCAGGATCGAGCACGGTACCTTGGATGGCGCCGGTGGCGGCGTCCTGAGCGGGAACCAGTGACGGTAACAGGAAAAGGGCAAGGAGACAGAGTGAGGCGCGTGGCATGAGTCCCACCTTTTGGCAGCGATGAGGCTCGGAGAGTAAGTTCTGCAGAGCTTTACCGGAAGCTCTGCGAGTTTAGGGAAACCACGTCCTGTATAGCACGGCAGGGGCAGAGAAGAGTGTGACGAAGCGTAGTTCTTTTTGGGAGCAGTGCAGAAGTGGGAAGGTGATAGCCTTCGAATGTCGAGGCGGTTCCGAGTCGGGAAGCCAGAAATTAGTCTTTTCGCTTTTGGGTGGCGCAGCGCTTCCAGCGCTGCGGTAAGGATTTGGCTATGGTTATGGGC
>JBAVGI010000488.1:0-6056 GCA_049684755.1 Candidatus Sulfotelmatobacter sp.
AGCGCCAGCGGGACAGAAGTGGTCGAGCGAATCTTTCCCGGAGATCGCAAGCGCATCCGCTGGTTCGCCAGTACGCTCGCGCTGGACATGGTGCGAAAGAAGTTGATGTGAAAAGAAGCTGTTAGCTGTTAGCTGTTAGCCTGCGGCTGTGGACTTTTTCGCAGCTGAAATGATGCACTAAAATCCTATTCCTGGAGATGCTTCAAATCTGATGGTTCGAGCTAAGGCTAAGAGCCAATAGCTAGAAGCTTCTTATGCGCCTCTTCGTAGCGCTCGATATTGACGATGATATCCGGAACCGGATTGCACGCTTTCTGGATGGTGGTCGCGGATTTGCTCCAGATGTGCGCTGGGTGCGGCCTGAATCGTTGCATGTCACTTTGAAATTTATCGGCGAACAATCCGAGCCACAGGTTGAAGTAATCCAGCGAGCGCTCGACGCAATCGAGGCCGACCACTTTGAGTTGAACTTTCGGGGCCATGGATTTTTCCCAAATGTGCGCGCACCGAGGGTGTTCTGGGTGGGAATTGATTCAAATTCGAAACTGGCTTCGTTGGCAGATGCTGTGGATGCAGCGCTTGTCCCACTCCAAATTGAAAAAGAAAAACATATTTACAACCCGCACCTTACACTAGCTCGGGGTACTGGACGCTCGGGTTCTCCCCGTCGGCAAAAGAGCGACAGGCCCAATCACAACTTTCAGCATCTGCAGGAGAAGCTATCATCATGGCCAACACCGGAGTTTGGTACGATGACGGCCCGTGAGTTTTTTCTGTACCGCAGTCAGACCTCTCCGACTGGCTCAAAATATACGAAGCTGGCGGGATTTGGTCTGCGCTAGCGACCCGCAATGTTCGCCATACTTCTCATCGCCGCCGTTAGCTACCTCTTGGGATCGATCCCGTTTGGATATCTATTGGTACGCACTTTTCGCGGCGAAGATGTGCGGAAAAGCGGCAGCGGAAATATTGGAGCGACCAATGTGTCCCGCAAATCACCGGTGCTGGGAGCGATGACCTTGCTGCTGGACGCGCTGAAAGGAACTGCGGCGGTTCTGCTGGCATACATAGTCGCCGGCCGAATGCCTGGGTTATCCCGCGCCTATCTGGTGATGTCGCTGGCTGCCCTGTTCGCGGTTCTCGGCCATGTATTTCCGGTGTGGTTGAAGTTTCGCGGGGGCAAGGGAGTGGCCACGGGTCTGGGCTCATTTGTCGTGATCGCACCGAAATCAGTGCTGCTGGCAGTCGGAATCTTTATCGCCGCCGTCCTCGTCTTTCGTTACGTCTCCCTGGGATCAATTCTCGCCGTGGCTTTCTTTCCTTTTCTTGTTTATGAAATGCATGCCTATGGCAATGACGCGGCGGCCTTGATATTGATCGCGTCCACTTCCCTGCTCATCATTCTTAAGCATCACGAAAATATCCGCCGCCTGCTCGCCGGCACGGAAAGCCGAGTGGGAGCGAAACGCGCATGAGTGAAATCGCAATCATCGGCGCAGGAGCCTGGGGTACTGCGCTGTCGATCGTTCTGGCACGAACGGGCAATCATCAAGTTCGACTCTGGGTGCACGAAAAAGAAGTTTGCGATGCGATTGCGCATGAGCACGAAAACAAAAAGTTTCTTCCCGGCTGTATCCTTCCCGAAACTGTGAGCCCGACCACGAATTGGAAGGAGGCCGTTCGTGGCGCTCGTATCGTTGTCAGCGTGATGCCCTCCAATTATTGCCGCTCTACGTTCGAAGAGATGCATGTCTACCTTACCCCGGAAATGCTTCTCATTAGCGCGACCAAGGGGATCGAGCAGAACACTAAAATGCGCATGACCGAGGTTATAAACGATGTGGTGGGAAACGCAATGCGATTCACTCCGCGCATCGGCGCGCTCAGCGGGCCATCGTTCGCTTTGGAAGCCGCGCGTGGGGATCCGACCGCAATCGCGATCGCTTCGCAGGACCGCGATCTCACGCGCACCGTGCAGCAGGAATTCAGCAATGCCAGCTTCCGCGTCTATACCAACGACGATCCGATTGGAGTAGAACTCGGCGGCGCTTTGAAGAACATCATCGCGATCGCTGCCGGCGTCAGCGCCGGCCTTGGCCTCGGCCACAATTCCGTGGCGGCTCTCATCACTCGAGGATTGGCCGAGATGACGCGTCTGGTGGTGGCTTGCGGCGGCAAAGCCGAAACTATGGCCGGGCTTGCCGGACTGGGCGATTTAGTGCTGACCTGCACCGGCGGTCTCTCCCGCAATCGCAGCGTAGGCGTGGAGCTTGGCCGCGGACGCAAGTTGCCGGAGATACTTGCCGGCATGCATGGCACAGTTGCGGAAGGAATTTTCACGACAACCGCAGCCGTAGGATTGGGGCGCACGCACGGGGTCGAGATGCCCATCACTGAACAGATGTACGCCATCCTGCACAAAGGCAAAGCTCCACGGGATGCGATTTATGAGCTGATGACTCGCAGCGGTAAGAGCGAAGCGCAGAGGGCCGAAAGCTGATTGTTGGATGTTATCTTGCCAAACCCTTACTGCGCGCCTGTTTCGGACGAAACTTTGGTAATGGTGAATCTCACGGTTTCCGCCTGCCAGCCCTCCCACCCACATTAAAATTCTATAGATACAAGTGAAAACCGCCGCCACTTCGATCGACGGCGCTTCCGAATCAGGTCAGGGGAGCGGCTCGTCTTCCAAAGCGCCAATTCCGGCGCGCATTCCTATTCTGTACGTAATTCTCGGAGTGCTGCTGGTGATCAGCATTGTCCCCATGTATTTCTACTCCGCACAAGTGGAGGCGATAAACCGGGACCGCCTGAAAACCAACGAAATGTTGCTGCAGAATACGGTAACGCGGTCGCTGGCGGATGATCTTTCGCAGCACGAGCGTTCGCTGCGAATGATGCTGGCGAATCTTTCGTCAGCAATTGAAGTGGCAAGCGGCGGCGACATCGGCAGCAAAAATATCGAAGCGCCGGAACTGCGCGCGCTCCTGGAACATTTTGTTTCTTCCTCCGATGAACTTGCCTACGCGACATTGCTTAACTCAGACGCGAAGGGAATCTCTGCCGGCCGTATCGCGCCAGATGCATTCCTGCAACGGGAGTTACAACATGCCTATGACGCGGCCCGCGATGGCCGCGCCTACAACGGGCAGGCGCTACAGGTGGAAGATGGCAAGACATCGCGGACCGTAGTACTGGTAAGCAGTCCGGTAAGTTATGAAGGGCACTTTCTGGGCATGGTCGGCGCGGTCGTGGATTTGCAATTCCTGATTCGCCGACTCCATGAAGTGAGCGGGGGCGGGCTCATTCCCTATGTCGTGGACGCGCAGGGCCGACTGGTGGCTGCCGGGACACAGCAGTACGTGACTGGGCAGGATATGAAGAGTCTGGAAATCGTCCGCAACTTCGTGGACGAAGGCAACAAAGCGCAGTTGGCTGCGACCAAGGAATTCGCAGTGCAGGAGGGGAAAGACAATGTCGAGATGCTGGGCACCTACAGCCCGGTCACTGCGCTCGATTGGGCGGTGGTGGTTCAGAAGCCACAGCGCGAGGCTTACCGCGGAGTCTACGAGATGCAGCGCACGGCACGCCTGCTGGCGTTACTTGCGGTACTGCTGAGCATTGGCGTGAGCATTTTTGCGGCTCGAAGAATTACGAATCCTCTGCAGATCCTTACTCAATCCAGCCGGGCCCTGGCGCGCGGCGACTTTTCGCAGCGCGTTCATTTGTGGAGCCGCACCGAAATCGGCGAATTAGCCGAGACTTTCAACACCATGTCCCAGGATCTCGAGCACTTCGTGGAAGACCTGAAGCGGGCAGCAGAGGAGAATCGCGCGCTGTTTCTAGGCTCAATCCAAATGCTGGCGGGCGCGGTCGACGAAAAAGATCCTTACACCCGTGGCCACTCCGACCGCGTCACGCGTTACTCGCTGATGATTGGCAAGGAAATGAATCTGGACGCAACATTTCTGGAGATTCTGCGAATTTCCGCACAACTCCACGACGTGGGCAAAATTGGCATCGAAGATCGCATCCTGAAAAAGCCGGGCGCGCTCACCGCAGAAGAGTTTGAGGTCATGAAGACCCACACCACAAAGGGCGCGAACATCTTGCGGCCTGTAACTCAGCTGGCCGATATGCTTCCTGGCATTGAACTTCACCACGAAGCTCTGGACGGCAGAGGTTATCCTTACGGCCTGACGGGAGAGCAGATTCCGCTGCTGGCCCGCGTGATTGCAGTCGCCGACACATTTGATGCATTAACTACAAATCGTCCTTACCAGCATGCGCACACCCCGGAAGAGGCCCTGAAAATCATTCAGAACCTCGCCGGCAAGCGGCTCGATCCCGGGCCGGTCGCCGCGCTCATGGCGGTTTACGGACGAGGCGAGATTCGCATACAGCGGATCGCAATCAAAAGATCAGCTGCTCCGGACGCGGCTGGGGTCATTCCTCCCCCTGCCACGAGTCCGGCGATTCCTGTGGCGGAAGCAGCAAACCTGGAAAGAACCCGAGTATAACCGGTCTCATCCTAATGTCTGACGAGCGCCAGCGCAGCTGGCCGCTATAATCAAACCTTAGGCTTTCTCATGATTCAAACTTTATTCGGCAGTACGGAAGAAAAGAACACTGGACTCTTCGAGCGCATGAAGCAGGCGGTCACGCGTACGCGTGAGAACCTCGCCGAGCGCATTGAAGAAGTAGTCTCGATCGGCAAAGAAATCGACCGCAACACGCTCGATGATCTCGAGGCTACTCTGATCGGCGCCGACCTGGGCAGCACAACCACGCTGGAAGTTCTGGGTAAGTTGCGCGATAAGGCCGATCGTAAACAGATCAAAAACGTTCAGGAACTCAAACGTCTTCTTAAAGAGGAACTGCTGGCCATTTTGAACGCGGCCAACACACGGCCCGTCGAACGTGTGGAAGGCGCGCCGGAGGTGATTCTCGTCGTCGGAGTAAATGGCACAGGCAAGACTACGACCATCGGGAAGCTCTCGCAGGTATTTCGGTCGCAGGGCAAGAATGTGCTGATGTGCGCGGCGGATACTTTTCGCGCCGCGGCCATCGATCAACTGGAAATCTGGGGACAGCGGACCGGCACAGAAGTGATCAAGACGAAACCCGGCGGCGATCCTGCGGCGGTCCTGTTTGACGCACTGCAGGCCGCGACGGCGCGAAAGATGGATTACGTGATTGTCGATACGGCCGGGCGTCTTCACACGAAGACCAGCCTCATGTCCGAGCTCGAAAAAATGCGCCGCACAGCGCAGCGCATTATTCCAGGAGCTCCGCACGAGACGCTACTGGTGATGGACGCGACCACCGGTCAAAATGGCTTGCAGCAGGCGCGGCTGTTCACGCAATCGGCGGGAGTTACCGGTATCGTGCTCACCAAACTGGATGGTACTGCGAAGGGTGGCGTAGTGGTTGCTATTTCGCGCGAGTTAGGACTGCCCGTACGATTCGTGGGCGTGGGTGAGAAAGTTGGCGACCTGTTGCCGTTCGATCCAAAAGAATTTGTGGACTCGCTGTTTGAGTGAAGAGTCAACCTGATCCAGAATCCTATAAAAGATGCCGGATCGCGCAACTGACGAACAATTTCTTCGCCGCGCTCTCGATGAGGCGTGTAAGGGCATTGGTTTGACCTCGCCCGGTCCCTGCGTCGGTGCCGTCATCGTTAATTCGGGAGGGAACGTCGCAGGCACGGGTTTCTACACCTACGACGGTGTAAAACATGCTGAAGTGCTGGCCCTCGAGCAAGCTGGAGCGAATGCGCGTGGCGGCACGCTCTATATCAACCTCGAGCCTCATTGCCATCAAGGTCGCACGCCTCCCTGCACGGATGCCTTGATCGCGGCTGGAATTCGTCGCATGGTTGCCTGCATGACCGACCCCAATCCCAAAGTGAGCGGGAAAGGCTTCGAGCAATTGCGCGCAGCCGGCATTCACGTCGAAGTCGGCCTGCTCGAGGCGGAGGCGCGACGTCTCAACGAAGCTTTCGCCCGCTACATTCGTCACGGCATTCCGCTGGTCACACTGAAATCTGCGATGAC
>JBAVGI010000489.1:0-3066 GCA_049684755.1 Candidatus Sulfotelmatobacter sp.
GGCCGTCCTTGCTTCCGATTTGCGGGCCTCCGCCTCGCTCGTCCTCGCCGCGCTGGTCGCTGATGGCGAGACCATCATCGACCGCGTCTACCACATCGATCGCGGATATGAAAACATCGAAGAAAAGCTGCGCGGCGTCGGGGCGCAAATCAAGCGCATCGGAGAGATGTTCCCGAAGAGAGCAGCCGCAGTAAGGTGACTCTCAACGTTGTCAGCTTTTCTTGTCGGGCGTGCCGCTACTATGATGGCGGCTATGAAGATTGTTTACCGCATCAGTGAGCAGGATTTTATGGAGGCGCGCGATCTATTTATCGCAAACGAGCAACCGTGGTATAGGAAGTTCTCCCGATTTCTGATGCCTTGGATCGGCGGCGCCGTTCTCCTGATGCAGGTGGTCTATCTGCTCGTAGTGCCAAATCGCGACATCGGCTTCACCGTCATTACTTTTATGGTCGGTTTCTACTTACTGTACTGCGGGTTTGGATTGCGTCGATACTTTCGTCGCCTCTATCAAAAAGACCATCGCTACAGGCATGACTTCAGCGCCGAAATCTCTGATGAGGGCATCGACATAACTACTCCATTCTCCCATGCCCATATGAAATGGAACGGCTTCGTGCGGTACTTGGAGTCGGAGGACGTTTTCATGGTGTTCATCGCGCAATGGAATTTCATTCTTCTGCCCAAACGCGCCTTCGCTCCTGGCCAGGCAGATCAGTTTCGCATGCTGTTGCAACGGAACGTCGTGCCAACGGTTTAGCAGGGATCCGGGAAAGGACAGGACTAAAAGAACCCTAGTCCGGAGTCAGCCTCCCAATCACTTTCCGATGCTGCGGATAATCTCTTACCAATTCCTCGCGCGTCCCCATTTCAAAATCCGCAAAATCAAATCCCGGAGCGACGGTGCAGCCCACCAGCGCGAACGATTTCCCATCCCGCACTCGCGATGCAAACCAGCATCCTGCTTTGACCACCGCCTGCAGAGCTTCCCCTGCGTCTGGATCGCTACCTAACAAAATTTCTGAATAGCGTCCGTGCTCATCAATCACGTATACGACCAGAGTTGATCCCACATAAAAATGCCAGACTTCGTCGGACCGCAGCCGATGAAACGCAGAGAACTTTTCTCCTTCCAGCAAAAAATAAATCGCCGTCGAAACCGCCCGTGCACCCGTGAACTCTGGCGGCAAAGCGTCCTTCGTTAAAACCAGATCAGCTCGATAGGTTTGCCTGTAATACCCGCCTTCCGGATGCGCTTCCAGGCTCAACCTCTTAATCCAATATGCCGCGTCCTTCTTCATCGAGTCCTCTCATCAGACAGAAGTTCACTCTAGCAACGTGAAACGTTTTGGCGCGCGCGCTCACTATGGAAAAGAAGCTTGGTAGCAAAAGCATTTTCCGCACGACTGCCAGCCCTTGCTTACCCGCTAACCGCCGCCTGAAATGCGGGTAAGCTCCCACCTGCCAGGTTCGCCACCCTTTTGCGGGAAGGCCCACCCTTGCATCCTCTGCAAGGGTGGGATTGTCTTTTCTTGAATGATCGATAAAGTTCAGTCCCGGTGGGCTAACTCGAGGGAAGCGTGAACTTGAGCGTGATCTGGGTCTCCATCTCAACCGGGCGGCCGTGCACCAACTGCGGCTTAAATTTCCACTGGCGCACCGCTGTAGCGGCAGCCTCCGCCAACTGAGCGTCTCCACTCACCACTTTGATTCCCTGGACGGTTCCGTCCTGACCGATGCGTAAGTCAAGCAGCACTGGCCCTTGAATGTGCTGCGCCAAGGCTTGCTCGGGATACTCGGGCTCTACGCGCCGCACTAAGTTGCCCTCGGCCGCGTCAGGAGACAATTCAACGATGCTTGCGGGCTGCAGTGCTGAGCCCGCATTTTGTTCTACCGACGGCGCTCCCGTGGCGTCCGTCGCAGACGGCGGCATACGGAAGATCTCTTTGCCGTTCTCATAGACTCGCAATGAACCATCAGCTCGCAACGAACCATCGGGCAGACGCCCAGTCTCTGGCCGCAACGCCGTTTCGCTGGTTGTGGCTTTGTTCTGCCCGCTGGTGGGCGCTTTCGCTTGCACTAGACTGGAACCGTTATTCGTCCGGTTGCCGGCTGGATTCTCTCGTTCAGGCGCTGCCGATACTGCCGCCGCTCTTGAGACATGATGTTGGGCGCTTGCTTTCACCCATCCCATGCGTATCGCGAAAGCCGTCCCCATCAGAAGGGCCATGCCGACAACAAGCCCACACAACAGTACGCTGACCCAGTCAAACCGCCGAGAAAGTGCGAACGTAACCGGGGCGTTCTCCGCCTCACGGTGCGACGTGTCCAAATCCTGAATCGAACCTTGGTACTCGCCCGTTTCAAGCCCTGTTTCCGCCTTTTCCTCAATCTCTGTTTCGGAGCCTTCTTGCAGCATTTCGCCGACACTGGTGGGAGCAAGCTCGAGCGCATCCAGCGAAGACTTGCGCGCCTGGATATTCTTGAGGATGCGATCGGTCAATACCTCAAGCGTTCTCAAGTCACGTTCGCCAAACGCAGCCACGCGAGCGGAGAAAACCTCAAAGATGCCGATTGAATCCTCGCCCCGCAAAAGTGGCAGCACGACTACGGATCGTATTCCGAGTTCCCGCGATGCTTCCGCGTCCACGTTCGGGTCAGTGAGGGTATCGTCGCAACGCTGGATCTGCCGGCTGCGCAGGCAAGCGCCCGAGAGGCCCGAGTTCATGTCCAGAGGCGTTCCCAACTCCGGTGCGTTCCCTCCAGTGCTGGCGCGACAAACCATCTCTCCATCGCGGGCCAAAGCGATTGCGGCACCGGTGGCCCCGGTCGCCAGGCAAGCCTGCTCCACAATTTCGTTCAGTACGATATCAAGTGCCAGTTCACCCGAAAGGCCAGGTGGAATCTTGCCGCGACCGTGGGTGGCAAACTTGGCGGCCACTTCGGCAAAATCTGACTCCTGCAGCGCCCTTCCCGAGTTTTCCATCCCGGAACCATCGGGCGGAAGCGGCAACTCTTCCGGCGCAGTCTCAGAGGGGACTGGACCGGCTGGAATAGACTTTCCGG
>JBAVGI010000490.1:0-1649 GCA_049684755.1 Candidatus Sulfotelmatobacter sp.
GAAAGAGCCAGCAATGCGGGACCGATATGAACAAGCGAGGCGGGATCGCCTAAACCTTCCTGACAAGGTGGCCCAGCTTGTGAAAAAGTGAAGCTGATAGAGGAATGGGAAGCAAATGAGACTGCCCATTGAAAATGGCACAGGTGAACCGCTGACCATTTTTGTCGAACTCGAAACCCTAGAAGAAATACTCTCGCCTGGCGCTAAGGCAGTTGTCACTCTGCCGGATAACCCAACTTCCTATCTTGAAGTGCGTGACGGGATGGTAGTCGTGTGGAATAATGGACCGGGAGCAGCCTCAATTGAATTGCAACCCTAGTCGCCCGATTCGGTCAGATTGAAGGGTATAAGTGTTTGAGTTTGGCGCGGGCGTTCGGGGTTGTGAAGTGCCAGTCGGCCTTGGCGTGACAGGCGTTGCGGTTGTGCTCCCATGCGGCAATTTCGTCGATGAGGGTTTCTGTGTCGGGAATGCGCCGATCAAGGCATTGGGATGACAGAACACCGAGCTCCGATTCCGCCAGATCGAGCCAACTGCCATGTTTTGGCGTCAAGTGCCATTCGAAGCGCTCGACCAGCCGCCTGGCTTGGGCAGCGGGAAAGGCTTCGTAGAGCGAGGCCTTGCAGTGGATGTTGAGATTGTCTTGGACCAGGGCGATTTTACTGGCGCCTGGGAAGTGGATATCGGCCAAATCCCTCAGGACGTGAGCATAGTCCACGGCGGTATGGCGATCGGTGACTTTGACGTGGCGCCAGCCTTCGAGCGGAGCAAACAGCATGAACAGGTTGGCAGTGCCGTTGCGTTCGTACTCGTAATCGCAACGGATGGGGCGCCCGGGTTTCATCGGGATGGCGACGCGGGTCTCGGCGAGCAGCTGCTTTGAGGTCTCATCCAGGCAAACCAGCGGACAATCGGGATCGCGTGGCCGCGTATAGACCTCCAGCACGTCTTCCATGGCGGCTACGAACGCGCTGTTGGCCTTCGGCGGGATGACCCAGCACTGTCGGCGATGGGGCTTGAGAAGGTTTTTTTTAGAACCCGGCCGATCGTGCTGTCGCTGGCGCGATCGACGATGGCGAGTTCCACCACCTTGTTCTCCAACAAGCGCAAGGTCCAGCGTGCGCGTCCCTTCGGCGGCTTGGAGCAGGCCAACGCAATCAGCTTGGCTTCCTTCTCGCCATCGAAAATCCGGGGCACCGCCGGCGTCGCGCGCTGCTTGCGGCTCAACACAGCCTCGAGACCCTCTTCCACCAGCTGCTGGCGTACCCGGTAAACCATCGACGCGCTGGTCTCCAGGGCACGCATGATCCGACTGTCGCTCCAGCCCGGCCGACCGTCCGAGACATCCGCCTTCAACAGTATCCGCGCTTTCAACAACCGCTGCGCCGGACTCTTCCCCTTCCGAATGAGCCCATCGAGCTGGTCGCGTTCCTCACCGCTCAGCCGCACAACGTACTTCTTTACCGAAATCTCCTTCGACGACATGATGACCATCCTCCGGCGCAGCTCATTGCCCGGGAAGTGAATCACCCTGTGACCGAAAAGGGAATCACCAATTCCATTCAAATTGATCGAAGCGGGCGACTAGTTCCTAGGCGCCAATCAGCTTCAACCAGGCGTCCTCGTCCAGAATCCGGACATTGTGCTTCTG
>JBAVGI010000491.1:0-3386 GCA_049684755.1 Candidatus Sulfotelmatobacter sp.
CCGCACCCCTGCCTGCGCGGTCGATCCGGCCGCGCCGAGGACGCTACGAAAAGGGGAGACGCAACCGCGCGCTTTATAGAGGCAAGAGGCGCGGCAAGTCAATTTGGGGCACTGTTACAGTTTGGAATCGAGTTTCTTGACGACGGTCCGTCTTCGGTAGAGGCTTAACTTGTTCGCCGTTGGCGAACATTTGGCAAGGCATGGCTAGGCTCGGCGAGTCCCGGCGGGGCTTGGTGAGGCGACGTCGGCTAGGGCCCCGGTCTTCGGATCGGGGCTTTCCTTTTGCGGTGAACTTAGCTTCCTATATGCTTGGCGGAAAGCAGAAGGAGTGGATGATGGAGACCAAAACCTACCATCTCCAGTTTTACCAGAGCGAGCCGGATGACTTAGGCATAGACGATTGGCCTTTGATGGAAGGCCAAGACTACGAGGCTCTCGCGGAGAGAATGCTGTTAGGCTACGTGAACAATAAGGCAATTTCTCCGTCGCAATGCCCCCATTACGTTCGCTTGGTTACGAATGAGGATGTGAGCGCTATTTTCACGCTCAAGGCGGTCAGCGCGGAGGTCGTTGAGAAAGTTCCAAATGCCTAAGGGTCCTAAAGGCGAACGGCGCCCCGCCGACGTGATCGGCAATGCAGTTCACGTCATGCGTATTGCGACGGGGCAGATCACCGATGAGGTGCCCGACGACGGGAAGGACCCGGCAGCGAAGGCGCTTGGGAAGAGGGGCGGCGCGGCGAGAGCGAAGAGTCTTACGGCAGAGCGGCGCGCCGAGATCGCGAAGAAGGCCGCGAAAAGCCGTTGGAAACGCTAGAATAGCGTTGACTTCATTTTTTCGATCGATATATTGATCGAGAAAATGAAGTAGAGGCTCCAATGACAATCTACGATACGCCAGGGGCGGCCATGCGCCGACTCGCAGAGCTTGGCATCGCCCTGGAGGCCTTACAACGCGCTATATCTGCCGGTCACGTCGCGCGTATCACTTGCACTGAAAACGATCCGCCATTCATTCCGGGCACTGAAGCTTGGCGCTATACGGTGGTTACCTTACGGGATGAACTTTGCCCGCGCGGTTGGCGTAAGGCTGATCCGGGAAACTACTCGCTCGTTATAAATGACGCGCGCCAAATAAATATTGTTGTGGCCAGTGGCGACGCATTTACGCGGCGTGCTCATGGCAGTCCGCGCACAAAGTCCTTGAAGGGACTCTACACCGAAGCAGCAACTATTCGGAATCGGGTCGAAGGTGATCTCTTTCCTGAGACGTTGGCAGACGATGTGCGCCGGGTTGCAACGATGCTCGAATATCCAACTTGGATTTTGCTGATCCATATAACCGATGACGAATATCGCGCGGAACTTTCTCTGCCCGTCGTGATGGAAGACGATCAGATAACGAGCTGGGAAGAACGGATTTTCATTCCCGATTCGTCGGATACGTCGGGTGGCGAGCTAATTGCTCCGACCGCCGACGACCATGGCCCAGACATTGACGTCCCTGTTCGTCGCAAAGCCTAACTATGTTCAACCCGTCTCGACTAAAAGTAGCTCGGCAGCGCGCCGCGCTAACAAAGAAAGAATTGGCGAAGCGCATTGGTGTTGAGCCTCGGGCTATAACTGGCTTCGAGACTGGACAGTATATGCCGACGGAAGACAATGTTGCGCGGATCGCGCGCACTACGGGGTTCCCGATAGCTTTCTTTGAAGAAGACGACATCGAGCTTTTGGCCGCCGAAGGCGTCAGTTTTCGTTCGATGACTAAGATGACAGCAAAGCAGCGCGATGCCGCTGTTGCGGCGGGTTCAATCGCCTTTGTATTGAACGATTGGATTGATCAAAAATTTGACCTCGTTGCTCCTGATGTACCTGATTATCAGGGCGTCAATCCGGAAGCCGCTGCTCAATCACTGCGCCAGGCTTGGGGCTTGGGAGTGCAGCCGATCAAAAACATGGTCTACCTTTTGGAATCGAAGGGCATTCGCGTATTTTCACTTGCGGAGAATTGCGCGGAAGTTGACGCTTACTCAATATGGCGTGGACCTCGCCCATTCATTTTTCTGAATATGGGAAAATCTGGCGAGCGGCGCCGCTTCGATGCTGCTCACGAACTCGCGCACTTGGTTTTGCATCGGCACGGCTCTCCAAATGGGGTCGAAGCAGAAAAAGAGGCGCATGCCTTTGCAGGCGCATTTCTAATGCCCACAGCAAGCATTAAGGCGCTGGGTCGCGTCATCCCGACTCTCGACTACATTTTGCAGCTAAAAAAAAGATGGATTGTTTCGACCGCTGCGATGACGCTGCGCCTGCACGAAGTGGGTCTTCTTACATATTACCATTACAATCGGCTCTTCGTTGAGTTGTCCCGAAAAGGGTTCCGAACTAACGAGCCTTTTGCAGTGAGGCCCGAAACCTCACAAGTCTGGCAAAAAGTCTTTGCCAACCTCCGAAGGGAGGGCCACGGAGTTCAGTTCATAGCAAACGAGCTGAGCCTGCCCGTCGAGGAGATCGTGAAGCTAGTTTTTGGCCTTGTAACTATTGCGCTCCCCGACAATGGCCCAACGAGTACTCCACGACCTTCTGGCCACAATTTGAGGCTCGTTAAGTAACTAAACATTTCCTCTTGACGCTAAGCATAAACGTCCATATCATGCTCGGCATGAACAGGCTTCCCTTCGCCAAGCGCGTCCAAATCCTTCACATGATGGTCGAAGGCAATTCGGTACGTGGGATCGCGCGGCTGGCGGACGTTTCGCCCGTGACGGTCCTACGCCAGCTTGAATTGGCGGGGAAGGCTTGCGAAGAATTTCATGATGCGACCGTGCGTAACGTAAGAGCGCGTAGGATCGAAACCGACGAAATTTGGAGCTTCGTTTTTGCGAAAGACCGAAATGCCAGTCAGGAAATGAAGCTCGCCGGTACAGCCGGAAGCGTTTGGACTTGGACTGCCCTCGACGTCGATAGCAAGCTGGTAGTGTCGTATTACATTGGTGGCCGCGAAGCCCATAGCGCCTGTGCTTTCATGCGCGACGTTGCGGGGCGGCTCGCAAACAGGGTTCAGTTAACCACCGATGGCCATCGGCCATACCTTGATGCGGTTGATGAGGCGTTCGGGATCGATATTGATTACGGGATGCTGGTTAAGTTCTACAGCGAGACGCCGGAACGTCCTGGAAGCGCAGAGCGCAAATATAGCCCTGGCGTCTGCACGGGTATCAAAAAGACGCACATCATGGGCAGTCCGGATCACGCGGCAATCTCGACTTCGCATGTCGAAAAACACAATCAGAGCATGCGCCAGCATATGAAGCGGTTTGCCCGCTTGACCGCCGCTCATTCCAAAAAGCTAGAAAATCATGCAGCGATGGTCGCGCTCTATACCGT
>JBAVGI010000492.1:0-1650 GCA_049684755.1 Candidatus Sulfotelmatobacter sp.
GCTGTGTACAACTTGGCGGCGTTAAATCGAATGCGGCTGAAATCACCCTTCATATCATCCTGCCTGTCTGCGATCGCAGTGATCAGTATTCAAAACCTTCTATTCGTACGAACTTCCCTGGCCTAGATCAGATCCACGCCGATGCCAAGCGGCGTCTCTTCTTCCTCGTTCCCAGCTGCGCCGCCCACTGTGCCTCGCCACGGCCGCACACGGCTTCCGTAGCCGTATTTCATCGGCGGAATCTTTTCGCGGAACGGCTGCGACGGAATGAGAAAAACTCCGCTCTGCAAGTTGGCGGGCATATACTCCGCCGAGCGGATTTGAATGTTCGAGACTGCCTCGGTCTCCTGAATCTGGTAGTACACGCCCATCTGCGAACCGTTGTCCGCGCCCTTCCAAACGGCCATTGGCACATCGCCGCTCAGCAGGCAATAACCCGGCTTGCCGAAATGCAGCGTGATAAACGTAGGCTCGAGCGCAGGTTCGCTCGCCTTGTTTGGCGGCAGGCACTCGTACTGCCGAGGCGCGATGGAGCCGGCCGGCAGCCAGCAAAAACGCACGCAGCCCAACTGCACCCGCTCCGCCCACACCGGCGCCTTCCACGGATCGCGCTTGCCCAGACGCGCATAGAAGATGGTGTTCGATGCCAGACGAATGGCCTCGGCCCAGACACGGCCAATGATGGTGGAGTTTTCAACGTGCAGCATCGCGCCCGCCGATGCCATGTCGGTTCCCGCAAACGCCGGACGGAACTCGGAGCCCGCATCCACAATGCCATTGCAGATGCGCGCCGATGAAGTCGGCGACATTGCGATCGGTCCAGTGATGACCCGGTTAAGGCAAAGCGTGGAGCCGAGAGCCGGCCCGGTGATGCTGGGCTCGGCGGGATGAACGGGCTCGCCATTCGAGTCAAGAGAAATGCCCGGCACGAAGGTCGAATCCGACACCTGCACACTGGCCTCGTCGCCCGACAGAATCAGTTGGCCGCTCAGCCACACGCCGCTGATCTGCACCTGGCCTACCGGCAGCGCGAGCCCGTCAGGGCCCAGAGCAATCGGCGGAGCCACAATTTCGATATTTCCGTGCAGCGTTGCGCAGGCTTTGTTCCACTCCGGTGCGCCATCCTGAGCGATGACCGCGGAAGCAATCAGCAGAGAGCTCTCAGCGGGAATCTTAATCGCGTGCGCGCCGGTGAGGTCGATCTTGTAGCTCTCGAAGTTCTGCAAAATGATAGTTCCTGCCGAATTGCGCGGAAGCTTGTTCCACGCCTTCACCGCCGCTTCGAGCGTGGGATACGCGGCCGAACCGACCACGGCCCGGAACAGGGACGCGCTGTTTGCAAACTCGCTTCCCGGCTGCGTTCCCGGCTGCACAATATACGGTGTGCGGTCGTACGGTCCGCCGCCGATCGCTGCCGGCGCGCCGTAGTTATAGTTCACGCGGAGCTCGCCGGGCAGTGCCACGTCCGCCGCATACTGAATGCGGCCTATCTCGGGATCGATGGCGATCATGCCGCTTGCCACGCTGCAGATCTGGCCTCCGGGCAGTTCCGCCAGATTCGCGAACATGATTTGGCTGACCGGAACCGGTTGGCCGTCGGCGATGAGTTCCAGACTGCCGGGATAGAAATTCGCGGGGCTCTTGCACGCC
>JBAVGI010000493.1:0-1731 GCA_049684755.1 Candidatus Sulfotelmatobacter sp.
TGCGTTGCAGAGTGCTGATCATGAGGCGATCTTCCGGCGCGGGCACGCGGAAAGATTTTCCATCGAACTGCGCGAGGCTGGAGCGCGAGACCAGAGAATTGGTGATGGCGACTTGTTCGCCAGTCTGGCCGAGGCGCGAGATATGGACCTCGACCAGCTCGGGCAAGCCGGGAATTACGAAATTCCATTTGTTAGCCAGGCGGTCGCCCCAACTGCGTGCGTCGGGCTGGGCTTTGAAATGCTTCGCCATGACGGCGACCACGTCGGAGGGCTCGGCATTGGCGTAGAGATCGAGGTCGTTGCCCAAGTCGGGCCAATGATCCAGAGACTTGATGACGATGACGTCACCGACTTCTTTCAGAGCGTCGCAGATGGGAGCGAGAAAAGACAGGGCGTGCTGGATGCGCTCGCGCTCTTTGATAATTGCCTGATCCACCCATTCCGCGCGTTCGTGCCCTGCCGCGACCATAGCCTGATGCAAGCGAGGGAAGGTGCGCGCGATGACGTGGTGGGAATTTGCCAGAGTCCAGAGTTCGTCGAAGTCCTCAGCAGTGAAAGTGGAAATGAGCGCTGAAATACTTGCGTTCCGCGCGGGGTCGACGAGGTCATCGTCAGGTGCTTCCAGAAGTAACTGGGAGAGCAGGGCTAGACACTTATTGAAGTTTTTTGCGCTGTCCATAGTTTTGAGCTGCAAGTTTTCGAGTTACCGGTATTTCTGTTCGCGGCAAAATTTAACCGCCGTTCTTCGATGAGGAAACTGGCCGCGCGGTTGTTAGTCCGACAGGCTTAAGTCAGCCTTTAATGCGAGCTGGATTGTGCGGTCGGGGTGCTGCCGCAATTGGTTTCCGTACGGCGTTCGATGGCTGTTCCCTCCTCATAGTCGTTCCAGGTTTCGATCAGCAGAAATGGGATCGGCTTGGAATTGTCGTAATAGCGCTGATAAAAATTCAGGGTTTCGTCGAGAGTCTTGCCGCAGGCGCTTTGTATGTGGCGGTTAAGACCCCAGGAAGCTTTGGAATCGTCGAAGCCAGGCCAGGCGCCGCCGACGGCGATTTTGTCGGGCTGCTTCTGCATGGTCTTGTAGAAATTCTCGAGATAGGCCT
Organism: Candidatus Sulfotelmatobacter sp.; assembly: GCA_049684755.1. Taxonomy (GTDB): domain Bacteria; phylum Acidobacteriota; class Terriglobia; order Terriglobales; family Acidobacteriaceae; genus Sulfotelmatobacter. The sequence goes on from JBAVGI010000493.1 coordinate 1,104, forward strand.
GGCCCCAGTTGCTGCCATCGGCAGCCCATCCGCCCGGACCCGGTTGCACCCAGGCGTAGGATCCGGCGAAATCATCGGCATATTTCGCGGGGGGCTGATCTTTGTAAATCAGAAGCGGTGGATTGTCCCATGCGCTGAAGTGTTCGCGAACGCGGTTCCAATCGACATGGCCGCCTTTGGGGAAAATAAAGACGATGGGGCGGCCGTTGTAGGTGAGATAGGCGTCGCGATATTTTGCGGTTGGCCCGAAATAATTTTTGTAGGCCTCGTCGAAGGACGCGATCTCAGCGTCGGTAGTCTGCGCATCGTCATCCTGATCCTGGGCTTCGTTGTAGAGCAGAGCGACCTGGAAGTGAGACTCGCTGGCAACTTGCTGCAAGAGAGCGAAGTTGTGATCGGAATACGGATTGCTTTCGCCGTACCAATCCACCACAAAAGCAGAGATTCCCATCTGGCGGGCGTGCTGAATCTGTTTGCGCAGAACCGCGGGATCGTCGCTGGAGTAACCCACATCGATGTGAGTGTGGTTACCGAACCACGGCATGTAAACCGCGAGAAGCTTGGGGGAAATTCCTGGCGCCATGGAGTTCTGCTGCAGCATGTGATGGGCGCCGAGCGTGGTGCAACC
>JBAVGI010000494.1:0-1901 GCA_049684755.1 Candidatus Sulfotelmatobacter sp.
TATTGTTCTTCGCTTTCGCATCCGTCACGTGCGCCGTGACGGTGTACGTCCCGGGAGCCGCGTCCTTGGTATCAATCTGCGCGGTCGTGTCTTTGCCGGTCACCTGGCCGCCATTGCCGCTCCACGCATAAGTGACCGTGTGCTTGGGATTAAAGTTGCTGGTCGTAACCGTCGCAGTGACCGGCTCGCCCACCATTACTTCCGTCGGCTGCACCGAACAACTCGCCGTCGGCGTGACCGCCGGCGCTCCGCCCCAACTGAACACCACTCCAGTGCGCAGGCGAACCCCATTAAAGGAGGAATGCCGCAAACTGTCGTCGGGCAAGGGGGCGACAAAATCGCTGTAGTTGTGCTCCGTCCAAACATAGTCGGCTTCAAACAACCGGAACGCGAGCCACTTCTTGATCGGCAAATCCATGCCGCCGCCCAGAATCGCTCCGATACCATTCTGCGCGTTAAGTCCGTTTACCGAAACTCGATTCAAGCTGATGAGCGTGTGAATAAAATAATTTGCGTTATCCGTACGCCAGATAAATCGAGGACCGATCGATCCTGTCGTCTCGTAATTACCACTCCCCCAGTTATGACCGAAATCAGCTTCGGCGCCCCAATGCGGGTCGAAGTTGTAGGTGATCGCGCTACCGAATCCCGGAGACATGTCAGGAATCTGATAAGGCGTTGGACTGTTGAAATTGCCGAACGCCCCGGGTACCGTACCGCCGGGATGTAGCCACTGATATCCCACAAACAAATCCCATTTAGGATTCGTGTCGCTCTGCGAGAACGCTGGGAGAGAGATAAGTGATACCGCCAGAATAGCTAACAGACCGATGAATAGTCTGCGCTTGCCGAACTTAGAACTGTGTGACATTACTTTCCTCCATATATCGACACAACGATCCACCTGCACCTTAGTTTTGAAGAGATTGCCACAAGCGTTGCAGGCGTAGATGCATTATTGAACCCTGTATTTTGGGACCCGTCATTCTAACGCACCGCAATCTCAAAGCGAAAGTGATTTTCCCGATGACGTAACGAAAATTTAACTTTGCTGGCTTGTCTCAAATTGACATGAAATAATGCGGATTCAGCTTCCAATCCATATATCGAAGTTGGCAAACCGCCGCTCTCGCACCTTGCCCACCTTAAGCGAGCCGCGTATGTTTGTTCTTCTAGCCAAACAGAAACACTGCAGCAACCACGAAAAAAAGGCCAGACAAGAACTAAGGAATGAGTCAAGAAAAAATACTGATCGTTGAGGATGAAGAGAACGAGCGCACCGGGCTCGCCGAACTGGTTTCCTCCTGGGGCTATCGCGCTGAAACCGCCACCGACGGTTCCGATGGGCTGGAGAAAGCCGAACGGTGGAACCCTTCCATCGTCATTACAGACCTCAAGATGCCTCGCATGGGCGGCATCGAGCTTCTGCAGCGGCTGGCCGAGCAGGCTCAGGCCATGGCGGTGATCCTGGTTACCGCCCAGGGCACCATCGATAGCGCGGTGCAGGCCATGCGCCTGGGAGCCTATGACTACATCACCAAACCAATCGACACCCAGCGCCTGCGCTCCATGCTGCAAAACGCCTCGGCTCTGCTCGGAACTCGCGCCGAACTCGAGAGCACGCGCCGCCGCTTGCGCGATTCCGGCTCTCTCGGACAATTGCGTGGAACCTCCCGTAAAATGCAGGAGATCTTCCGCTTGATCGAATTAGTTTCTCCCAGCACCGCATCCGTACTGATCACCGGCGCGAGCGGCACTGGCAAGGAGTTAGTAGCTCGCACCATCCATCAACTCAGTCCGCGTCGCGAACGGCCGTTTGTCGCCATCAATTGCGCCGCGATTCCCGAAACCTTGATCGAGAGCGAAATCTTCGGCCACGAAAAAGGCGCTTTCACCGGCGC
>JBAVGI010000495.1:0-1880 GCA_049684755.1 Candidatus Sulfotelmatobacter sp.
ACCCTTGACACTCAAATCCTGGCCTTCACAATTGGCTTTGGGTTGAATCTCAGGTTCTTTCTGAGATTCGACCCATAATTGAAAACCGTCTTTCGTTTGCATCCACGACCCAAGCCCGTCACGTTGAATGAATCATTTTTCGATGGCAACCCAATTGGTTCCATCAGCCATGTATTCGGTTCGGTACCACTCCATGATTACTTTTTCAAACTCTCTCAAAGATCGAGAGAGACGGGGCGTCCAATCAACCTCTCGGCCCTAAAGGCCACGGCGCTACACGGACTGCCCCGCATGCGAACCGCGCTCCCTCACCTTGCTGTAGTCGTCGCCGGAGCGCAACATCCAATACAACCGAACCGCCAGTTTGTGCGCGATGGCCACCTTGGCCACCCCATGATGCTTGGTCATCGACAGCCGTACATACTGCCGGTGCCAGCTCGCATCGTACCTTTGCGCCGTGGTGGCTGCCTCCACCAGCAGCCAGCGCACCAGCGAGCTGCCCTGCTTGCTTACCTGGCCCAGGCGCCGGCTGTTGCCGCTGGACTCCTCCACCGGGATCAGGCCCAGATAGCTTCCCACCTGCTTGCCCCGCGGAAACCGTCTCCAGTCCCCGATGGTCAGCACATAGGCCAGAGAAACAATCGGCCCCACTCCCGGATGCGTCATCAGCAGACGTGCCTCCTGGTTGTCTTCCGCCGCCTCACTCACCGCCTTGTCCAACGGCTTGATGCGCTCGTCTAACTGGTCCAGCAAACTCAGCAGATCCGCTCGCCGATATGCGTACCAGCCTGGCAACGGCAGCCCCTCAATCTCGCCGCGGCGCTTGGGCGACCACACCCTGGAACTCAACAGCCCCTCGTTCTTGGCCATCGAGTCCAACTGGTTCTTGATCCGGGTGCGCATCCGCACCATGCGACAGCGATGGAGCAGCAGCTGCCGCACATGGTCGTTCTCCACCGAAGGCTGCCAGACAACCGGAAACCGATCCTCCACCAGCATGGTCAAAATGTGCCTGGCGTCCCGCTTGTCCGTCTTCTGCTTGCGAGGGCAGGCGGCCCGGATCGCCGTTGCATCGCCCAGCAAAAACTCGTAACCCAGTTCCTCCATAAGGTGCCGAAACCAGCGAAAGTTCCCCGTGGCCTCGGCGCCAATCCGAACCGGCCTGCCGGCTAGTTCCCGGTAAAACCGCTCCGCTTCTTGCGGATGACTCAAGCGGCGCTCGCCATACTCGCCCGTTTCCTGGTCGATAAAGGCGATCTGCTGAAACCGCGGATGAAAATCACATCCTATAATCATCATGCTCGGCTCCTTTCCTCCCGAGCTCGTGGTCGTTTTGCAGCAACCAGTGTACTCAGGTCGGAGGAGCCGACGCTGTCATGTAATCAGCCTCCAGCCCGGCTGTCGTGTGGGCGTCCACGCCGCCACATTGGCCGCCGATCGCAGATACCCTCCACTTCCGATTTTTCCAAGATCGCGCACCACCGGTAGGGCTACCTTGTTTGCATGGCGAACAAGTTTGCCAACATACAGGAGGTTCCCCATGTCAGAAACCATGCCCCACACCAAATCCACCGTGATTCCTTCGTTTCGCTACAACGACGCAAAAGCCGCCATTGAATGGCTCTCAAATGTCTTCGGTTTTGAGCGCCACGCGGTCTATGAAACGCCCGACGGCCTGATCGCCCATGCCGAGCTCGCCCTCAACGGCGGCATGATCATGCTGGGATCGCAGCGCGACGATGAGCACGGCAAAAGATTCAAGTCTCCCAACGAGCTGGGCGGCGTTGAGACTCGCAGCTCCTACATCGTTGTGGCCGACGCCGATGCCGCTTACGCCCGCGCGCAGGCCGCCGGGGCGACGATTGTGCGCCCCATTCAGA
>JBAVGI010000496.1:0-1625 GCA_049684755.1 Candidatus Sulfotelmatobacter sp.
CAAGACCGCTGTGTCCGCTTCGAGGGGTCTTGGCGGGCTCGCTGTGCAGTGCCGCTCGGGCCCCGCATGGATCTGAGCCTCATCGTTCGGGACGGCTCTCGTTCGATCCTGAAGGCGCCAAAGGTGCTGGAGGTCGGCTCCCACCGTCGGCTCGTCATCCCGGATGGATTGCAGACCGCACTCCTGCCCCTGCAGGGAGTGGTGACGATTCCCAATCCTTCCCGCTTCCGCCCGCGTCGACTGGCTCCCCTCGACACCCTACTGCTGCCGCCCGCACCTCGGCGGGTTTTGAATCTCCACGCCACTCAAGGCGCCGCGTTCATCGTTCTTCAGTGGCTACCGGGCCGCGCCACAAACCGAAAAGGCAATCAAGAGCCATGAGCATTTGGTCGAGAAAATCCGTGGCTCTGCTGCGCTCCGAGGCGCTCGAATCCGGAGCACAGCACCTGCGTCGCACGCTCGGACCGATCCGTCTCACGGCGTTCGGAGTGGGCTGTACCGTGGGCGCCGGCGTCTTTGTATTGACTGGTACCGTGGCCGCGCACCATGCCGGGCCCGCCGTCTCAGTCTCGTTTGCACTCGCAGCCGCGGTGTGTCTGATCGCGGGACTGTGCTACGCCGAGTTTGCCGCGTTGGTGCCCGTCGCCGGCAGCGCCTACTCCTACGCGTATGCCACGCTCGGCGAGCTGATCGCTTGGCTCATCGGTTGGACCCTGATGCTCGAATACATGTTCTCGGCCTCGCTCGTGGCGATCGGCTGGTCGGGATATCTGACATCGATGCTGGGTGATATGGGCTGGCGAGTCCCGGGCAAGGTCGCCGCCGCACCCTTCACGCTCGACGCTGCCGGACATTTTGTCTTGACCGGGGCCTGGATCAACCTGCCCGCCGCTCTCGTGACGCTCGCCTGCACCGTGCTCCTGGTTTTGGGCACGAATGTCAGCGCATCCATCAACGTCGGCATCGTCGCTGCCAAGGTAGCCGCCATTCTGGCAGTCATCGCGGTCGGCTCTCTGTACGTTCATTCGCGAAACTGGCACCCGTTCATACCGCCAAACTCAGGCAGTTTTGGCCACTTTGGCTGGTCCGGCGTCATGGCGGGTGCGGGCATCGTGTTCTTCTCCTACCTCGGCTTCGATGCGGTATCGACGCTTGCCGAAGAAACCAAAAATCCGCAGCGGACCGTGCCACTCAGCTTGTTCGCCTCTCTGCTGATCTGCACGCTCCTATATGTCGGCGTCAGCATCGTGGTAACGGGTCTTGTTAAATACAGCACGCTCGACGTACCAGACCCACTCTATAGCGCACTGGCGGCTGCAGGATCGAGCGTGTCATGGCTTAAAGTCATCGTTGCCGTAACGGCGATCCTCGGACTGGTGTCGGTCATACTGACGTGCCTCATCGGCCAAGTGCGGATTTTCTTCGCCATGGCTCGAGACGGGTTGCTGCCAACTGCCTTCGCATCCGTGCATCCGCGCTTGCGAACACCCCATATCGGCACATTGGTTACAGGCGCCGTTGCCTCCCTCACCGCGGGACTCGTGCCACTGGATGCCCTCGGAGAGCTCATCTCGATCGGTACGTTGCTCGCTTTCGCGATTGTCTGTGCAGCGATTCCGCTGCTG
>JBAVGI010000497.1:0-2451 GCA_049684755.1 Candidatus Sulfotelmatobacter sp.
ATATCGAAGGAGTTGAACGGACCGCCTGGCTCGCCGGTAGGATTGTGTTCCGGGACGGGGACTACGTCTATTACAGCGTAAGCGCCGTTGAGCGTCGTGCCGCAAACCGGACAATTTGGCGTCGTTCCGCAGCTGCTCGCCAGCACAAACAACGCGGTGAGAAGAGAAGTAAGAAGAACCCTGGACCTCATCGAATATCCTCCCTTGCTACTTGAACCGCCGCGGCCACTCTGATGACGTAGCCGCCAAATTCCTATGTGAACCGGTAACCACAAGCGTCCGTCACAGTCCGCCTGTTTAGAACCTGAACTGCAACTGTTGCACGACTACGTAATAATTCTGTGGAACCGCGCCGATCGTGCTGGGATCCTTCAACTGATCGATCCCTAGATTGACCGAGTACTTGACCCAGTAATTGGGAAACCAGTTAACGCCGGCGGTGATCTCGTCAGTGTGGTAATTAAACGTGGGCACAAAACCTGGCGTGTAGTAATCCAGGAAGTCCGCGCCCGGTTCGTTGGCCTGGACGCCGGTGAATCGGAGACCCACTTGCCATGCTCCCAACCCGCGTCCTTTGCCGCCCGGAGTGTCTGGTCCAAACAGCGGATGGCGCACGCGCGGCGTGCCGTTTTCCGGCTGCTTTTCGCCGGTGAGATTGTATGTGGCATCGATATCCCATGCCTTGGCTATGATGGAGGGAAGGCTAACAAAGCCGAGCCCTCCTGCCTGCTCAGAGCCGACATTGTTACGAGACATGTTGAGCTGATCGAATTCGCCACGCAGCGCAAACCCGGATTTGATGTAAGTAAACTCGCCGTTATAGCGCTGAATCGGACCATTAATGCGGAACTGCGGGAAAAAGTTGTAAGCGGCGTCGGGCAGGTTGCCGCTGAAGCTTTGATCCCCGGAAAGGCCACGTGACCTGGCTCGGTCGAAAGCTCCGCCAAAAGCAAACTCCTTAAGCCAGCTGATTTTTGTTTTTCGCCATGGGTAGAACCGGAGCCGCCCAATCACTTCCACCTGATTGGTCGTGTTGACTGTCGCGTATCCCTTGCCGTTAAACGCACCCAGCCAGTACTGCACGACGCCACCGTCAATATCTCCGTGGAAGGCAATACCAGGACTGCGGTAGGCAGACGCAGCCGACGGGTACAACATCGCCTGGAACCCGCGTTCGATGAAGTCCAGGTTTGTGGCACCGGTTCCAGCTTCTTGCGCAAACGGCGTCTTGAACTGGCCTGCCTGGAATTGCAATTCAGGGCGAATCCTTACGTTGATGTAAACGTCGCGGACTATCGATCCCGCACCCGCTGACGCATCCGTGAGCAGTGCAAAATCGAAGTGGGAGCCGTAATTGCCCTGGAAACCGAAACGAGCGCGGCGAAGGAGGAACGTATCCGCGGGGGCTCCGTCGCCCTTATAGGCGCGGTATTCGTTATCTACGTAACCGTACGGGCTGATGCTGAATTGTCCATCGAGGCTGCGGATGAAGAAGTGTTCTCCATTCCATCCCGCTGTCAGCGGAGCATCTCTTTTGGGCGCTGCCGCCGCGTTTTGACCCAAGACCGCTGGATCAGGATCTGGCTCCAGCAGAACCGCGTTCATCAGATGAGCGCTGCCCGTGCTGCTCGAAACTGGCAGCGAATTAGCGGCCGCCAAAGGGGCGTCAGCAACCGGCCGAATTTGCGGCGAGGCATTGTTTACGGCGGCAGCCTTTACCCCCGCCAATTTCTCGACCATCGCCTTCAATTCTTCAATGGTCTGCCGCTGTGCGGCTACTTCGCTGCGGAGTTGATCCACCTCAGCCTTCGTTGCGGCCCCCTGCGCCGACCCACTCGGTTGACTCGCGGGTTCCGTGCCCTGCGTTTGGGCGAGCACACTTGACGCCATGAAGCCGAGAAGCGCGAAAAACGCTATTAGCGAGCGCATGTGTTTCTTCTCCCACGTGATTTGCATAGGCCCGGCCCTCGTCGGGGCAGGCACACTCGACCAGAGCGCCGCCTCGTTCGGTCGGCCGAAAGCTCGAAGAAATCGCGATAATGCGAACTGGAGGTCTGAAAAGCGGACCAATTGCCAACGGTGCGAGTAATTACACTATCGATGCATTTACTGTCAAGAGATTTCTCGGAAGCACTTCGTTGCACAGTTACTAAGTGGCATCGACATCGGGTTTAACTTCTGAAATGTAAGTGACCTTCTCGCACAGTTCGGTCGATTTCTTAATTGCGGGCAGCAACCCGCTGACTATGGGATTCCTGATAGATTGTTTCCAAGTTTCATTCGCCTCGTGACAAATTTTCTGGCAGCTAAATTTGCAAGCGCTCAGCCTCTATGGCATTACACTTCGGCCAAGCCATCTTTTTGCTGTTCGCCGCTGCAATCGCTGGTGCGCTGAATGCATTAGCTGGCGGTGGAAGTTTTATCTCGTTTCCGGCGTTGTTGTTTATTCGA
>JBAVGI010000498.1:0-1991 GCA_049684755.1 Candidatus Sulfotelmatobacter sp.
CGCAGGAACTGCTCGACGATCTGGATAAGCTGGACGGCTGGCCGGAGAAGGTGCGCACCATGCAGCGCAACTGGATCGGGCGCAGCGAGGGGACGGAGGTTGATTTCTTCCTGGAAGAAAAAGTCGACCAGGGAACGGGGAATGGGGAACAGGGAATAGAAAAGCAGGGAACAAGGGAACAAGGGAACGAGGGAACGGAAAGGCGGGGAACGAGGGAGCAAGGGAGCGAGGGAGCAAGAGGGCAGCGCATTCGCGTGTTTACGACGCGCGTCGACACTATTTTTGGCGCGACCAGCGTGCAATTGGCGCCGGAGCATCCGGTGGTGGCAACTATATCGGCTACGAATCCAAATCTGAGGGACAAAGTAACGGAGTTGATAGCGGAGCAGAAGAAGGCGCGCGAGGCTGGCGACATTGGCGCGATTGAAAAGCATGGCGTGGACACGGGGCATTTCGCCATCAATCCCTACAATGGCGAGCGCGTGCCGATCTGGATCGCGAACTACGTGCTGATGGACTACGGCACCGGCGCCATTATGAGCGTGCCGGGGCACGACGAGCGTGACTTTGAGTTTGCGACGAAATACGGGATTCCGATTCGCGAGGTGATTCGGCCAGTCCAAAACGAGGACCCAGCGAAGCTGCCATTCATTTCTGAAGATGGCGTGCTGGTGAACTCCGGCGAGTATGACGGGTTGAGCTGTTCCCAAGCCCAAAAACAGCTCCAAGAAGTCGCCGCACGCAGTGCTTTCGGCGAAGCCAAGGTCATCTTCCGGTTGAAAGATTGGGGTGTGAGCCGGCAGCGTTACTGGGGCACGCCGATCCCCATGATCCACTGCCCGAAGGACGGGATTGTGCCGGTGCCCGACGATCAGTTGCCGGTGCTGCTGCCGGAGAAGATTGAGATCACGCAGCAGGGTGGGTCGCCGCTGGCGCGGGTGCCCGAATTTGTAAATGTGAGTTGTCCTAAATGCGGCGGGCCCGCGCGTCGCGAGACGGACACCATGGACACGTTCGTCGACTCGAGCTGGTACTTCTATCGTTACATCGACGCGAAGAATTCTTCTGCTCCTTTTGAACGAGAGCGCGCGGAGTATTGGTTTCCGATCGATCAGTACATAGGCGGCGTGGAGCATGCGATTCTGCACCTGATTTATTCGCGCTTCTGGACCAAGGTGATGCGCGATCTGGGCATGATTACGAACGGCGAGCCGGTAGAACGGCAGTTTTCGCAGGGCATGGTGATCAAAGACGGGGCCAAGATGTCGAAGTCGAAGGGCAACGTGGTGTCGCCCGATGACATGGTGGCACGCTACGGCGCCGACGCCACGCGCATGTACTCGCTGTTTGCGGCGCCACCCGATCGCGATCTGGATTGGCAGGAAGACGGCGTGGCCGGGGTGAGCCGGTTTTTGGCGAGGGTGTGGCGAATTGGCGCTCCGCGCTTTGGCGTCTTGGACGAGAGTAGTGGAACGACGACCAACCACGAGCTCGAAAAAAAGCTGCTGCGCAAGATGCATCAGACGATTGCCAAAATCACGAAGGATTTTGAAGGGCGCTGGCACTTCAACACCTGCATTGCGGCAATTATGGAGTACGTGAACGAACTGCAGGCGGCCGACGCACAATTGAGAGCGGGCGAGATTCCGGCGCCGGTAGTGAATCAAATGCTGCGCAACCTGGCGTTGATGCTGGCGCCGTTTGCACCGTACCTGGCGGCGGAGTTGTGGGAGCAGCTTGGCGGCGAGGGCTCAATCCTCCGCCATCCCTGGCCTCAGAGCGATCCGGAACTGGCCAAAGAGGATGAGATCGAGATTCCGGTGCAGATCAATGGGAAGTTGATCTCAGTGGTGAAAGTGCCGGCGGGATCGGATGCGAAGACTATTGAAGCGGCCGCTTTGGCCGACGAAAAAGTGCGGTCGCGGATTGCGGGCAAAACGATTGTGAAGGTGATCGTGGTGCCGGGCCGGGCCGTGAACCTGGTTGTGAAG
>JBAVGI010000499.1:0-4154 GCA_049684755.1 Candidatus Sulfotelmatobacter sp.
TCAGCCACCATCTGTTCAAACTCGGTCTCCGGCCGCGGCGTCCCTTGCGGTTGCCATACCTCCGACGGATTCAGCGGAGGCTTGCTGGGAGTGTACTGATCTGTGCTGAAACCTCCGGAGTTGATCAACGTTGGGGTGCGCATGGAGGAAGGCGAATTTTCGTCCTCCGGGATACCATTCGATCTCTGAGCTTGAGCACCGCTGCATTGAGCGCTGCTCGCCATCGATGGATCAGAGCAATCCACGGTTGCGCCCTGAGAACTTGTGCTTTGAGAAAGAGGATCATTGACGGATTGCGAAAAACAGCCCGCAACGGTCAGAGTGACAAACACAGTAAGAAGCAGCGACTTTGGCATGATCAATTCAAAAATCCTGTAGTTCTTAAGAGTCCAAGTCCCAAAGCCCGTAATTTAGAACTCGCCGAGCGCCGAGCCCTTGACAGCGGCCTTTGCCCGAACCTTGCCGACAAGTTGGAGATTCTCGGCTGCCTTAGGTTACGCAACCTTTACTTTCTCGGCAAGAGGTGTGCGAGAACCATGCGATCATTTCAATCCGTTGTTCACGCGTCGTTGAAAGCAGTTCCTGGCCAATGCAGGCGGCCAAGTCGAGTCTTCTTGGGAAGAAAGCAGAAACTTGGTCCAGAATAGGGGTTGTCATCCGCAGGCCGTTTCTTCTCGCATCCCTCAATTTGCCTGTCACTTTGTACCGTCGCTATGCAAATCACTCTGGCGCACGCATGAGGAATCGAGCTTGCAAATAATAATAATCGACCAATTTTAAAATTATTACTTGGCTTCCCGATTTTTTGAGGTATGATTCCGCGCACACGGAACACCTGAAATGATCGTGACCAGATCAACGCGGCCTGCCACGGCCGTCATCCCGAGAGGGGGACTAGATAGACAATGAAATGCCTGGCTCCGCTACAGCCAATCCTTTTATTTTCCATTCTAAGTTTATGCGGTTTTACATTGGCTTGCGGGAGCGTCACTTTAAACGATCCCCCGGGCATCACGGCGTCGGTCGCGAAGACGCAAAATCCTCTGGTAGCGCAGGTCAGCGTAACCACGGCTTTGGGCGGATGCCCAGGCCAAGCTATGGTCGAGTTCGGTCCCGATACGTCTTACGGACGAAATACGGCGTGGTATCCAGTTGTACCGTCTGGTGCCAATTCGCTAATCCTCGTCGCGGGAATGAGGCCCTCGACCACATATCACATGCGCGCTTTGGTCCAGGCTCAATGCACGAGCGGTACCAATACATACACAGGCGACGACCTTACTTTTACGACTGGGGCTTTGGCCGCGCTGCCTTTTCCCACGCTCTCAGTGACCCGTCCTAGCCCATCCGCCACTTCTCCTGAGAACCCAGGCATCGAACTGATAGACGTCACCACTGCCGGGGTGCCTGCCTTCTTCACCGATCGGGATGCCAATCCCATTTGGTATTACGATGTGGGGCCGCAAAATTTTCCGTATACGTTTAAGTTGATGCCGAATGGGCACATTATCCTAAGTATCACTACCAGCATTAATGCGCCGGTGGTTTCTCTGATACGTGAAGTCGACCTGGCTGGAAACACCGTCCGTGAAATGCCTATCAACACCCTGGGAACGAAAATGCAGGCCGCTGGATACGATTTCGTCCCACAAAGCTTTACCCACGATTTCGTCCCGCTTGCTAACGGACATCTGGTGGTTCTTGTCAACTTCGCAAAAAACTTCACCGACCTTCCTGGGTATCCAGGATCATTGGCTGTGGTTGGGGACGGCATTGTTGATTTAGATCAGAACTGGAATCCCGTTTGGGCGTGGAACAGCTTCGACTACCTCGACGTAAACCGTCATCTGAACGGTTTGCCTGACTGGACCCACAGCAACGCTCTGCTCTACTCGCCGATCGACGGCAATTTGCTCATTTCGATGCGTCACCAGTCGTGGATTCTGAAGGTCGACTACAACAATGGAGCTGGCGCCGGCGATGTGATTTGGCGTCTCGGCTATCAGGGTGACTTCGCTTTGACTCAAGGCGGTGTCTCAACCGATGATCCAGCCGTCTGGTTCTCTTTTCAGCATTTCCCTTCGATCGTAAGCCAAACTGGCCCGCAAACGACGCTCGCCGTCTGGGACAATGGAGATAGTCGCGTCTTGGACACTATCGGAGACATTTGTCCATCCGTGCTTTTGAATACTCCCTGCTACTCGCGAGCCACCATCTTTCAGGTCGATGAGAGCGCGAAGGTCGCCGATCTGTCTTGGGTTAATTTACCGGGTCCTTACGACTACTCTCTCTGGGGGGGCAGCATCAATCAACTGGGCAATGGAAATGTAGAATTCGATATAAACGCCGCCGCTCCGCCGGTCGCTCCGAATGTCGCTTCCGAGGTGCAGGAAATCACACAGGCATCCCCTTCGCAGATAGTCTGGAAAATGGACATCACCCCGGCAGCCGATGACGCCTACCGTGCTTATCGTGTTCCCAGTCTCTATCCCGGGGTGAATTGGTCGTACTGAAGTGATGAAGCAGTGGCGTAGGCGCTAGTCAGCCCAAAGTGAACCCCTAGCCAGTCCAGGCTAAGCATTCGGACTCTGGCTACGAAATCACTCGTATCTTACCCTTCTCACCAGGCACTGAAAGTGCCGTTTCGGTGCTCGCGATCTTTGGCTCAATCGCAATCTTCTCGCAAAGCGCAATTAAACCGCGCCAATCATAGTCTGAACACGAAGAAAAGTCCCGCAAAATAAGGTCCAGATCAGTCCGTTATAGGAACCAGTGCCGCTTACCTGCAGAGGCGAGACCTTAAAGAGGAAATAATAAACTGGGTCGCGCAAGCGCGACCCAGTTTGAGTGGCCTAAAACACGTCTCGGACAGTTTTGGTAATCAGGCCCACCGTGCCATTGCTCGCTTCGCCGACTGCGTATGCGAAGTTGACGCTCTGGTCGGCTAAGTCGATTTGCTCCGACGCCAGCACGGTCGTGCTGCCGGAGGCGGAAACCTGCACTAGATACGTCCCTTCTGGTACTTTGATGCCTCGCTGCTTGCCAGGATCGGCGGTTACGGTGAAGGTCTTCGGGTCCTTCACGCCTAACTGCGTCAGCGTGGCTTGCAGCGCACCGGCGTCAGCCGATTGCACCAATACAAATCGAGCGTAGCCTGGGGTTACCGGCGTCAGGTTATCGGCGAACTGCAGCAGAGTAGGCTCTCCGCCGCTGATCGCGGCGACGGCCGTCACGTTCGCTCCAGGCGGCAAAGCCACTTTCGCGGTGATGATCGATGGATTCGTGCAGGGCGCCAGCGTGTTGGCCTCGCTGATCTGCACTTCATACGTTCCGGGGGGAAAACTTAGGGGGCCGCTGGTGGTGCCGAAGGCCAGTCCTCGTTCCAGACAGGACTCGCCATTCACTAAGACGTCGATGGGAAAGCCGGGATTGAGACTCTCGGCGACATCGCGCCCTGGAATTCCGTGCACGATGTAAAGGTAAGCGTTGTCGGCCGCGAATCCGTATGCGGCCAGAACAAAAAACAGACATCCGAGTTGCATAACGACACGTGTGCGACGTTTCATAAGTCTCCTTTTCAGTTGTGAAGGTTCGGCGCTGATATGGAATGCACCGCTCTCACGCAAAAGATCTACGCGTCAGGGCAGTTCACGTTTCACTGCTGAGATCTCAACCGGGAAGCTGATGAGCTTCGTTTGAACCAAACCCACGACGCAAAGAGAAGTTGTATGAATTCGAAAAAAAATGTGAAGCTTTTGTAAACGGTGGATAAAAAGAATGGTCGATCCAGATCACAGCGCCGCCTGAATATTCTTGCCTAGTATTCTTTTAGCTATGGAAAGATTTCCTGTTGCCAGCGAATGCGAAGGAGATTTCAGCGAGGATTCAACCTTGGGAAACTGTGAATCCATTAAGCGGGAAGTCGCCACCAACCATGCGGAAAGAAAAACCTGGTGAGCGCGGCAGGATTCGAACCTGCGACCCATGCCTTAAAAGGGCATTGCTCTACCAACTGAGCTACGCGCCCCACCGTTCTCCAAATAGTTTACCATTGGCTGAACGTGGGACTTTTCTTCGGGGCGTGATAACGACGAAAAGAACAGCTTCAAACTGAATGAGAGCCCAACTCTTGGGGTATAACGCTTTGGCCAGGA
>JBAVGI010000500.1:0-2202 GCA_049684755.1 Candidatus Sulfotelmatobacter sp.
ACTATACGGAATCCACCTTCCCGGTTCATTGGCTGGGCATCTCGATCCGGGCTATATGCGACACTTTCGTAGGCTCCGCCAGGCAACTCCTGGATGACGGCGCACTCTTCCACTACCCGGTGCCGACGGTCCGCAAAAGCAGTGGAAGAGTGCCCGATCCGCCCGCTGCCCCAGATAAACGCTACGCTGTCAGGTAGGATCTATCCGCCGGCACGCCACATCTCACCATCGCGCGCGTCAACTTGATCTCTACCCACCCTTCCGGATGGCGTTATCCAGGAACTTCACTGCGTACGCGTCCTCGATCCCATGGGAATGCCCGGTAGATCGTAGAAAGTAGCGACTCCCCGCTCGAAGCCTTTGATAGGCTAAGAGCAATTTTCTTTTGCCGAGAAAAGGAGGAGTCGCTATGAAGAAACCATACCAAATTGAAACGCAGCGAGCTGTGAAGCAGCTTGAGGCAATGGCCGCGGATGGAGATCCGGCGGTGCAGATGGTACTGCCCATGGCCGAGATGGTGGGCTGGTTGCGCAAGGGCGTGGGCGAATTAATTCGTCAGGCCGGCTTGCAGTTGATGGATTTGTTGATGCAGGAAGAAGTCCGAGAGCTGGTTGGCGAGCGGAGCCAACGGAAGGCGGCGAGGACGGCCAATCGGTGGGGTAGCGAGGGAGGCTACTGCGTGGTGATGGGCCAGAAGGTGCCGATCCAGCGGCCGCGCGTCCGAACGACAGAGAAAGAGGTCCGATTAGGAAGTTACGAGATGTTCCATCGCGGCGAGCCGCTGACCGAGACGGTGTGGGAGAAGTTGATGCTGGGCCTGAGCACGAGGAAATATGGGCAAGCCATTCGGCAGTTCAGCGAAGCGTATGGTCTGGAGAAGAGCGCCGTCAGTGAACATTTCATCGAGGCGAGTCGGGCGAAGCTGAAGGACATGATGGAGCGTCGCCTGGACAAGTTGCGGCTATGCGCATTGCTGATTGATGCAACGCCGTTCGAGGGTCAGCAGATGGTGGCCGCGTTGGGAATAGCGCAGGACGGACAGAAAACGATCTTAGGCATTCGGCAAGGAGCCACGGAAAACGCAACCGTAGTGAGTGAGTTACTCGGTGACTTAGTAAGTCGCGGGCTGGATTTCACCGAACCGCGACTCTATGTTCTGGACGGCGGCAAGGCTCTGAGTGCAGCAGTGAAAAAGCACGCCGGCGAATCGGCGGCGATCCAGCGCTGCCAGGTCCACAAGCGCCGGAACGTGTTGGATCATCTGACAGACGAACCGAAACCGGCAGTGGCCAAGAGCCTCCACGCGGCCTACGCTCTGGAAGACTATGCGGCTGCCAAACAGGCGCTCAACATGCTGCATCGCGAATTGATGGATGTCAATCCGAGTGCGGCGCGCAGTTTGGGCGAAGGCATGGAAGAGACCTTAACCGTGCATCGGCTTCACGTTCCGATGCAACTTCGCAAGACCCTCGCCAGTACCAACGTGATCGAGTCGGCGTTCTCCATTGTAGAGCAAGTTTGCAAAAACGTGAAACGCTGGCACGGCGGAGACCAACGAGAGCGCTGGGTAGGATCGGGGCTCCTGGTTGCGCAAAAACAGTTCCGCCGAGTCACAGGCTACAAACAGATTCCGGCGCTCCTCAGAGAATTGGAAGCGCCGGCGCCGCCTAAGCCCGAAATTGCCAAGCGGAGAAAGGTGTCGTAAAGTGGGTTGCACGGGTGCCGCTACTTTCAACGGAACTCCGGGCGTTCCCCCTGAGAGCGTTGATTCCGTTGTACGTTATCTGGATTTGGCTGGGATCTCCGCCGGGCGCCAAGATGAACTCCTGTTCGAGGCCCGACCCAATTAAGGTACAGCCGCAGATCTACGCCATCCCAGACGTTCCGGTATAGGACTTCGCCGTACGCTTTTACATGCGAGCGCCATTTGCCCGGATCATTGCCGATAAGGTAGTTATAAATGCCAGGGTGCAGACCGCGAGGCTCGAATTCCGGGCTCGGGTTTGCGGCGACAAAATCCTCGGATACTACGAGACGTTCAAAATCGGCCGAGGTCGCGCGTAGCTGCGCGGAACGAGGATTGGGCCTTTCAGACTTGACCGAAGCTGCACCCTCCTTGGGCCGCAAGACGTCAAGAGCGATGCCCGAGGCAGTTAGCCATAGAGTGCCGCCTCCGTTTGCCAGCCGGAACCTCACCTTTTC
>JBAVGI010000501.1:0-6070 GCA_049684755.1 Candidatus Sulfotelmatobacter sp.
TCAGCCACCATCTGTTCAAACTCGGTCTCCGGCCGCGGCGTCCCTTGCGGTTGCCATACCTCCGACGGATTCAGCGGAGGCTTGCTGGGAGTGTACTGATCTGTGCTGAAACCTCCGGAGTTGATCAGAGTGGGATTGCGTACGGCAGAGGACGAAGTATCAGCTCCTTGACCACCATTTGGTGCTTGACTTTGCCCACCGCTGCATTGGGCGCTGTTAGCCATCGATGGGTCGGAGCAATCCGTCGTGCTTTGAGAGTTTGTACCCTGAGACAGGGGATCGCCCATAGATTGCGAAAAACACATGCCAACCGAAAACCAGATGAACCAGCAGAACAAGGGCAGCGATTTTCGCATGGTCAATTCAGAAATCCTGTAATTGCTAAAGAGTTCACTCCGACTCCGTGATTTTTCTAAGGTCTCAGGCTGCGCACGTTCGCGATGCAGGTTCCCCGGATCCCCTGACAGTTGGAGACTCTCGACCGCATAAGGTTACGCAACATTTACTTTCTCGGCAAGAGGGGCGCTCCGGCAATGTAAATTCCTACACCGCTATATTCCTAATAAGGCTGCTCTTTCCAGAACAGCGTCTACTTTAACGAGCACCCTTGCCAAATTGCCGCACGGTCACGGGGGAATTGAGAACAAGGATAGTAATCTGCGCAGCGCTTTTTCTGGCACGGCGAACGGTTCTTTTTGTACATTTCTCGGGGTGCCTGGCAATTTTATGCAGACGGGGTAGGGCGTGATGGGTTCGTTTTACAAATTATTACTTGGAATTTTGAGTTTTTAAGGTATGATCTCGCGCAATCTCAACATCCGCTGTATTCGTGTCAGAGCAGTTTAACCTGCCACGGCTTCTTCCCGGAGGGGGATAAATAGACGATGAAAAATCTGGCTCCGCTACAGCCATTTCTGTTGTTCTCAATTTTCACTTTATGCGGTTTCACAATTGCATGCGGGGGAGGAACTCTTAATGATCCGCCTGGCATAGCTTCTACGGCTGTCTCGGCCACGAAGAATCCCCTGATCGCAAATGTCACGATATCGGCCGGCTTGGGCGGATGCCCCGGCCAGGCGATGGTTGAGTTTGGCCCCGATACATCTTACGGAAGAAGTACCGCTTGGTATCCCACTTCGTCCGCCGCTCCAAGTGCCAACATCACAGTGGCGGGCATGAAAGCATCCACGACCTACCACATGCGAGCACAAGTTCAGGCTCTCTGTTCGAGTGGAAGCAATACACTCGTCGGTTCAGACGTAACGTTCGCCACCGGCCCGCTACCGGCAATGCCTTTCCCTACGCTCGCAATTGCGCGCCCAAACCCGTCCACCGTTTCTCCTGAGAACCCGGGAATCGAGATGGTGGAGGTGATCTCGCCCAACGACAATCTCATGCAAGCGTTTTTTACTGACCGGGACGCCAACCCGATTTGGTACTACCAGATGGCACCAGGTTATTCCCCCCAGACCATAAAGTTCCTTCCCAACGGGCACCTGCTCTTCAGTTTGACGAGAGCGGCGGATTCGATTCTCCGGGAAGTCGATCTGGCTGGAAACACGATTAGAGAAATGGATATCACTAGCCTGCAGCAAAAAGTACAGGCCGCGGGATTTGATTTTGTGCCCAGTGACCTTCATCACGACCTGCTGCCCTTAGCGAATGGCCATATCATTCTCCTGACGAATTTCACGAAGAATCTTTCCGTAACGGATTATTCGGGTCCGGTCATAGGCGACGCTCTGATCGACCTCGACCCGAATTGGAATCCCGTGTGGGCATGGAACAGCTTCGATTACCTCGATCCCAACCGCCATTTGAATGGCTTGCCTGATTGGACTCACAGTAACGCGATTCTATACACCTCCGACGGCAACTTGCTGCTATCGATGCGCCACCAATCGTGGGTCATCAAGATCGACTACAACAATGGAGCAGGCACTGGCAACGTGCTTTGGCATTTCGGTTATCAGGGTGACTTTGCTTTAACTCAAAACGGAATCCCAACCGATGATCCGAGCTTATGGTTCTCATTCCAGCATTTTCCGTCGATCGTAAGCCAGAATGGGCCCCACACCGTCTTGGCAGTCTGGGATAATGGCGACAACCGAGTGCTTGATAGCAGTGGCGATATCTGTATTACTGCCCCGCAATGTTATTCCCGCGCCACTATCTTTCAGATTGACGAAAGCTCCACTATCGCCAACCTGTCCTGGGCCGATCCCCTTCCTTGGTTCGGAGTTTGGGGGGGCAACATCAACCAACTGGAAAACGGGAATGTCGAGTTCGATCTGAACGCTCCGCAAAATCCGCCCGCGCCAAACGTGGCGTCGCAAATTCAGGAAGTTACCCAAACATCCCCTCCGCAGGTTGTTTGGCAAATGCAAATCAGTCCGAGTTCCCAAACTGCATACCGCGCCTTTCGTGTGCCCAGTCTCTATCTTGGGGTGACCTGGCAATACTAAGTTTCGGGGGTGGACTCTGAACTGGCGTCCCATGGGTCAGCCATGACTGACTATCCAGTTCGAAGCTTTCAGGGAGTAACGTAACCCAGAAGCTCGTCGGTCGTCTGGCCTTCGCATTTCGCATCTTTGCTGACGAAATGGTCGTGTCCGGTGCTGCAGCGGTACAAGGGCGTCAGGTTGACTCCCGAAACCGCTTGCGAGTATGCGTAGCCATTCTTGCCGAGGGTACGCTGCCCTTCGCACGCAATATCAAGCGATACGAAGTAATCCGTTTGTCCGGCCTTACAGCCGTAAAACGGCAACGCGGCTCCGTCGGCTGGATTCGCATAAAGGTGGCCAAGAATTCCCTCCGATCGAAAGCCCGCATTTGGAGCAATCCAACCGGTAGTCACTTCAT
This sequence comes from Candidatus Sulfotelmatobacter sp., assembly GCA_049684755.1. Classification (GTDB taxonomy): domain Bacteria; phylum Acidobacteriota; class Terriglobia; order Terriglobales; family Acidobacteriaceae; genus Sulfotelmatobacter. Next base: position 2,863 of record JBAVGI010000501.1, read on the forward strand.
GCACACGTCCATTGAAATACCTGGTAAAGGGAAATGTTTCGTTGACGGTCGGCACCCATTTCATGGGCATGAGGATCCAGCTGGGAGGCAAAGCCGACGTACCTGCTGCGGCTGGACTCGCGTCCCAGCTCGGCTCCGGCCAAGAGATGGATGTGTACATCTGAATTGTAGGATAAGAAGCGACATTGATATTGCCATAGAGGTCGCGCACAAAGCCGGCGATGAAGTTCGCTTCGTAACTAGTATTATTCGTGTCTAGGATTGCGAGTTGTTGCCAGGCCTTGTCTCCCGTGAGGAGCGCGTTTTGTTCGATCTTGTAAAGTTCAATTCCGTATTGCCCGCGCTCCACCACCCCGCCGGTCGTTGAAGCTGGACGAATGGGGCGGTTAAAAACGGCATACCACTCGCCCGCCTTCGAATCGTAAGCTATGTCCCCCCACACCTCTTGTGGATCGTCTGGATCCAAACCCTCGGAAGTCAGCGTCCCCTTCACTTCGAAGTGCACTCCGTCGGTTGAGAGTGCCGCTACATGATGCAAAGCGGGATTGCTGTCCTCATAGAAAATGGAGATCGCGGATTTATGATCGGCATTGTAAAGGGCGGGCTGTCCAACCCCGTATCCGGTCGTCGAGCTTGACGAGATAATCGGATGCGCATACTTGTTCCATTGAACGCCGTCATTGGAAAATGCTACCCCGATCTTGTTGTTACCTCCGCTACTCGCGATGCCGACGTAATACATCGCGTAGCGATAGGTTTGCCCGTCGCCTAAAGGGTTCTCGAAAACGCCGCCAATTACCTTCGGGTTGCACGTGTAAAGAGAGTCCCATGCGCCCGGCGTTTCCGCCAGCACCAACACCGGGCCGGAGGATTCGTGGGTCGACATGTTAACCGACTGGTAATAGATCGCATCCGCATTCTGAGAACTATCGGCCGGGTTGACGCCCTCGCTGCACCACCAGAACTGCCGTATATTTCCCGTCTCGATAACCGAAGGCGAATAGTTATATCTCCCCACGTTGCCAATCGCCCCCGGAGGCAGAGAAGACGGCGAACAGCCCGCTGTGGCAAACACGATACTGAAGGCGGCGAACATCGTAAGGCGCGAGAAGATTCGGTTCTGGGGGACCCTCATTCGAACTTTTTCTCCGGCCCAAGTGCTTGGAATGGCTAAAAGTGGAACTTTTTCACGCAGCAGGTAGCACTACATTCTCGCGTAAACCCAACCCTAAAATAGGCGGAATTTTAACACAAAATCTTGCACCGTCTGTCGCATGATTTGTGCAAATTGTTGCCGCATTGGCACGCAGGCCGTTGCGCTCAGACGCACGCAAAAAGGAGGGACTTACATGCGTCGCGCAAATAATAAGATGCTTGGCCCGTTTTGGTGGTAGGGATTGTCCTCGCCGACCTGAACCTCAAAACCGAGGCATTTCACGTACCGCAGCAGTCCATCTTTGGCGATCCAGCAACTGGTTGGCGCGCTGCCGCCACAAAACTTCGCTGTCCCGCCCGACGACAGATAATACTGTTTGTATACCTCCGCGGATATTCCATCGACCGTCTGAATAAGTGGTTGGGGATCGAAGCGAAGCTTGTCGCGCATGATATCCCGGTCGTAGTAATGCGTCCACAGACCGAAGGCATCAGTCACCCGGGCGATGTCGTGCAACAACTTCAACGGTTCGAGCATGTGGTAGAGCACCCCGACTGCCAGGACAAAGTCGAAGCGACCTGGTGCGGCCATTTCCAGATAGGGACGAAAATCTCCGTAAAGAAATTCAGACTTCAGATGAAGGGCATCTTTGACAATCAGACACTTCAGAAAAGCCCGTTGGTTGGCCTCAATGGCAATCACATTTGCGCCAGCCCGCTCCATCATGTAAGTGTGGCCGCCTTCCAGCGGGCCAAGTTCGAGTACGCGTTGTCCCGAGTATGAACCGAGCTGCGTTTGGAGCCACTTGATGCGAGCGTCATCGAAAAGCGGGGCGCTGCCGCTTTCAAATCCAGGTACAGCTGAACTCCACGCATCCTTGAAGATGTTGAACGGAGTGGAAGGCGACGGGGCGTCGCGAGTGTAGACATCACGAAATTGCGGAGACTGGCCCCATAATTTTCCGCCCAACTGAGCTATACGACGAGCCCCCGGCAAGGTGGCCGCTGTCTTCAGCGCCGCAGTCCGGTACTTGTTCCAGCTTCCCGGCATGGTGGGTGCTTAACCTCTCTCGAGTGTTCGAACGTGGAAGTTCAGAAATCCAACTAAGGAGAATAACATCCCCTGGTTTTGGATTGACCCTTGGTTGGTAAAGCGGGATAGTCTGTGCCGCTGGCATTGATCGTCGAATCTCCCCCTCCGTCGGGTTCTCGCTTAGTGCAAGGCAGCGACGGAGATTTCTACAGGACAACTGGAAATAACGGCGGCGTTGCTCCCCCGTCTGCTTGTTGCGGCACAGTGTTCAAGATTACGGCCTCCGGCACATTGACAACGCTGCACGGTTTCAGTGGCCCAGAGTGGCCCAGATGGCGCGACGCCGGCTTCGGCTCTGGTGCAGGGCAGCGACGGTAGCCTCTACGGAACCACCAGCAAGGGTGGGGAGTATTCCAATGGCACAGTCTTCAGCATCACGCCAACAGGCACGCTGACTACGCTCCATAGCTTTTGTGCCCACATCTCCCCGTGCCCGGATGGGCTGAACCCAGGTGGCCTCGTCCTGGGCGCTGACGGAAACTTCTACGGAGCGACTTACGGGGGTGGCGCCAGCACCGTCGGCGGGGGAACGGTATTCAAAATTACTACCGCGGGCACATTCACGACTCTTTACAGTTTTTGTTCACTAACCAACTGCGCTGACGGCAGTAGTCCAGTTGACACATTGATTCTAGGTAGCGACGGTAATTTCTACGGGACGACGGCGTATGGCGGCACGGGCGTGCGGTGAAAGCGGGTGCGGAACAATATTCAAGATCGCCCCGTCCGGCAATTTCACCAAGCAGAAGGAAAACCTGGTGAGCGCGGAAGGATTCGAACCTTCGACCCATGCCTTAAATGGGCATTGCTCTCCCAACTGAGCTACGCGCCCTCACCGTTCTCCAAATAGTTTACCATTGGCTGAACGTGGGACTTTTCTTCGGGGCGTGATAACGACGAAAAGAACAGCTTCAAACTGAATGAGAGCCCAACTCTTGGGGTATAACGCTTTGGCCAGGA
>JBAVGI010000502.1:0-15759 GCA_049684755.1 Candidatus Sulfotelmatobacter sp.
GGCTGCACATACGCCACCTTATATGGCTTCGGCCCCAGCACCCGCAGAAACGTCTCGGGAGCCATCGTCCCCGCGCCCACTTCAACGTCATAGGGCTGTTGCAGCACACATCCGCGCTCCGCCCAGAACGCCTGCAAGCGCAGAATGAGTTCCTGGAACGCTAACGAATTGGGCTTGGCTGGATTCACAGGATTATTCAGGAGCGAGAAACTAATCTTTGATTGTAATAGAACGAGCGCCGAATCGTCAGCCGGCGTCTAAAATCCGCCCTTCTCCAACATTCCCGCCGTGACCAGCTTCTTTTCAATATGTCGCTGCAGCGCTTGAATTAAAAACTTTCGCAGATCGGTGCCTTGCGATTTCTGCCATGGCGACCCGGCAAAGCTCTCCACCGGAGCGCGAAACATTTGCGCCGCTAACAGGCGGGAGTCATTGGAAATCTCCGACGAAGCGAGCCGCTTGTCATCAATACACATTAAGCCATCGGCCAGGGCGTGAAAATATGCGCGGCCGCCATTCAGGCTGCGGCCGCAAACGATGCACTCCGTCAATTCGGGTAGAAAGCCCACCAGCCGGGTTAGCCACAGATCGAAATAAGTGACAGGCATCCATATATCAGAGCCAGTCAGGGCGTGCAGCACCGAAAGTGTCAGACGAAAGATTGCGTCATTGGCCTCGTGATCCGGAAGCAACTCGTCGAGCAACTCGGCCACATGCGCGAGGGCAACGGCCCGCGCGTAGCTGACTTGGGTAGCCAGCGGAGACTCCAGCACTTCGCAGGCATCCAGGCGCGCCAACTCCTGCCGTTCGCGCACATCATAAAACGCCCGCACATAGGTCATGGGCTCCAGCGCGCCGCCAAAGCGCCGCTTGGATTTTTTTGCCGACCGCGCTACACCACGCACCTTCCCTTCCGCGCGAGTAAAAAGCGTGACCAATAAATCAGCCTCGCGCAGTGGATAAGTGCGCAGAACGATCGCTTCCGACTCCTTCAGTGCCATGGCGGGTCAGCCGGAGAAAGCATGCCCGTAATGGTAGCAGTTGCCCGCAGCCCTAAGGTTTTTGCCCGGACTTGAGATCTGCGATGATCCGTTCCAATGTTGCGATGGCCTTCTTGAGCGAGGCTACGAGGGCTGGATCCGTTCCCTTCGGGCACTTCTCTAGCGCTGCTTTCAGGCTCTTGAGCTCACCTTCGAGCTGAGCGATTATCTCGCTGTTTGTCATGAAAACACCTCCATCTCCTTCGCCAGAGAGAATACCCCTTCCTGGCGCGAGTGTTATTTCTTTTTGGTCGGCCAACTGGAGGAATCGCCTGAGATAGGGTATAAACCGAAACATGACGCCCGTGCACGAAGAACTTCTTCGGGAGTTTCGGGACTTTGCACTCACTGCTCCCTCGGCCGCAAACCTCATGGAACATATCGCCCAGCGCCTGCACGAAAAAATGACGCGCTATAACTGGGTGGGTTTCTATCTGGTCGATCCGGCGGACGATGGAGTTCTCCTGGTTGGTCCTTTCGCCGGCAGCTTCACTCCCAATGCTCGCATTTCCCTCAACACCGGGCTTTGTGGCGCCGCGGCTACCAGCGGGGAAACTGTAGTAGTGCACGACGTCTCCAAAGATCCACGTTATCTTGCGGGATCGCCGCTGGTAAAGTGTGAAATCGTGGTCCCCATCCTGGTGAAGAAAAAGCTCACAGCGGAACTCGATGTCGAGAGCTATTTTGCCAGCGCATTTATCGCACCCGAACAGCACTTCGTCGAAGCCTGCGCCGCCATCGTGGCAAACTTTCTCAGAAAAGAACAATCGGTCGCGCCAACTCGCCCGTAATCCTCCGCAACAAATTAGACGCTGTGACGCGCCGCTGGCTGGTTTGAGGCTGGGTTTCTGCAGTTCGCCATTCGGATTGTTGGGACAACTTCGTTAGAATTAGCCAGAGATGCAGGACATAATAAAAGATGATGCCAGTGTACGGCCCCGGCGCGCCTTTCGGTGGAGCATTCGGATAGTCTGGCTGCCGCTGATTGCGGTGCTTGCCTTGTGGGCGCAAACTACGAAGCAGCCCGAGCCGTTGAAAAACCCAGTTCAACAAAGTTCGCAAACAGGTTCACAAACCTCGGCGAATCCGTTGCCGCCGGTTCAACTCGATGGCTCGGCCGCGCTGCATCACTTAAACCAGATCATCAGCTGGTACCGTCATTCCACAACCGGAATTCAGACGGTCGGACTGCCCAGCGATGCCATTTATCAAGACAATACACAGGCGCTCGTTGCTCAGGCCGTGCGGCTTGCATTTCAGTCAGCGATGGCCGAGGCCACGCTCATTGCTTCTCAACAAAAAAATGGCGGTGCAAACCAGCCGTCCGGCGAGACGACCCAGCAACAGAATCTGGCCCAGATGCTGGCGAAGACTTCTTCGCAGGTCGAACAATTGCAATCGCAAATCGAAACTCTGAACCCTCAGATCGCCAAAGCGCCAGCCTCGCGCCGGAGCAAGCTGATTTCACAGCGCGATGCTCTGCAAGGCCAACTGGAACTGCAAAAAGCTCTGCTCGATGCGATTCAAAAGATGGCATCGTTCGTGGAGAGCAATGGCGAGATCGCGGGAGGGCTCGAAGGCAGCATCAATCAACTGGCTCGCTCGATTCCCGAAGTTCTGGGGTCGGGCGCGGGCTCGGAGAAAAAAGTAACGACCACAACTACTGCGCCCGCCAAACCCTCGCTGGCCAACTCTGGAGGTCTGATCAGCGAGGCTATGACGCTCTACGACTACATGAGTGCCATGCACCAGATCGATGGAGTCAATGAAGAAACGGACCACGCGCGCGAGGTGGCCGACCAGTTGCGCACGCCGCTTCGGGACGCAATGCGCGCGACCATTCAGCAGAGTCAGAAGCTTTCCACTCAGCCTCCTTCCAGTGATTCTCAACAGTTGCAAGCGGAGCGGCAGACTTTTCAGGAACTTACCGAACGCTTCAAGCAGCTTTCCGCCGTTCTTCTTCCACTCAGTCAGGAAGTGGTCGTCCTGAACGATGCGAAGACAAATTTTGAAGAATGGCACAATTCCATTTCCCGCGAATCGAAATATGTTCTTCGATCCGTGCTGGTCCGGGTATGTTCGATACTGCTGGCGCTGGGAGTGATTCTGGTTCTCTCCGAGATTTGGCGGCGCATCACGTTCCGTTATATTGGCGAACCGCGCCGCCGACGGCAGTTCCTGGTGATGCGCCGCGTAGTCATTGGCTTCCTGATTGTCATTGTCCTTACTTTGGGTTTCGTCAGCGAGTTCAGTTCGCTAGCCACGTTCGCAGGATTCATTACGGCGGGCATAGCGGTCGGATTGCAAGCCGTCCTGCTTTCCGTTGCGGCGTACTTCTTCATCATCGGGCGTTACGGCATTCGCGTTGGTGATCGCATCAGCGTTGCCGGCATCACCGGAGACGTTGTCGATATCGGGTTGGTGAGGCTGTACCTTATGGAACTCGGCGGATCGGGACTGGATTTCTATCCCACAGGACGCATCGTCGTGTTTTCGAATTCCGTTCTTTTCCAGACGGGCACGCCGCTCTTCAAGCAGATTCCTGGAACTGAGTACGCATGGCATGAAGTCGTGGTCATGATTGCGCCGGATGGAAACCATAAGGCTGCGCAAGAAAAATTGGTGGCCGCTGTGAATGCGGTTTATTCGGGATACAAAGAAGAGATCGAACGCCAGCACGCCGCCATCGAGCGCCGAGTCGATATTCAAGTAGCGGCTCCGCGCCCGGAGGCGCGCCTTCAATTCGCCGACGCGGGGCTCGAGCTGCTGGTGCGCTATCCGGTGGAGATTCGAAAGGCTCCCGACATTGATGAGGACATGACGAGGAAAGTCCTCGAGTTGATCGAAACGGATGCTGCGCTGAAGGCCAGCGTCGCAGGCGTTCCTAAGATTCGCTCAGCCGTGAAAGGGTAAGGCACTCGCAGAAATCGGGTTTCAGTCTGTAGCATGGACCGCGGCAAAAGGTACCAAGCGCCGCGTGCTTCGGCACGAACGGCAACTTCCCCATCAGTATTTCGGATGCTTGCTATCGCTTCTTTGCGACGTAACTTTACGGTTCCCTTATTACCTGCCTGCTGTTTCTTTATTTCCTGGGTGTTAGTTTCGCAAGCGTCGGGCCGTGAATCCTGAGGGGATCGCTTTCCTGATTCCATGCGCACGTTCCCGGCGGAGGTTCGCGCGTGACCACACCGTTCATATATCGAATTCTTGGGGCGTCAGCCCTCATTCTGAGTGGGTTGGGTTTCACCGTCGCGGCCCATGCGCAATCGACGTTCGGAAGCATCGTCGGCGTGGTGCATGACACGTCGCAGGCGGTTGTGCCGGGGGCATCAGTCGTAATCCGGAGCTTAGAAGACAACAGCAGTCGCTCCGCCACATCGGATCAGAACGGGTCGTTCGAATTCGTAAACCTCAAGCCTGGCGATTACTCCCTGTCGGCCGAAGGCGAAGGCTTTGCCGAGTTCCAAGTTCGATCCGTGGAGCTCACGGCGCGGCAGACGCTTCGAATCGACGTGACTCTCGGAATCAAGAGTCAATCACAGACGGTGGAGGTTTCCGACACGGTGGCTGTGATTAATACCGAAAACGCGGTGATCAGCGATTCAAAGAATAATCAGCAGATCACTCAACTTCCTCTGAACAATCGCGCCACCACGACCAGCCCGCTGGCCGCGCTGGCGATTTCACCCAATGTGCAACAGGACAGCTCCGGAAACATCGCGCTGGGTGGCGCCAGCTCGGCAATGGTGAATTTTTCTGTCGATGGCATCTCCACCGCAAACGTGCGCCAGAATGGCGCACTGCAAGACGCTTATCCATCGCAGGAAGGAGTTTCTGCGATGCGAGTGACCGCGTTTAACAACAGCGCGGAGTTTTCTCAGGTGGGCGATGTCACCTTCACCACCAAGAGCGGCACCAGTCAGTATCACGGCAGCCTGTTCGAGTACTTGCAAAACGACGCACTCGATGCCGACCCCTACGGCTTCAGCAGCAAGGCGCCGAAACACTTCAACACTTTTGGTGGATCGCTCGGCGGGCCTCTGAGCATTCCGCATTTCTACAATGGCAAGAACAGAACGTTTTTCTTTCTCGATTACGAAGGCAATCGCCGCTCCACCGCTCTGGCGGAACAATTTCTGGTTCCCACGCAGGCCGAGCGCAACGGTGACTTGACTGCTCTTGGCGGCCCCGTGATCTCGGCCGCGAGCATCAATCCCACAGCTAAGTCTTTATTGAACTACTATCCGCTTCCCAATGTTACTGGCCAGCCCAACTACAATTACGAGAATTTTCAAGCCACGCCCGCGCGCACCGATGGAACTGATCTCCGCATCGATCACACCATTAATTCGAAGCAATCCGTCTATGCGCGCTTCAGCCGCAAGAACATCGCCGAGGACTATGCCAATCCACTGCTGCCCGACGACGCCGATAGCGTGCACAATCGCAGCCTGCTGGTCTCGCACACATGGGTGCTCACGCCGCGTTTGCTGAACGAATTCCGGTTCGGATTCACAAACGCGCTTACCAGCGTTGGCTTCCCCATCGAAGGCTTGGACGCACTCTCTCAACTCGACTTAACCGGGATAAACATCAGCCAGCATCCCACTACGCACGCTTTCCCTACTTTTAATTTCAGCGCCGGCACCGGCTTCACTCCGATAGGCCGCGACAAAACCGGAGTTACACAGTCGAAGACCATGCAGTTCACTGACAACCTAACCTGGACGCGGGGGAAGCATACTTTGAAGATGGGGTTAGATGCGCGGAGAGTGAGGTACTTCGATCTGGAAAGTTTCGCACCCGTATTTAACTCCGATGACTTTGGTGACTTCATCTTCCAGGGCACTTTCACCGGCAACGCTTTCGGCGACTTTCTTGAAGGAACACCGACCTCTCTGTTCTTTGCCGTCTCCAGTCCGGACGTAGGCGGAACTGCGTGGCAATACGGTGTGTTCGGCCAAGACGAATACCAGGTCAACAGCCATGTAACGCTGAACTACGGCCTGCGCTGGCAGGTCCTGCCGGGCTTTCACGAAGACGGGGGGAATCTGGCGAACTTCGACCAAAAAAACAATTCGATTGTCGTGCCCGATGCGCTCTCCGCTTATTTGCAGCAGCAAAACATCCAGGCCTCCAACCTGGCATTCCAGCAATCGTTCAACGGCTGCAGCCTCGGCAATACCGCGTTACCCTGCACGAACTATGTGAGTGCCAGCCAGGACCACTTGCCGCAGTCCTTGCGCAACGTTTACATGCGGAACTTCCAGCCGCGCGTATCGATCGCGTGGCGCCCGTTTAACGACACAAAAACAGTCGTTCGAGCGGGATTCGGCATCTTCACGATGACCAACCTTGGCCCGCTCTCCTTCAACAACAGTGGCAACCCGACCTCGGCGCTGCACACGTATACAAACAGCCTGACGAACGGAACGCCTCTGATTCAGTTTCCCAAAACCGCGCCACCCACCGTGGGCGTGCAATATGGCGGCGGTGGACTGGACCAGGGTGTTGATCCCAACTACCGCGACCCGCAAGCGAATCAATGGAACTTGACGATGGAGCGCCAGCTCGCGAGCAGCGACAGCCTCCGCATCAGCTATGTCGGGATGCACACTTATCGTCTGAACATTACCGAAGACCTCAACCAGATTCCCGCCAGCACTACGCCATATCAGACGACCGCCGCAAGTCCATACGTCGATCCGCGAGCGCCTTATCACAACTGGTTCACGCTTTACTCAACATTCAACGCGGGTGAAGCGAACTACAACGCGCTCGAAGTGGAAGAGAGTCACAAAATGTCGCGCGGCCTATACTTCGGCGCCAACTACACGCTGGCGAAGAACCTGGCCGACAATCAAGGGGACACTCCTACGGCATTCGCCGGTGAAGTGAACTATGGCATTCCGATCGCCAATCGTTTCAACATCCGCAGTGACTACGGCAATGTCGAAGGAACCCGCCGCGATCGATTTCTGTTCACCGGCGTCTATCAGCTTCCCGTCGGTCGAGGCCGCAACTTCTTGAACACGGGTGGTTGGCTGAACGCCGTGATGGGCGGTTGGGAGATGACGACCGTGACGCTGATTGAAACCGGCCCATGGCTTACGCCGAGCATTAGCGATTCTTATGACCAGTCCAACACCAATATCGTCAATCGCGGCGCTTTCCTGCGCCCCGATCAGGTCTCGACGAATTTTTATCAAAGTCAATCGCGCGCGCAATACTTCAACCTGGATGCATTCGCACCCACTCCTGCCGGTGCAGGACGCTTCGGGAACGCCGGAGTCGGCATTCTGCAGGGCCCCGGCACCACCGCCGCCAGCCTCGGCCTGGCTAAAGTGTTCTCAATTACCGAGGATGTGAGAGTGCGCTTCGAATCCACCTTTACAAATGTGCTAAACCACACGAACTTCGCTCCTCCCGCCACGCAGATTGATAACCCGACCTTCGGTGTGCTCAGCGCTCCACAAACCGCGGAGAATGCAGGAAACCGCACTGGGCAACTCGCTCTCCGCATCGAATTCTAGCATTGTAGTTTCCAAGGCAGATCGGCAACATTCCACAGCGAAGTTTTATCCTTCTGCGGTCTCAACCCACCCAGAAAGGCTGCGTTATTGGACTTTCGGAATCATCAGCCAGGCTACCGCGGTGCTAGCCAGAGACAACCCGGCGCAAATCAACATGACAACTCGAAATCCAAATACAAAAGCATCCCCGATCGATCTGCTTACAGCCGCTCTCACAGTGGGTGCGAGCCCAGCGGGAATCGGCAAGCCGGCCAGTTTGATTGCATTTGCCTGAAGTTCCCCAAGAACCCCAGGCGGCAGCGATAGGTGAGTCAGAGCCTCGTTCAGTCGAAAACCAAAAGCCTTCACCATCACAATCCCCAGGATTGCGATCGCGAGAACGCCGGCTACGCGGGCCACGGCATTGTTGACTCCGGAAGCCGCGCCTACTCGTTCTCCACTCACAGAATTCATAACCACGGTGGTAAGCGGCGCTACAGTAACCGCCATTCCAAATCCAAGAACGATTATTGCGGGAAAGAACGTTCTCCAGTAGCTGCTGCCGATCGTGGGCACAGCGAACAGAATGAAGCCTAGCGTAACAACGATCGGTCCAACGGTCAGCGGTCCCCTAGCGCCATAACGGGCGACAAGCCCGCCCGACCAGCGAGAAAGAAGAAATATAAGCAGAATCAGCGGAAGAAGGGCGAGGCCGGTGGCAGTGGTGGAATATCCCTGGACTTGGATCAGGTCCAAGGGAAACAAGAAAAAGAAAATCCCGATCGAAGCATAAAGAAAGAGCGTAAGCAAATTCGCCCCAGAAAAGCTACGGGATTTAAATAATCCAAGTGGAAGCGTCGGCGCATTGACGTTAGCTTCGACAATTACGAATGCAATAAGACTGACGGCGCCAACGGTCAAACTGGCAAAAACCAGAGGACTTCGCCATCCCAGACTCGGCGATTCGACGAAACCCGTGACCAGGCCCCCGAGTCCCGCGGTAGCGAGAATCGCCCCCAACCAATCGATGTGCCCCAGGCTCGTGCTGCGGCTCTCCGGAATCCGCCAGAGCGAAATCGCCACCACCGCCACGGCGATCGGCAGATTCAGGAAAAATACCCATCGCCAGGAAGCGTGCTCAACCAGCCAGCCTCCAAGCACCGGCCCAACGGCGGTAGTGATCGCCGTGAAACCCGACCATGTTCCAATCGCCTGGCCCCGGCTCGTCTCGTCGAAATTCACACTGATGATTGCCAGGCTGCCGGGCACGAGCAGTGCGGCTCCCACACCTTGAATGCTTCTCGCGATAATCAGTTCCTGAATTGTCGAGGCGAAGCCGCAGCCCGCGGACGCCAAAGCGAAAATCGAGACACCTGCCACGAACATGCGACGGCGGCCAAACGCGTCCCCGAACGAGCCCCCGACTAGAATCAACGCGGCTAGAAACAGTCCGTAAGATTCGACCACCCATTGCAAATCCACCACAGTCGCCTGAAAACTGGCCTGCAGTGCAGGCAGGGCTACATTGACGACGGTGCTGTCGATAAAAGCCATGCTGGAACCAAGGATGGTTGCGGCAAGTATCCAGGTTCTTGCTTCCGCGGCACACGGAACTGCCGCAGCCGCCGATTGCATCGCCGCTTCATCGCAAGGCGTTCTCATGCTGTCTACGAGTGTCTTTTACTTTGCGCCACGTGCGCAAGGTACCCCGCTTGTCCACAGCGTGGTTCGTTTACGAACGGACCGAAGGAGGGACACCAGGAGGATTTCTGTTATCAATATCGATGACGGCGTCATCGTTGCGCTTTCAAAACCTGCGAGAATGGCCTTGATAATGATCGCCACGCCTGCACACCGGAGATTGCTTACCCTAGACAGCGCTGGTTGCCCGGGCGAGAACAGTCCCAATAAGAACGGGAGAAAAGTTTAGATGTTCTCTCCTTCACTCGCTCATCTCCTGCTTGCAATCATCGTTGCTGTAAGCGTGGCGCTCATGCTGATCCGCCCGCGAGGTGTCCCGGAAGTTTACTGGATCAGCGGCGGGGTTCTGCTGCTCTTAGGCCTGCGGCTCGTGACTCTGCGGCTTGCATTGCGTGCTTCCGGCAAAGCATTAGACGTGTGCTTCTTTCTTATTGGCATGATGCTGCTTTGCGAACTTGCGCGGGAACATGGGGTATTCGACTGGCTCTCCGCAATCGCTGTAAGGCGCGCGGACGGATCCTGTCTGAGGCTGTTTGCGCTGGTATACGCAGTGGGGACAGTGGTTACGGTATTCATGTCAAATGACGCGACAGCCGTCGTTCTAACGCCAGCGATACTCACCGCAGTCCGGAAGGCAAAAGTCCAGCCGTTACCTTATCTATTCGTCTGCGCCTTCATCGCGAACGCTGCGTCATTTCTCCTGCCAATTTCGAATCCGGCGAATTTGGTTGTCTTTCACGATGGTATGCCTCCGTTGGGTAAGTGGCTCCTCGCGTTTGGAGTTCCTTCCTTGTTATCGATTGGCACAACGTTCATCGTACTGCGCTGGGTCTATCGCCGCGAACTTTGCGAAAGCATCGACCATCCCGTTGAATTACAAACTCTGAGCGGAAACGGCAAACTCGTGCTCGGCAGCGCCGGGCTCATGATTGCCATTTTGCTCACCGCCTCGTCGCTGGGCAAAGACTTGGGCTTGCCCACGTGTCTGGCTGCTTTGGCCATCACAGCGGTTGTCTGCATTAAGGAGCGAAGTAATCCGCTGGTTCTCGCCCGCGAAATCAGCTGGGAAACCTTGCTGCTCGTTGCCGGCCTATTTGTAATGGTCGATGCCATCGAGAGCATTGGCGCGATGCGCTACACGAAAGAATGGCTAAGCTGGGTGCAGCATCTCAGCGTTGCAGCCGGAAGCTTGATCACCGGCTTTGCAGTAGGAATCGCCAACAACCTCGTGAACAATCTTCCGCTTGGCCTCATCGTTGGCAGCACACTTCACGCAGCCCAAGCGAAATGGCCGATCGCCGAAGCGGTTCTCATCGGGGTTGATCTTGGACCGAATCTTTCGATCACAGGATCTCTGGCGACCATTTTGTGGTTGATTGCCTTGCGCAAAGAAAATCTCAATGTCAGTTTCTGGGATTTCCTGAAGGTGGGTGCGATTGCCATGCCACTCGCCTTGCTCGCGGCGCTGGGCGGCGCAATCTTAATGCAGTTGTGTTTTGTAACCTTGTAAGTTGCGAGTCCCATCCTCGTAGAGTGCGCCCTCTGAGTAGTCTGGCGGGCCTCACGTCCTGTCGTAGCCGGATCGCCATGCTAGACTTGACTTTTCCTCCATGCCCGCCTTGCGTCTGATCCTCCTCTGGCACCAGCACCAGCCTTTTTACAAGGATTTGGTGACGGGCGAATATCGCCTGCCCTGGGTGCGGCTGCATGCACTCAAAGATTATTACGGCATGGTGAAACTGCTGGATGAATTTCCTGAAGTCCACCAGAACTTCAATCTGGTGCCGTCGCTGATTACCCAGATTCAGGATTACGTCGCTGGAACCGCGCAGGATCCGTTTCTAAGAGTCGCAGCGAAGCCCGCCAACGAACTCACCTTGCATGAGCGGATCTTTGCTTTGCAATATTTGTTTCAGGCTAATCCAACGAACGTGATTGGGCGATATCCGCGCTACCGCGAGCTTTGGGAGCGGTTTCGCGAGCACGGATTTTCAGCCGAAAAGGCGGAAAAATATTTTCAGCCGCGCGCCTTCACAGATCTGCAAGTGCTTTCACAGATCGCCTGGTTCGACGAATTCTTTCTGGACGAGAAGGACGTCGCCGCACTGATTAAGAAGGAGCGCAACTACTCGCTCGAAGATCAAAGTTTTGTAGTCGCTCGCGAGCGGGAACTCCTGGCCAAGGTTTTGCCGGCCTATGGCGACGCCGCCAAGAATGGATCAGTCGAAATTTCGGCGACACCTTTTTACCATCCGATTCTTCCTCTGGTCTGTGACACTAATGCCGGAGCCGGTTCCTCGACGGGCCTGCCTTTGCCGCAGAACCGCTTTCGTCATCCCGAGGACGCACGCGAGCAGCTGGTGCGCGCGCTCGACCTCCATCAGGAAGTCTTTGGCGTGCGGCCGCAGGGCGTTTGGCCATCGGAGGGCAGCGTGTCGGAAGAAACGCTGGCGATCGCGCACAGCCTGGGAATTAAGTGGATGGCCACCGATGAGGGAGTGCTCGGCCGCAGCACCGGAGTATTCTTTCAGCGCGACGGCAACGGACGGCTACCCACGCACCTCGCGGAGCAGCTTTACAACATTCATCGTTATGAGAACGGGCCGGCCGAGATGCATATGGTGTTTCGAGACCATACGATTTCGGACCTGATTGGCTTTGTTTACTCCGGCATGGATCCGGGAGATGCCGCGGGTCATCTGTTGCGCAACATTAAAGAGGCGGCTGAACCGGTGCTCGCGCAAGGCCGCGATGCTGCGCTCTCAGTCATCCTCGACGGGGAGAATGCCTGGGAATACTATCCAAAATCCGGGCGTGAATTTCTGAGGCGATTTTACGATGCGCTGCAGCGCGAAGGAGGGTTGGAAGCGGTCACGGTCTCCGAGGCGATTTCGCGCCATCGCAATGTATCGCCTTTAAAGTCTCTTGTACCCGGCTCATGGATCAATGCGAACTTTAATGTCTGGATCGGCGCTCCCGAAGACAATCGTGCCTGGGATTACTTGCACCACGCCCGCGAATTTTATGCGCAGAACTCGGCCCGCGCCAGCGAAGCGCAAAGAAAATTAGCGTTCGAAGAAATCCTGATCGCCGAAGGCAGCGACTGGAACTGGTGGTACGGTCCCGAACATCACTCGGCCAACGATCGCGATTTTGACGAGCTTTACCGCAAACATCTTTCGAACATTTATCAGGCACTGGGTGCGACGCCTCCCGATTATTTGGCGCAGCCGATCACGGGCGGGGAAGTGCGTCCGGCCTTCACTCCGCAAACCGCGTACATTCATCCTCGCATTACAGGCGACAAGGTTCGGTACTTTGAGTGGATGGGAGCGGCCATTTTTACCGCCGACCAGCGCGCAGGTGCGATGCATGGAAAACAATTCTTGCTGGATTCCGTATATGCCGGGATCGACAGCAGATTCGTCTACGGACGACTGGACTTTGCCGGCCCGGTTCCGGACACGGAACTGGATGTGGTGGTGAATCTGGAATCGTGGGCGAGCGAGGAGACGCGCCCGCGGCGCGCTCTGCGGCTCGACGCCGAGATGCGAGACCGCAAACTGACAGAGTGGAGGGTTGAGGGTCGGGAAGAATCGCTGACGGCTTCCTCGGAGTCACCCGAGGAGAGAGCCAAGGCCGCCCTGCTTCGCAACTTTGAATTCCGGTTGCCCTTGAGTTGGCTGCTGGCGAAACCTGTCTCGCTCGTATCTTCAGGAAGATCCAGCGCAATTGTGAGCCCATCCAAACAAGAGGTTGCCGTTATCGCGCCGACCAGCCGGCTCAAATTGCGCTTCAGTCTTTGGCACAACCGCTTGCCCGTGGATGCGCTCCCAATGGAGGGATGGATCGAGCTTCAATTGGTGAGCGAAGCAGAACTGGGAATATAGACGCGCAAGTTTTATCCAATGAAAAACGCTTGGCGCTTGCGCCTCCTGGCGGTTTCGAAACCAAATATCTTTTATTGTCCCGAACTGGCCACGGCTGGAGTCATGGTCAGCGGACGATTCAGTTCCAGAGTGAGTGTAGTCCCCGCAGGCATTGTTGCCGAATGATGCTTGCTCAACCAGTGTGCCCCGGTTGAGCTTGCGCCTACGACTCCGCCAATGAGCACTCCCGTCGGACCCCCGATCAGCCCACCGATCAGCATACCTCCGGCTGTTCCGCCACCAGCCTCTATTTCATCGCGACGGTCGTGACCGGATCCTTTGAATTCGCCCTCTTGATTCACGTCCGTCCCCTTAATGTCGGTGTCGACCAGCGTGGCGTCCAGAGAAACTCGCTCGCCACCGGGCAGAACCAAAGCTTCGGGTGCGATTCCGATGGTCGGCTTACCCGTGATGCGGCGCGGTTCTGCAACTTTGGTAACGCGTCCTTCCACTATGGTTCCGGCAGGGATCAAAGTCTTTCCGTCGACCATCACGGCTTGGGTCAAGCGTCCCTGGAAAGGATCTCCGGGTTTATTGCTGAAGGTTGCGAGCGTCGTCTGTAGCTTGACCATCAGCGCTGTGCCGGCCGGCACGGGTGCACTGGCTTGAGCGGCGGCCATTGCTGCCATCAGCAGAATGCAGGACAGGACTGTTAACTTCTTCATGGATCCTCCACGGATCTCGCTACTGCTGGATATTGCTACTGCTTAAGATATCCTGTTGTTCCTTCTGACTCTAGATTAGACGGATGGCCGGAACAACCTCTGGAGTTGCTTGTGAACCAGCGAAGATAAGAGGCCTGATGCCGTCCGGGTCAAATCCAGGTAAATGTTCCTCAGACGGTGGTGCGCGCCATCACATTTTGAGGATGTTCGATCCGCTATAATCAAACGTTTTGAAACCACTTCATGGCGAAAACATACAACGGCATTGGCTACCTCACAGGACGTCGCTTGAGCTTGAACTCAGGTGGTCCCGAAGTGGTAGTTGATGACGATACGAAATCAATTGCAGAGCGAAGGGACGGTAAAGATTTGATGACGAATATAAGCGCAATCATCGGGCGCGAGGTGCTGGATTCGCGCGGCAATCCTACGGTAGAAGCGGAAGTGCAACTGGCGAGTGGAGTTGTGGGACGAGCTATCGTTCCCAGCGGCGCATCGACTGGCGAGCATGAGGCGGTTGAACTCCGGGATGGCGACGAAACGCGCTTTCTTGGCAAAGGTGTTCTCAAAGCCGTAGAGAACGTGAACGGCGAGATTGCAGACGCTCTGGCCAACTGGGATGCCGCCGACCAGCGCGCACTCGATCAGAAAATGATCGAACTGGATGGCACGGAAACCAAAGGGCGGCTGGGTGCGAATGCAATTCTCGCTGTCTCAATGGCTGCGGCGCGTGCCGCTGCAGCGGAATATGCCTTGCCGCTCTATCGCTATCTCGGCGGCGCGGGCGCAAATATTTTGCCGACCCCCATGATGAACATTCTTAACGGCGGAGCCCATGCCGATAACAATGTCGACTTCCAGGAGTTCATGGTGATGCCAGTGGGAGCGCCTTCTTTCTCAGAAGCATTGCGTTGGGGGGTGGAAGTTTTCCATACTCTCAAGGGAGTCCTGAAGAAACGTGGTTACAACACCGCGGTCGGCGACGAAGGTGGATTCGCTCCGTCAGTCAAATCGAACGTCGAAGCCATCGAAGTGGTGCTCGAAGCAATTCAGCAAGCCGGATATAAAGCCGGAGAAGAGATCGCCATCGCCCTCGATCCCGCATCCAGCGAGTTCTATCAGGATGGCAAGTACGTTTTCAAAAAGTCGGATAAATCCGCCAAGAGCTCCGACGACATGGTGAAATTTTATGCCAAGTGGGTGAAAGATTACCCCATCGTATCGCTCGAAGACGGCCTCGCCGAGGGCGACTGGGACGGATGGCAGAACCTGACCAAAGAACTCGGCAGCAAAATTCAACTCGTGGGTGATGACATCTTCGTCACCAACATTCAATTTTTGCAAGAAGGAATCGACAAAGGCGTCGCAAATTCGATTCTGATCAAGGTGAACCAGATCGGCACCGTGAGCGAGACTCTTGATGCCATCGACCTCGCGCGGAGAAATGGCTATACCTCAGTCATTTCACACCGCTCCGGAGAAACCGAAGATACATTCATCGCGGATCTGGCGGTGGCGACGGGAGCCGGCCAGATTAAGACAGGCTCCGCCTCGCGCACCGATCGCATCGCCAAGTACAACCAGCTGCTGCGGATTGAGCAGGAGTTAGGCGACGGAGCCAGGTTCTTGGGATTGAAGGCGCTGAATTACAAGGGATAACTCAGCGGAGAATGCTTGTAGCGGTTTCTCAAAATCCCATCTTGTCATCCGCCGACGGCCCGTAGGTCGCAGGCACCGGCTTTTCATTCAGCCGCAGGTATACGCCTAGCTGTGCGCGATGATGAACCATGTGATTCAAAAACATTTCCCGGTAAGCGAGAAATCGCTGCCCCTCGAAAATCGTCTTGCCCTGAAAGCTGAGCTTCCAGTTTTCTTTCCAGGCACTGTCCGGAGTGGCCTGCAAAGCAGCGCG
>JBAVGI010000503.1:0-1517 GCA_049684755.1 Candidatus Sulfotelmatobacter sp.
GTCAAGCTCCATTTTTCGCGAACGTCGTAAAAAGCGCCAAAATCATAGGCATATGCCTAGGCTTAAGCATCCCGCTATGCGCTCAGCAAGGCTTCATCCAGATCTACCAGCAGACATCGTCTGGAACGTCCGCGATCTTCAACAACATCAATCCACGAGACAACGCCTGGACCGTTTTGTACAACTACTCCGGCGCCGGCTCATTTTCGATTGAACTCGATTGCGCCCCCGACGCCACGGTAGCCGGCGGCACACCGACGCCTGGAAGCTTTGCAGCCTGCACGAATACCGTGACCGGCAGCAACCCCAGCAGTTCGCCCAACTACGGATACATCACTTTCGTCGGCTACACACCCTGGCTTCAATTGAACCTGACCGCGATTTCGTCCGGCAATATGACGGCCGTCGCAGTAGGGTTTCTTGCCGCAGACCCGGAAGGAGCTTCAGGCGGCGGCGGAACGAGTAAACAGAACTGCGATCCTTCGACCTCGCCGCTCACGGTAACCACAGCTACCATCGCGCTATCGGCCTCCGGTCTCACTCAGATCATCCCGGCCACTGCGAGCCACAAAGTTTTGGTCTGCTCGATGGGCGTCAGTTTTGCGAGTGGCGTGAATTTCCAGCTCGAGACTGGGACGGGAACCAACTGCGGGACAGGGACGGCGGCGCTGACCGGAACCCTGCAATCGATCACAGCCCTATCGCTCGACTCGACGGCTTCGATCTTGACGCCGGTTTCTGTGGCTGTGTGCGTCAACCTTGGAGCGTCGGTGGTCGGCGGGGGCTGGGTTACTTATGCGACTGATTAGCTTTCTTTTGGCGACTGGGTGTCTTGCGAGCAGCGTTTCGGGCGGGCGTTCCACGCTTCCGCCTGTTGTCGCGACCGACCATTTCGACAACACCCGGCAGAGTTGGAATGCTCAAGAGTATAGCTTGACGCCCGCCAATGTGGCAGCACACTTCGGCAAACTAGGCAGTTACGCGATTGACGGCCTGGCCTACGCCCAACCGCTCTATATTCCGGCCATAGTGACTTCTGGAGTCCAGCACGACTTAGTGATCGTCGCCACGCAAAACAACACGGTCTATGCCTTTGACGCGAACGCGGCATCGACGCCGGCAGTATGGTCGAACCATCTAGGAACCCCGGCCACCACGAACTGTTCAGATCTCTACGGATCGGGAACGCAACTCGGCATTATGTCCACCCCTGTTGTGGACGCAGCAAACAATCATGTCTTCGTCGTCGCGTCCAATTCTAGTCCTGCTTGGGTGCTTTATGAGTTAAATCTTCAGACCGGCGCGAAGATTTCGAGCGTGACCCTATCCGGTTCTGTTTCAGGCACTGGTTCGGGATCGAGCGGCGGAACTCTTGCGTTCAACGCTTCCGACGAAGATCAACGCGCAGGCCTCACTCTTGCGAACGGGAACGTCTACATCGGGTTCGGCGGATACTGCGACGTGAGCCCCTGGCATGGCTGGATTTTCGCCTACAGCGCGTCTTCCTTGTCTCAAGT
>JBAVGI010000504.1:0-10425 GCA_049684755.1 Candidatus Sulfotelmatobacter sp.
ATCGGAGAAACAATGTCGGTATAGCTAAGCTGCTCTTCCAATTGCATCAGATTAGCCTGATCCTCAGCGACCTGGGCTTTCGACTGCGCAATCTTTGCCTTGAGCACCGTCACCTGTGCCTTGGAGACATTCTGCTTGTTCAACGACATTTCGTAATTCTTTTCCGCATCATCCAGCGCCGACGCCGAAACCACTCCATCCTTCGCCATGCCCTCGGCGCGGTCGTAGGCGCGCTTCAATAACGGCACGTCCGGTCCCTCCGCATCCACTTTCGCGCGCTCAAAGTCGGCTTGCGAACTGCTCAGGTTCGCATTCGCCGCGTCTAACGCTGCGCGCGATTGCGCCACCTGCGCCTCGATCTCCAGCTTGTCGAGTTGCGCCAGCAACTGGCCCTTCTTCACCCGGTCGCCGTAATCCACCAGCAACTTCTTCACGATACCGCTGGCCTTGGACTTCACCTCAACCTTCGTGATGGGAGTCACCTTGCCCGTCGCCACTACACTCTTCGCCAGATCGCCCTTTTCCACCTTGGCCAACTTGGTAGGATCAATCTTGGTCCCGCCGCGTGTGGCGGCGAACACACCAATTGCAATCAGCAGGACAATGCCCAGCCCGATGCCGCCATAGATAAATAGTCTGCGACGCTTTTTCTTATTGCTTCCGTTTCCGTTCACAACCGCCTCCTAAATGCTGGGTGAGGATGTTTGTCGCGAGTCGAGCCGTCGTCATCCTGATTCTGCTTATCATCCTGAAGCCCGCGTCGTTTGCCGGCCGAAGGACCTATGCACTCTCTTATACGGAGCTTGTCTTGCTATTGTTCCAGACTATTGTTGCAGAGACTTCGAAAACATTCGGAATGGCCCAAGCGGCGCAAATCGCTCGCCACCTTCTAGTTAGACCGTTGCTCCAGAAAAAAGGTTAGCCCCGGCGCCCAAATTGTTTACCCTGTGCTCCTTTGTGTCCCCTGTGGTAAAGACCTTAAGCCGTAACCCTCAACAAGGTAGTCAGCCTCTTCGATTGTCCACCGATGCTAGAATGACCCATCAGAATCACTCCTAAATGATCGCCTTTGTGCTGCTCCGCGTGCTCCTGATCCTTCTCCTGGTGGCGGCGAATGCGTTTTTCGCGGCGGCAGAATTCTCCCTGGTCAGCGTGCGCGATACCAGAATCCAGCAGCTCATCCACTCCGGCCGCATCGGCGCGCGCACCGTGCAGCGCCTGCATCAGCATCTCGATGAAGTCGTCAACGGCGTGCAGCTCGGGATCACCATCGTCAGTCTGACTCTAGGGTGGATCGGCGAGCCCATGGTGGCCCGTCTGGTCGAGTCTCTCCGTTTCGTTCACCAAGTGCCGCACGCCGCGGTTTATGCCCACGGCATCGCCATCGTCATCGCATTCAGCCTGATCACGTATCTCCATGTTTTACTCGGCGAACTCGTTCCCAAGACTCTTGCCCTGCAGCGCGCCGAGCAGATTGCCCTTGCCGTGGCTGCGCCCATGGAAGCATTTCTCACCCTCACACGCCCTGTCTTATTTTTCATGCGCCGGTCCGGCGGCCTGGTGCTGAGGCTCTTCGGCGCCCGCGACAGTCGCCGTGGCGGCGCGGTTCACTCGCCCGACGAACTCAAACTCATCGTCACGGCCAGCCGCCAGTTCGGCCAGATTCCTGAGTCGCAGGAAGAAATGATCCACAATGCCATCGAACTCGACAGCATTACCGTCCGCGAGGTCATGGTGGCGCGCCCGGATATTTTTTCCTTGCCTTCCGATCTCACCCTCGACGAAGCTCTGAACCGCGTGGTCGAAGGCCAGCACTCGCGCATCCCCGTCTATGACCCGCAGCGCGGGCAGGAACACATCGTCGGTGTTCTCTATTACAAGGAACTCGTTCGTTGGGTGCGGCTGCGGTTGGTGAATGCGGGCCAGCCTCTCGCCTCTCGCATCGCGCGCACTCAGATCGCTCACATCATGCACGATGTGCTTGTCGTGCCCGAAACCAAGGTTCTGTCGGAACTGCTGGATGAATTCAAACAGCGCCGCCGCCATCTCGCGGTAGTGGTCGACGAGTTTGGTTCCACCGCCGGCGTTATTACTGTCGAGGACATCCTCGAACAACTGGTCGGCGACATCGAAGATGAATTCGACGTCTCACCGCCCGAACCCGCGCTGGCAGACGAATCGGTTCTTGTGCTCGAGGGCTCGGTCAATATTCTCGATCTGGAAACCCAGCACGGCTTGCTCCTGCCCCGCGACGCCGGATTCGAAACCCTCGCCGGATTCATCCTCGCCCGCCTGCAGCGCATCCCGTACCTCGGCGAGTCTTTCGAGTACGAAGGCTATCGCTACACGGTCGAAGAGATGGAAGGTCATCGCATCGCCAGAGTGAAGATCGAGAAAGTTCAAAATGTCGATGGCAAACCCGAACCCGCGAAGCAAGTCGGCGATTGATGTCGAAGATGTTGTATTGTGTGGGAACAGCCGCCCTCGGCTGTCCGTCGAGCGAAGCTCGATGGTTTTGGTTTTGCTTCTCGCGCGGTTAACGGACCCTGTTAAGAATTGTCATCCTAAGAGTTGTCATCCCGACCGGAGTGGAGGGACCTGCTGTATCTGCGCGCACGAAGAATTGATGCGACTTCTCCTCCAACGCGTCCTCTACACCCTCCCAGTAATCTGGCTGGTAGTCTCCCTCGTCTTCCTTCTAATCCACCTGGTCCCCGGAGATCCCATCCAGCAAATGCTTGGTGAAGGCGCGCCACCCGCCGATATCCAAGCCACCCGCCACGCCTACGGCCTCGATGCCCCGCTCGGCGAGCAATATATCCGCTACTGGAAAGGCGTCCTCCTCGGCGATCTCGGCCCCTCGTTCCGCTACAACCAGAGCGTCACCCACCTGCTTACCCAGCGTTATCCCTACACGCTGCAACTCACGCTGGCCTCACTGTTCGTCGCCATCATCTTGTCGATTCCCGCCGGCGTGCGCTCCGCCCAGCGCCGTAATCGCTGGGACGATCGCGCCATCTCCGTCATCAGCCTCTTCGGACTTTCATTCCCCAACTTCGCCCTCGGCCCAATCCTGATTCTTCTCTTCGCCATCAAGCTGGGATGGCTCCCCGTTTCCGGCGCTGGCTCGTTCGCGAACCTGATTCTCCCAGCGGTCACCATGGGCGGAGCGCTCGCCGCCATCCTTACCCGCATGGTCCGCACCTCCATGCTCGAAGAGCTTAGCCAGGATTACATTCGCACCGCCCGCGCCAAAGGCCTGCCCGAGCGCACCGTCGTCTACCGCCACGCCCTGCGCAACGCCATGATCCCCATCATCACCGTCCTGGGATTGCAATTCGGCGCTCTACTCGCAGGCGCAATCGTGACCGAAACGATCTTCTCCTGGCCCGGTATCGGCCGCCTCACCATCCAGGCCATCTCGAATCGCGATTACTATCTTGTACAAGGCTGCATCCTGGCGATCGGATTAACCTACGTCGCGGTGAACTTCCTGACAGATGTGTTGTATTCAGTAGCGAACCCGAGAATCAGGCAATGATGGGTATCGTTCATCGCGATCCCAAAATGGTCACGTCCAAAGCAGAATCTTCTTTGGACGCACTGATCACTCCGTCACACTAGGCGTAGCATTCCAATTGGGTATCAATGCCAAAATGAAATCTGTCATCCCGACCGGAGCATTGCGATTGGCCTCACCAATCGCAATGCGCAGTGGAGGGACCTGCTGCTTGTATCCACTATGAAAGCCCACTGCTACAGCGTCTACATCGTCGCCAGCAAATCGCGAGTGCTCTACATCGGAATGACCAGCGACCTAAGTCGCCGAACCTTCGAACACAAAAATGGCCTTAGGGATGGTTTTAGCAAAAAGTACCGCTGCCATCGCTTGGGGTGCTACGAGTCTTTCGACGATGTGAATAAAGCCATCGACCGGGAGAAGCAACTTAAACGCTGGAATAGAACAAAGAAGGTTTGGCTAATCGAACGCCGAAATCCCACCTGGGAGGACTTAGCTGCGGAATGGTTCACGCGCCACATGTATCAGCCAAACCAGCAGGTCCCTCCACTCGCCAGTTGACTGCTTCGCAGATCAACTGACTCGGTCGGGATGACAGATTGATTTTAGTTCCCAACATCCAGCGGAGAGCCATGATCACCCTCTAAAATCTGTCATCCCGACCGGAGCAGTGCAATTGGTTTCATCAATCGCAAATGCGGAGCGGAGGGACCTGCTGCTGGCCGGAGCCATCACGGCGAATTGGGCTGACGTATATTGCCGTGATATCCTATTCACTACCAGCTGCGTACCGTTTCAGCGGAAATTCCCCGCAGTTTCAGGAATCACTTCCTGAACAAGCTTCCCAGTAGAAGCCCAGAAAACGAAGCCCAGAAAACGAAGCCCAGAAAACGAAGCCCAGAAGAACAAAGAAAAGAAGAGAAACTCAATCATGCTTTCCGTCAGTAATGTTTCCATGCGCTACGGCGCCAAAATTCTGTTCGACGAAGTCTCCACCGCCTTCACCCCCGGCAAGCGCTACGGACTCACCGGCCCTAACGGCGCCGGCAAATCCACTTTCATGAAGCTGCTCAGCGGCGAAATCGAGCCCCAAAAAGGCACCGTGGTCCGTCCCCGCAAGCTCGGAGTTCTAAGTCAAGATCAGTACGCCTTCGACGCCTTCACTGCCATCGACAGCGTCATCATGGGCAACAAGCGCCTCTGGGCCGCCATGCAGGAGCGCGATGCCATCTACGAAAAAGCCGATATGACCGACGAAGATGGCATGAAGCTCGGCGAACTCGAGGGCATCGTTGGCGAAGAAGACGGTTACAGCGCCGAGAGCGACGCCGCCATCCTGCTCGACGGCCTCGATATTCCCGAAGAACTCCACAGCCGCAAAATGTCCGAACTACAAGGCGGTCAAAAAGTCCGCGTTCTGCTGGCGCAAGCTCTATTCGGCCATCCGCAAGCGTTACTGCTCGACGAACCCACCAATAACCTCGACCTTGATTCGATCCACTGGCTGCAGGGATTTTTAAACACCTACGACGGGGTAGTCATCGCGATCTCGCACGATCGCCACTTCTTAAACAGCATCTGCACCCACATCGCTGATATCGATTACGAAACCATCATCACCTACACCGGATCGTATGACGAAATGGTTCTAGCGAAAACGCAAGTCCGTTCGCAGATCGAATCGCAAAACGCGCAACGTGAAAAAAAGATTTCCCAATTGAACGAATTCATCGCCCGCTTCGCCGCTGGCACTCGTTCCAGCCAGGTGCAATCGCGCCGCAAAGAAGTCGAACGACTGCAAGTAACGGAACTGGCTAAGTCGAACATCGCGCGGCCTTATATTAAGTTCGAGCAGAAGCGTCCCAGCGGCAAACACATTCTCGAAGTCGAACACCTCAGCAAATCCTACGGCGACAAAAAAGTCATTCGCGATTTCACCGCCAGCATCACCCGCGGCGAACGCATCGCCCTCATGGGCCGCAACGGAGCAGGGAAGACCACGCTGGTAAATTCCATCCTCGCTAACTCGCCCACCACGCCCGAAGCCGAGCTGCGCAAAACCAGCGGCTACGATGGCCCCTTCGTCGACTCCGGCAAAGTGATCTGGGGACACGAAGCCTCCATCGGATATTTCGCCCAGGACCATCGCAGCCTGATCGACGGCGGCATGACGGTTCTTGACTGGCTCCATCAATGGAATCCCGCCGCCGTCGCCGAAGAAATCCGCGGCCTGCTCGGTCAAATGCTCTTCCAGCGCGACGAAGGCACCAAGACAACCGACGTTCTCTCGGGAGGCGAAGCCGCCCGTCTGCTCTTCTGCAAACTGATGCTGCAAAAGCCAAACGTCCTGGTGCTCGACGAACCCACCAACCACCTCGACCTCGAAGCCATTAATGCACTCAACATTTCCCTGCAGCGCTACCAGGGCACAGTCTTCCTGGTAACCCACGATCACGATCTGATCGACGAAGTCGCCACCCGGATCTGGCACTTCGAAAGCGATCACAAACTCACCGACTTCAAAGGCACCTACGAGGAATACCAGGCCGCCGTCGCCGTCTAATCTCTGGGTGTGCCCCGGAGGGGCATGCGACAATAGCCCGGCGCGTTCAGCGCCGGGGGGAAAAAGGCGAAGGCACCGCGTCCCGCAGGGACGCCTGAACCGTCCACGCCGCTTCTCGCCAACTATATTCCTGCACCATTTCCGCTGCATGTAAATCATCCAGGTTCTCCACACATTTCCACAACCGTTAACAGTTGCGTTTTCGTCTTCGACTCCCACATAATGGCGGCAATAGATTCTTGCGCCGGCAGCTTTAGTCATGACAGGCGCGAGAGGTTGTGAGCGTCTTGTACAGTCGAGCCGATTTACTTAGAATTCTTCATCTCACGCCGCGCCAGTTGGCGAACTGGGAGCGCGCCGGCCTCATTGCCGCCTCTACGGCCTACACTTTCGCCGATCTTCTCAAGATCAAAAAAGTACGCGATCTCTGCGCGATGAAAGTTCGCCCCGCCGTCATCCGCGAATCGCTTGAAGCCATGCAAAAGCAGGCTTCCGGAATGGGCAATCCCCTCGTCGAGGCCGGAGCATCCTCCACCGGCAAACATCGCATCGCGTTCCGTCATCAGGGCCGCTTGCTCGAGCCTATCGCCGGACAATTCTTAATGGATTTTTCCACTCGCGAAAAAATCGTGACCACCACGCCGGTCCCGGCTCCCGAACCCACTCCGCGCGAGGACGATGCCGCCGTCTGGTTCGCCCGCGGCATCGCGCTCGAAGAAGATCCCGCAACCCAAACGGAAGCCCTCGCCGCCTACCAGAAAGCGCTGGAGTTTCAGCCCAACCACGCCGCCGCTCACATCAATCTTGGCACCCTCTACTACAACCGCCAGGATTTTGCCCTCGCCGAAAAGCACTACCGCGCCGCCCTCAAGTCAGACCCGCGCTACGCGCTAGCCTATTTCGATCTTGGCAACGTCCTCGACGAAACCGGACGCGTGCAAGAGGGCATCAAGACCTACAAAATGGCCGTCCAACTCGCCCCCACTTACGCCGACGCCCACTACAATCTTGCCCTCGCCTACGAAAAAATTCGCGAGCCCCGCAAAGCCCTCAAACACTGGCAAGCCTACATCAAGCTTGATACCACCGGCCCCTGGTCCGTCCACGCCCGCAACCAGATCCAGCGCATCCTCCAAGCCGACACCCTAAAACTAGTCCACACCCGTCGCAGCTAGCAGCAATCTCCTCGATTGTGTCATCCTGAGCGCAGCCGCTTTTCAGGCGGAGCGAAGGATCTCCCGCTCTCCTATCCTTTACCCCTGTGCATCCGCGTGTCCTCGGTGTTGAAGATTTTCTTCCCGTACTCGCCTCATGACTTTCCCCCCGCGTTGCAGTATCCTCATAATCTGCCCAGTATGTCCTCTCACCCCGTCCCACTCGACGTCGGCCAAACCATCGGTGACTACGAAATCCTCTCCCTGCTTGGTCGCGGCGGCATGGGGAAAGTTTTCAAAGTCCGCAACGTCATCTCCGACCGCATCGAGGCCATGAAAGTCCTCCTCCCCGATGTCGACGCCACTCCGGACCTCCCCGAACGCTTCCTCCGCGAAATCAAATTAGTGGCCACCCTCGATCACCCCAACATCGCCGGACTCCGCACTGCTCTACGCTCCGGCAATCAGATGCTGATGATCATGGAATACATCGACGGCCAGCCGCTCGACCAGCTCCGGCCCTATCCACCGGATCCCCGCAGCGCCGCCCACCTCATCATTCAAGTTCTCTCAGCCCTAAGCTACGCCCACCAGCGCGGAGTCATTCACCGCGACGTCAAGCCATCGAACGTTCTCGTCCGTCCCGACCAGACCGTAAAGCTCACCGACTTCGGCATCGCCAGTCGCTCCGGTGACCCTCGCCTCACCGGTCCCGGCATGGCCCTCGGCTCTCTTTATTACATGTCGCCCGAGCAGATTAAAGCCTTCCCCGTCGACGCCCGCTCCGACATTTATTCCGTCGGCGTCACCCTCTATGAAATCGTCACCGGATGCCGCCCCGTCCAGGGCGACAGCCTCTTCTCCATTATGGCCGCCCACCTGCAACAGATTCCGGTCCCTCCCATCCAACTCGTACCTCAGATTCCGCCAGAGCTTTCCTCAATCATCGAACGCGCCTTACAAAAATCTCCTGAAGACCGCTTCCAGACCGGCGAAGATTTCCGCACCGCACTATCAAATGTCTATCCCGACCTCCACTCCCCCGTCGCAACCGCTGCCCCGTATCGAATTTCTTCGTCAACATCCACGCCGCGACCTACGCCATCCACCACGCAAAGTGCGCCTCTAACTCCGCCCAGTTCGCAATCCTTCGATCCCGTCCTGCTCGAAACGGTAAGAAAAAACCTGGCTGCCTACATCGGCCCCATGGCGAAAGTGATCGTCACCCGCGCCGCCAAAACCGCCCGCTCCCGCCAAGACCTGTACGAAAAACTTGCCGAAGAAATCCCCTCCCCCAAAGAGCGCCAAACCTTCCTGCGCTCGCTACCTCTCTAGAACCACGAGCCAAGTGCCGGACGAGAAACGAGAGCTGGCTGTCAAAATCGGGGATTAAAGTGGGGTGCCCCGTTTCTCGCGTCCTTTGCGAGAAGTGGGCTCCACCGCCCGGGGCGCCTCATCCACTCGCGGTCTTTGCGCGGCCTGCTACTATTGCCGCATGTTCAATTTTGGGAAACCGAAAACCGCTGGCGACTGGATCGTTCACATCGCGGGGGCCATCGTCGCGATATTCCTGGTCTGGTGGATGCTTCGGATTTACGTACTGTGAAGCACCCAAAATCACTCGGCATTGTCAACGAGTGAAATCGATATTTCGCCACCTACTTCAATCGCACGACGTATGTAAACTCCAATCCCGCGTGCGGCCTCTGGTCATTGATTCGAGGCAGGCGAAGTAAACCGGGTATTTTGCGGTACCACCCTCGTACAAATCCCGCTCAGCCGAGCAATTTGCATCGCGATACTGAATCCAGAGGCGCTGAGTCTTGGTCAGATTCTCGGCGTTGGCACCTTGCAAGCGACCACGGATTTCCTTGTAAACGGTGTTGAGATTGG
The DNA here is from genome assembly GCA_049684755.1 of Candidatus Sulfotelmatobacter sp. GTDB lineage: Bacteria > Acidobacteriota > Terriglobia > Terriglobales > Acidobacteriaceae > Sulfotelmatobacter. Next base: position 9,131 of record JBAVGI010000504.1, read on the forward strand.
CGTCTGCCGTGTCCCTTGCCACCGAAAGGCACTTCGTCAGCTCTGAGGTCATTACGACATTTGCACACGGAGAATGTTTTTCATTCATGTGCCGGCCCGCAGCCGGAATGGCGAGTAGTGCGAGAGTAAGAAAAATGCTGATGTTGATGGTGGGCTTCATGGCCTTACATCATAACTGTTGGTAACAGTCAACTCTCATTGGGAACCGTGAACGATCCGGGTCATCCAGCGAACTCGACCCCTCACGATTCCAGCATCCGCATCGCCTTTACCATGCTCACATACATGCGATTGAACGACCGCGCCAGATCGGAAATTTCATCTGATCCTTTTACCGGGATTTCCGGCACATTAAAGTTGCCGTTGCTCACCTCATCGGCCAGCGCCGACAACCGGCTTACCGGGCGGATCACAATGAACACCATCGCCAGATCCAGCAAAATCAAAACTGCCAGCGCCAGCCCACACAAATAAATCATCAGCGTGCGAAACGCCCGGTCGGCAATATTCAAGGGCACAGACATGGGCACCGAAACAATCTGCGCCCCCACGGTATCGCCCAGCTTCCAATCGAATCCATTATTCGTTCCGTAGATTCGAATCATCGCTGCGGGAGCCGCCGCCGGAGTGCTGTGGCACTCCAGACATGGGCCCGCCGCTACAATCGGTCGCGCCAAGAACATCGACCGCCCTCCCGGCACTTCACGCTGTCCCGAAAACTCTTTGGCATCCGCGTGGCTGCGGAAGTCTTCCACAATATCTGCCTCCCAATCCACCGCCCGGTCGCGTAGGTTGGTCGGATTCAGCGTCGCCTCTTTATATGTGTAGTCGGGATAGCTCCCTCGCAAATAATTAAAAACCTCCGTCGCCGAAAAGGCCGGCACGGTCTGCGGCAAAAAAGTCCGGATGCGTGCCTGGTGCGCCTCCAGCAACGGCACAATCTGCTGCGATGTATAAGTCCGCATCCCGCCCGCCGCCCCCATCATCAGGCGCGCCTGCTGCAGCACCTGCTCCTGCGCGTTGCGCTCCAGAAACTCTCGCGAAAAATAACCCGCAATCCCAATCCCCACAGCGAAAACAAAAATCAGCACCAGATTAAACTTCAGCAAAAGTTTCATAGGCCGCTAATTATAAAACGCAGCACATGCGAGAGAACACACAGCCCCGGGACGGACATGTGGGACGGACATTTCTGTCCGTCGCCGTTGACCTTGTTCTTGAATTGACGGATTCTCCGCCGCCAGCACAACCGTGGAAGAGCGGCGCTTCAGCGCCGCGTAAGGCGAAAAAAACAG
>JBAVGI010000505.1:0-6073 GCA_049684755.1 Candidatus Sulfotelmatobacter sp.
GCCAACCCGCGAGCGCGTGATCTTGGAATCCCATTCGACGGTACGACAGGATCGCTGAACGCAATCACAGACGTGAAAGGTGTGGAGGTTGGACACACGACCCTCATATCAGGAGATGGACCGCTAAAAGTAGGAGTAGGCCCAATTCGCACTGGAGTAACTGCGGTGCTGCCGCGCGGTAAGGATTCAAGAGATCCAGTCTTCGCCGGATGGTTCACCGAAAACGGCAATGGTGAGATGACGGGTACCACGTGGGTCGAGGAGTCGGGCTTTTTGGCAGGACCTGTAATGATCACGAATACCCACAGCGTCGGTTTGGTCCGCGATGCGGTGATCGCGTGGCGGCTGAAACACGGCCCTCCTGAGGATGGCGGCTTTGTCTGGTCCTTGCCCCTAGTCGCCGAAACCTGGGACGGCTACTTGAACGACATAAATGGATTCCACGTAAAGCCGGAAGATGTGTTCCACGCTCTCGATTCTGCACACGGGGGTGCCGTGGAAGAAGGTAACGTGGGAGGCGGTACGGGGATGATCTGCAACGAATCTAAGGGCGGCATCGGCAGTTCCTCTCGTGTCCTCGACGCCAAGTACGGCGGCTACGCCGTCGGAGTCCTGGTGCAATGCAATTAATGGACAACGAGATCAGCTGCGGATTGCAGGTGTGCCGGTGGGCCGCGAAATACCTGGGAAAAAGGTTTGGGATGACGATGTCGGCTCAATCATTGTAGTCGTGGCCACGGATGCTCCACTGATTCCGACCCAACTCAAGCGGCTGACAAGGCGCGTCTCACTCGGATTGGCGCGGGACGGCAGCTATTCTGGCAATGGCTCCGGAGATATCTTTATTGCATTCTCCACAGCTAATCCAGGAGCCGCGGCTGCCAAAGGTCGTCGCCAACTTACCATGCTTCCTAACGATCAGATGAATCCGCTATTTCTGGCGACTGTTCAAGCTACTGAGGAAGCTGTAGTGAATGCGATGATTGCGGCCAAGACGATGACCGGAGTAAACGGTCGCACTGTCATTGCATTGCCACATGATCGGCTGCGCGAGGTTCTGAAGAAGTACAACCGTCTCATGAAGTGACAGGGCTGTCTCCCAAGGACCCTTGGCTCTTGTACGCGCCAGGGATTGGATAGTTGCAGCTGCACTAAAGGAGCTGCCCGTTTCAACAACAAAGTTAATTGTTGGCCATCGCTTCTTCTACCGCGGCACCCAACTGCTGTACTGCCCAGGTGATTTGTTCCGCAGTAATGATCGCTGGCGGAGCGAGAAGCACATGGTCCCCGGAAATCCCGTCCACGCACCCCGGGACGGGGTAAACGAGCAATTTCCGGTCTGCCGCTGCTTTCCCCACCCGTCCGCAAAAATTTAGGTCTGGGGCAAATGGCAGTTTACTGGCCTTGTCCGAGATAAATTCGACACCCCATAATAAGCCAATCCCGCGGACATCACCGACGACTCTCAGACCACGTAGGGAGTCGAGCGACTGACTCAGCTTTGCAGCAACGGTGTCTGGTTGTCCGGAGTCCGCAGCCTGCACGAGCTTTCCTGCCTGCAAATACCGAAGCACCGCGCGTCCTGCCGCCACTGAAATGGGATGCGCACTGTAGGTGAAACCATGGACGAATGAGCCCGATCCCGCGGCAATTGCATCCACTACCTTTCGAGTTGCGATCACCGCACCCAGCGGCGCATACCCGCTCGAAAGCCCCTTCGCCGTTACCAAAATATCCGGAGCCACTCCCCAGTGCTCGACTGCAAAGTTCCGACCAGTGCGACCCATTCCGGTCATCACCTCGTCAGCAATCAATAGGATCTCGTGATGTTTGCAGATTTCAGCTACTTGCTGTAGATATCCTTCGGGGGGGACCGCCGCCCCCAGGGTTGCTCCACTGACCGGCTCAAAAACGAACGCCGCTGCCTCACCTCGGGCGGCTTCGAGGGCTTGTTCGACCTCCGCCGCATACTGGGGCCCGCAGTCATTACAACCGTACACACAGCGATAGCAATAGGGCATGCCCAGATGTGCGAACTCCTTGACCATCGGCAAATAGATTTCACGTCGACGGCGGTTCCCAGACACAGCGAGTGCACCCAGGGTCGATCCATGATAGCTCTGGTTTTGGCTCAGCACCTGAAAGCGCTTCGTCTGCCCAATCTCTACTTGGTACTGCCGTGCGAGCTTGAGTGCTGTCTCTATCGACTCGGATCCGCCGCAAGTGAAGTACACACAGCCACCACGGAAGTTTTCTCCGGCAAAATCGAGCAACTCCTGAGCGTATTCCTCGGCCACTGGTGTAGTGAACTGGCTGCTATGAACGAATTCGAGGTTCGCGGCTTGTTCGGCCATGGCGGCGGGAACGTCTGTCACGCCATGGCCGATCAGATTCACCGCGGCGGAACCGGAGAAGTCCAGATACCGTTCGCCTTCCGAATCCCAGATGTACACGCCTTGGCCCCGCACTGCCGACGGAAAGGCTCCGCGCAATGATCGCCGCAGTACCGCTGAATTCAGCGACTTCTGCAAGGTAGTGAAATCAGCCATGCTCCAGATTGTCTGGTTTAAATAACACCCTTGTCAATAGCTATGGGCGATAATCGGACATAAATGACGTTTATCGCCTTGACAGGATAGGTGCGATTTCTTAGACTTTATTTCGCCGGATTCGTTGCCTTTATCACCGTACGCTATCTGCGACAAGATCATTCAACCGGAGTCCGCGACGGAACAGAGGGTCTCTAACGACGTACAGATTCGAAGCGATATCTCTAAATCAGAGTGGCATCGTCAAGGTCGGCCGAAACCTAGCACGCAGCACGCTAGATGAAGCAACTGAACGACCGTAGCGCACGTAGTAGGACAAAAAATGATTGATACAACATTGCCTCGTCTGCTAATGCCGTTGCCGGGACCGGCAGCAAGGAAAGTGGTGCAACTGGACAAAGAGTGCTTATCCCCATCTTACACACGCAGCTACCCTCTCGTAGTACGGGCGGCACGTGGCGCTATGGTGGAAGATGTGGATGGCAACGTTTTCCTCGATTTCAGCGCCGGTATTTCCGTGGTTGCGACGGGCCACTGCCATCCCGATGTTGTGACCGCAATTCAGAAACAGGCGGATCAGCTGATTCACATGTCGGGGACCGATTTCTACTATCCCGGGTTGGTCGACTTGGCGCAGAAACTAGCTGCAATCTCGCCCGGAAAAGGTCGAAAGCGTGTTTTCTTTTGTAACTCCGGCACGGAAGCGGTGGAGGCAGGAATAAAGCTCGCTCGTTATCATACCAAACGAGACAAACTCATCGCTTTTTACGGTGGATTCCATGGCCGAACGATGGGTGCGCTTTCGCTAACCGCATCCAAGGCGGTGCAACGTAAGGGCTTCGGTACTCTTTTGAGTGGTGTCTTTCATATTCCCTATCCATACAGCTATCGCTGTCCATACGGTCAACCGGCGCAGTCATGTTGTTCTCAATGCAGTGCCGTACTCGAGTCCGAGATATTTAAGAAGATTGTCGATCCAGAGGAGGTAGCAGCGGTTGTCGTTGAGCCCATTCAAGGGGAGGGAGGACATATACCTGCACCAGCTGAGTTTCTGCTGGATTTGCAACGCATTTGTAACAAGTACGGGATCATCCTGATTTCTGATGAAGTTCAATCGGGGATGGGGCGGACAGGAAAATGGTGGGCTGGGGATCATGCAGGATTAGAACCGGACATTATTTGTACCGCTAAGGGGATTGCGTCGGGCATGCCCCTAGGAGCAATTATCGCCAAGGCGGAGGTAATGGATTGGCCGCCGGGGGCGCACGGGTCAACATTTGGAGGCAATCCGGTGTCCATCGCTGCGGCGCTCGTGACCTTGGACTTAATCGAGCAAAGGTATATGGAGAACGCACGCCGTCAGGGTGAGTACATCCAGAGCTGCATTGCCGACTGGCCTAAGCGACACCGGATCGTCGGTGACGTTCGCGGTAAGGGGCTGATGATCGGCGTTGAGATTGTGCGCGATCGCGGTACCAAAGAGAAGGCGCGCGGTCTCCGCGATGAAATCGTGAAGCTGGCGTTTCACAAGGGTCTACTTTTGCTGGATGCGGGCGAGAACTCAATTCGCCTCACTCCCCCGCTTGTAATTGACGAGGAACAGGCAGACTTTGCTGTACAGACGTTGGAGAGCTGCATCCTGGAGGCGGAGCATACGTTGTGATCAGCAGAGTGCCAACCGTCGAGTCGTCAGGCTACGGGATTGCTTAAGCAAAACCTCGCGCGAAGAAGCTCGTGAATGAGCACTGCTTGTGAACCAATACGTATACGCGAGCGTGACCGCAATGAACTTCCAGCGAGTGTCCTGCATTCAGGTTGAGTGGTTCGGATAGGACTCTAAATCTGAAGGAGGGTAGTCATGCAACGATTCAATATTCTGCTACCGCTTCTCGTGGGTTGCTTCGTCACCGCAATGCAGGCACAAACGTCCGCTCCGAAACTCGATCCTGCGCTTAAGGAGGGTAGATCACTTTTGGTCAGGTCGCTGGACGTACGAAGGAGAATACAAAGCTGGACCATTGGGACCCGGTGGCAAGGTCACTGGCGTACTGACCGGCGCAATGATTCTCGGAGGGCATTTTGTCGAGTTCCGATGGACGGAAAAGGGCGCTACAGGAGAGACGCGAGGACTGGAGATCGACAAGTACGACCCGGCGACCAAGAACTTTGCGACTAGCGAGTACCATGACGACGGAAGCACAGCTTCGGGAGTGTATACCTTCGATGGAAATACATGCATCTATGCAGGGAAGTTTGTCATCGACGGAAAGCAGTATAGGGCCAAGAACACCATGATATTTGCTGCAGATTTGAAGAGCTACACGTCGAAGGATGAAATCTCAGCCGACGGCAATGCGTGGACAACTTGGTGGGACGAGAAATACACGAGGGCCACACCCGTTCCGAAGCAGTAATAAACTGAAGCCGACAGCACGGTAATCACATTTTTTACCGCGCTCAGCGGCGGGCTCTAGCGGCGATGATTGGTGAGGAACACCAGCCTGCGGCCTTGGGCTTCGTCCCAGACCTCGATGCGGCGCAGGAACAGATCGCGTTCACCGTGCGGCCCACTTATAAAGAAGACGATTTCGTGGCGCTGGGTCGCACCGCTCTCGGGGACAGGACGGCGCTCCACGACGCCGTAACCGGCGTTGTCCTTCATGCAGGTAGACGCCATCGGCGTCGAGCGCGGAGAATCAACGTAGTCGGTGAAAACGCGATCAAAAATCACGATGGTGCCGGGCTCGAAGCGCAGGGTGCGGCGACGCGCCTTTCGTGCACCCGGCCTTCGGTCACCAGCGCGTAGCTGGGCAGCAGACCTTGATGGCCAAGCAACAGATGCAGTTTGACAGCGCCTTTTAGTGCGCCGGTACTGCGCCCAGTCGAAGACGCTGTCGCAGAGTTGAATCAGGGCGGTGTCCAGACTCAACAGTTTGTTCTTGAAGCGGAAGCCATGCGGCCCGGCGACTTCGCGGCAGTGGGCGAGCAGTTGATCGAACACGCTGCGGTACAACTGCCAGGGCCGGTGCTGGTTGGTGTAGGCCAAGGTGGAACGCTTGGGCGCGTCTGGCAGTCCCAGATGCCGCAGATTGCCTGCACGGGCGGGGCCACAGGCCACCGCAGATCTCGCGCAACGACTGCGCTCGTCCCAGGTGGCAGGAACAGCATGGGCACGAACTGTCCCAACAACTGAATCCGCGGGCATGGCGCTCGGCCCGGTGCTCGACCATGGCCCGCTCAAACTCGTGGCGGGAAAACAACTGCAAGATCTGGCTGGAAATGCTGGATACTCGTATCACGGTGGTGGTGTCTTCCCTACTGCGGATTATGTCTTCTCAACGCAAACCGTAGCAGGGTTCTACCGCGTCGCTCAAAACTTATTTTGGACAACGACTTCATGTGCCGGTGGCACACCACCTGGACATGAAAATGGGTTTCCGCAGCCGGGATCGTAGCAGTCAGGGGGTCAGTCTTTGTGGTACAAGCATTCGTGATTGGCGATTGCTTTGGAGGTCGTCTTCACT
>JBAVGI010000506.1:0-21327 GCA_049684755.1 Candidatus Sulfotelmatobacter sp.
CCTTTCACATAAGCGGTGGCCCCAGGCAAGTGGACCAGCCGAAAGTCATCATTCACGCCGAAAAGCGATTCGGAGTGGCCCAAGAACAAATATCCGTGCGGCAAGAGATTATTGAAAAAATGCTGGATGACTCGTCGCTTGGACGCCAGATCGAAATAGATCAGCACGTTGCAGCAAAAAATGGCATCCATGCTCTTCATGAATGTCATGCGCGAATCGTCCGACAAATTAAGCCGGCTGAAGCTGATGTTGGAGCGGGCTACTCGGTTCACTTGCAGCTTATCGCCCTCCGGAAGAAAGTATTTTTCACGATAAGCGGGCGTCAGATTACGCGTGCTGTAACTGCCGTAAATCCCCGCTTGCGCATGGGCCAGGGAACGCTCGTTAAGATCGGTTGCGAGAATCTCGGTGGACCAATCTTTGAGCAGACCATTTGCCTCCTCTAGCGCCACCATCCGGAGCGTGTAAGGTTCTTCCCCGGTGGAGCAGCCCGCGCTCCAGATGCGAAGCCGGCGCAGAGGCAGATTGGACTTAGCCTCAATAATTTTGGGAATGACGATACGGCGTAACGCGTCCAGCTGCGGCTGATTGCGAAAAAAAGAAGTTTCTCCAATGGTGATCTCATTCAGCAGCGCGACCAATTCGGCTTGCCGGTTGGGACGAGTGGTAAGGCACTCGGAGTACTCGCGCAGACTCTGAACTTTGAGTTCCTTCATGCGGCGGCCGCATCGATCCTGCAGCAAACGCAGCTTATTATCGGGGTGAAAAATTCCCGCAGTCTGATAGATGATGTCGCGGATGCGCACCAGATCGGGCTCCGGCGGGCCATCGGTGCTGGGAATGGCGCGCGGCGACGGCGCGGTCGTCACGCCGAAGCCTTTTGAACCAAAGGCACCGCAGATCGTAAATTCGCCAGCAGTCCTGCAGGGTCCAGAACCAGCCGAACCTGCCCGTCTCCGCTGATGGTGGCGCCAGCCAAACTCGAGCACCCATGCAGGAACACCCCTAAAGGTTTGATCACGGTAGACTCCTGCCCCAACAATTGGTCGACCAGCAGCGCGAACCTTTTGTCTCCTACTCCAAGGATCACAATTTTCTGGCTCTCGGCGCTTCGTCCCCGCACAGCGCCGCTGGCGGGAGTTTGCTTCAGGGAATCCACGCCCGCTGGAAACAACTGATCCAGCCGCAACAGAGGCAGAGTCTCACCCCGCAAGCACAGCACTTCGCTGCCTTCCACTTGATGAACGTTCTTGGGATTGATCTGCGCCGTCTCTGCCACTGAGCGCAGCGGCAGAGCGTAAATATCTTTCTCCACCTGCACCAGCAGCACTGGCAGAATCGCCAGCGTAAGGGGCAAACGAAGCTTCACCGTCGTGCCTTGACCGAGATGGCTTTCAATCTCCACCGTGCCATTCAATTTTCTAAGGTTGGTGCGAACCACATCCATTCCCACCCCGCGTCCGGAAAGATCTGTGGTCTTTTCCGCGGTGCTGAAGCCGGGAAGAAAAATGAAATCAAGAATTTCTCGCGGGCTCAAACTGCGCAGCCGCTCTGCACTCACCAGACCCTTCTCGATGGCTTTGCGCCCAATTCGCGCCGGATCCATCCCCGCGCCATCGTCGCAAATGCTGATCACAATCTGATCGCCTTCCTGCCGGGCTTCCAAACAGATGCTTCCGCGGCGCGCTTTCCCCGCTTGTTCGCGAACTGCCGGCATTTCGACGCCATGATCGAGCGAATTGCGCACCAGATGGACCAGCGGATCCCCAACCAGTTCGACCATCGTTTTATCCAGTTCCGTGTCTTGCCCAAGCAGAGACAGATCCACTTCTTTTTGCAGGCTGCCCGCGACGTCGCGAACCAGGCGTGGGAAGCGGCGAAACACCGTTTCGATGGGAACCATGCGGGTCTTCAGGCCTGCCGACTGCAACTCTTCCGTAATAAAACTCAAGCGCGCCGAGGATTGAGCCAGCGATGAACTCAATTCATTCATCGCTACCTTGCCCGAAGAGGAATCCTTACTCAGCTGCAGTAAACGGTTGCGCTCGAGTACCAGCTCGCCAATCAGGTTGATCAGATCGTCCAGCTTGGCGGCATCCACGCGCATCGTGGGCGCCGTGGCGTGTTGCTGCGCAATCTCTTTCTGTCGTACCAGCGCATCGCCAACTTCTGCCGGCGAAGCCAAACCCTTGTCCACCAGCATCTGCCCCAGCTTGCGCGGCTCCGCCGACGACGACTGTTCCGCCAACACGGCATCGAGCGCCGCTGGCGTGATCACTTCTTGTTTGACCAGCAATTGCCCCAGCGAAGGAGAAGCCTGAACAGTCTGAGCCGCTTCAAGATTCTTAAGCAGGGCTCCGAGTTCATACTCTTTCAAACCGCCCTCGCGGATATCCTGCAGCATCTTGCCCAGATAGTCCCGCGCGGAAAGCAAAGCGTCCATCATGGGGTGAGTCAGTTGCACTTCACCCTTGCGCAAGGCGTTCAGCACGTCTTCCGCGCGATGACTCAAGCGAATGACCGGCTCAAATCCGAGAAAGCCTGAAGTGCCTTTGATGGTGTGCAGCGCCCGAAATATGCGGTTGAGCAACTCCGCGTCATTGGGCGTGGCTTCCAGGGCAACCATGTCCTGGTCCATGCGCTGCAGAAATTCTTCCGATTCCACCAGGAATTCCTGAATCAGCGAAGGATCGTGTAACAGGTCGTCGCTCACGCAGATTTGCTCCTCGTCCTCTACCTCACGCCATCACTTATGCTTGTGCAGCGGCGGTGCCGATCACTTCCTGTTCAGCGCCACTCATCAGCCGGTCTGCGTCGAGCAGAATCAGCAATCGGTCGCCGACCTTGCCTACCCCGGCAACGTATTCCCGTTCGACCAGGCTAATGCGCGGAGGTGGCTCAACCGCGCCCGCCGGAATGCGGAGCACTTCAGAAACTGCATCCACAACGAAGCCAAGCACGGCTCCTTGAATTTCGACCACTACAATTCGGTTCTGTTTATCGGGTGGCGCTTCTTCGAGACCAAAACGTTTTCGCAATCCGATCACGGGAATAATCTTCCCGCGCAGATTCATCACCCCTTCCATGCAATCCGGCGAATTCGGCACCCGAGTCAATTGCTGGGTACGAATGATTTCCTGCACCCGCAAAATATCGATCACGAATTCTTCGCCGCCCACATGGAAGCCGACCAGTTGCAGCAATTCCTCGTGCGCCGCCTTCGCCTCGCGGGCAGATCCTTTCGGCTTATTGGCTTGCAAATCCATCTCGTGTCAGCCTCGTAATGCTTTCCTCGCCGTTAGGAGGCCAGGTCAGTGGTCGGGCGGCCTTAAGGCGACCTGGTTCGCCACTCTGAAATCATCGGCACGAGGGAGCAGGACTTTAGCTGGAACGTGCCCACATCCAGCCAGGGTAAGGCGCTTATGGCAGGCCTGGAGACTTTCCACTTTGTTTGGGATCGGCCGCAGCAACTTCGGAGGTGCCGTGATCGCTCAGGATCACAATGTCGACACGGCGGTTCTGGGCCCGCCCTTGCGCAGTGAGGTTGCTGGCGATGGGGTGATACTCGGCATAACCAGCCGCCGAAAGCCTTGCCGGATCAAAGCGATGGCCCACAATAAGGATTCGAATCAGTTCCGTCGCCCGGGCCGTCGAAAGCTCCCAATTCGAATTCATCTGGGCTGTATGAATCGGGACATTATCAGTATGGCCTTCAATGCTCAGCCTGCACGTCCGAATCGCCAGGATAGAAGCAATGCGATCCAAGGCCGGCAGAGCTTGCGGTTTAATCGTCGCCGAACCGCTATCGAAAAATCCGAATTCGCGGAGGCTGATCACCAAACCTTCGCTATCGCGGTGTAACGACACCTGGTGCAGCGCGATCTCTCCGTGCAGCGCCTGTTCCAATTCACTGCGCAAAGTGGCCAGATCCGTCTCGTCGGAAGAGCCCGCCAGAGAATCGGTCGGCGCAGATGCAATACGTCCAACTTCGGCAGTTCTTTCCACGTTCTGGATCGCCTGCACCGTGCTGAAGGGCATGGGATCATTCATATCCAGAGGAATCTGCGTGGTTGACGCCGGGAACACGCCCAACTCCTGAAATGCCACTTGAATGGCCAGAGAAAGTTTGCCAACCTTTCTCTTATCCACCTGCGAGGACGCGTAGAGCACCACAAAAAACGCAAACAGCAGAGTAATGAAATCGGCGTAGGAGACCAGCCAGCGCTCGTGGTTGGAACGAGGTCGAGAGCGTTTGCGGCGTCTCATTCCCCCTCCACCTCAGGTCGGTCCTGGTTGGCCTCCACCAAAAAGCCAAACAATTTCGTCTCCAACATTCGCGGATTCATTCCCTCCAGAATCGAGGCCACGCCTTCCAGGGTCATTTCCCGTTTGATCTGCTGCTCGCGAATGCGCAGTTTCATCTTTCCCGCAATCGGCAGATAAAGAAGGTTCGCCGACCCAACTCCATAGATCGTGGCCACGAATGCGACGGCTATGCCTCTACCTACTTCATCAATTTTGTCCAGATGCTGCATTACTTGAATCAGCCCGAGGACCGCACCAATGATGCCCACTGTGGGAGCGAAGCCGCCCGCCGACTCAAACACCTGCGGAACCTGCTCCTCGTACTCCGCCTGATTGTCGAGTTCGAGTTCCATCATCTTGCGCAGCTCTTGCGGTTCAGTACCATCGACCGCGAGCATCAGAGATTTCCGGAGAAACGGATCTTCAATTCCGGCCAACTCGGCATCCAGCGAAACAATGCCCTCACGCCGAGCCTTCTGCGCGTATTCCACGAGCTGCTGAATCGTTGCCTCCGGATCTCCTTGAGGATTAACGAAGACCGAACCGAGCTGCTTCACCGCCAGCAGAATGATGGGCAAAGGAAACTGCAGCATCACCGCGCCCAACGTCCCTCCGAACACAATCATGGCGGCCGTCGGCTGCAGAATTTGCCCCAGGTTTCCGCCTTCGATCAGAAGTCCCGCGAGGATTCCACCCACAGCCAGAACGATCCCGCTGAGGCTGGCTTTATCGAGGCTCACTTCTCCGGCTCCCTTTTGCCCGGTCGGGGATCGGGAAGAACAGTGTGCGAAGCAGAACTATCCCAGACCGATGACAAACCTCGTAATACTGACCGCCGAAATTCGACGATCCGTGCCAGCACCTCTTCCGCACTCTCGCGCACCACAATCTTTTCGCCGTTGACCAGCGTGATCAGGGTGTCCGGCGACTGCTCCACAAACTTGATGAGGTCGGAGTTCACCGTCAACGCCTGATTGTTGAGACGCGTGAGCCGGATCATGTTTCCCCTGTCTGCGCTGATGGCCAATACTGCGGGGAGTTTTCGCAGTCCCCTAGGAGCAGCTATCGGCGAACTACTATTCCGGCTTACCTGGTGCGAGAGTCTTCAGCCATTACGTAGGGACAACAACTGCCAGTCACTGCTCCGAAAGCGGTGTGCTAAAGCCAAACCGCCTTTCGCCGATGGACACAACAGACATTCGGGTTCCGAGCACAAAGTGGAACAGGGAACTCCGCAGAGATGCACTGCTGAGGAGTCGTTCCAAGTAGGCGGGACCAATTTTCAGAAAAGGAGAATCACAATGCCTCTCGGTATCCTGAATAACATTCCGTCTCTGGCGGCGGAAAACCAACTCACTCTGACTAGCAATGCATTAAGCAACACTCTGGAGCAGTTATCTTCAGGGTCGCGCATCAACAGCGGCGCCGACGATCCCGCCGGCCTGTCCATCGCTAACGGGTTGCAGGCCAATATCAGCGCCCTCACGCAATCCGTGTCGAATGCCAACGGCGGCGTCGGCCAACTGCAACTCGCCGATGGCGCGCTGGCTCAGGTCACGAACCTGCTCAATACCGCGGTCACTCTGGCCACCGAATCGGCCACGGGCACGGTTTCCAACGGGCAACGCACCGCGATCCAGGCTGAATACGCCTCGATCTTGGCAGAAATCAACCGCATCGGCACCGCCACAACTTATAACGGACAAGAGGTATTTCAAGGCGGCACGGCGACCAACCTCAACGCGGCAGCCAGCACCAACAGCGGCACCACCGCTCCCGTAGCCTTGGACAGCGCCTTGACGGTCGGCGATGCTACTTCGGTCACCGCCGGAGGCGTCACCTTCACCTACACCGCGGCAGCCGGAGTTGCCAACCCGAACGCGCAAATTACCGCCGGTACCGCCCTCACCGCGGCCAGCGCCTTGATCGCGTCTGGAGTTCTCACCATTACTCGTGGCGGCGTAGCCACAACTTACACCAACGGCACCGGCGCTGTGACTCTGCAATCGTTAGTCACTGCGATCAACACTGGCGCCAGCGTTACCGGCAGCGGCACTCTCGCCACAACCGGCGTCACAGTCGGCGGCGGAGCTGCCACCGGCCTGCAAGCCGCGATCGTCGGCGGACAGTTGCAAATCACGGACACAGCTGGCAACAACAACCTCGCCGTAACCGGCCAGGCAACGGCTATCGTCGCCGGCGAGACGGTTGCCGATTCCACCGCTCCAACCGTTCAAAACCTGATCAATGCCATCAATGCCGATACCACCGTCGGTGCCAAAGCGGCGCTGGTCGGAGGTCAACTCCAAATCACTGATCCTCAGAACCGGGCCGACCTGGCTGTTACCTCCAACGACACCGTGCTGGGCGCTCCTGTCGCTGGCGCTCCCACCGCTTTCGTGAATACCACCACCACGGGAGCTGCTACCGTTAACACCAACGAGCTGGCTGGCAACGCCGGAACCACTGGCACTCCCATTACCGCTGCAACCGTATTAACCACGGGCGGGGTCGACCAATTCACCGCGGGAGGCAAGACCTTCACTTTCACGGCCGCCGCTGGCCAAACGGTTGGAGCACTCATTGCGGCAATCAATAATCCCAACGATGCAGCGGGACTCCACGCTTATCTCGGCACAGCCGGGAACGGCACCACTACTCAGCTCATCATTACGGACCCCAACAGCAACAATGACGTTGCGGTGGGTGCTGCTAACACCGAGACAGCACTCGGAACCTACACGAACCCGAGCACCACAGGTTCCACAGCCACTAACATTTTCCTCAGTGACTCGACCGCCATCGGATCAAGCCAAATCGCGGTCACGATTGGCGGCTTGTCGACGGCAGCCCTTACCAATGGCAGCGGCGGCAGCGCCGTCGACCTCGCTACGACTGACTTAAACACACAGACCGATGCGCAAACCGCGTTGATCTTGATTAATTCCGCCATCACCAACATCGCCAGCGTACGCGGCACCTTAGGTGCAAGCGTCAACCGGCTCACCGCAGCCAGCAACGTCATCAACAGTCAGATCCAAAACCTGACGTCCGCGGAAAACACCATCACCGCAGCCGACATTCCGGCTGCAGTGGCCAACCTGACCAAGTATTCCATCCTGGAACAGACTGGCATCTCCGCTCTGGCTCAGGCCAACCAGCAACAGCAGCTCGTATTAAAGCTGTTGCAGTAACTCCAGCTCGGCGGGAGGCAGGGCAACCTGCCTCCTTCCGATTTGTCCGTGGGTAAAGTCAGTTGGGTGACTCGATATGAGCGTGAGTTCCGCTCTCATATTTCCACCTTCGACCGCAGCTCCGGCCGAACGCGGGAGTGTGCGCGCGGAAGCTCCCTCCATTCCCGGCTCAGGAAGCGGTTCAGAAGCGGAAAAGATTGCCGCACAAACTCCGCCGGCAGCGGTTCCCAGTCCGGAAGATGCCGTCAAAGTGCAATGGAACACGCCGGATCAGATTGTCGTATATCAGTTCGTCAACCAGCAGGGCAGTCTGATCTTGCAAGTACCGAGTGAGCAGATGCTCAACCTCGCCAGCCAGATCTCTCAGGAACTGGCTCACGAGGCCGCGCCCGAACCGCCGGTCGGCATCAGCGGAGGAAAAACCCATGGGCATTAGCTTGAATCCCGCTACCATCCTTTCCGGACAAGGCATAGACGTCAGCTCTCTCGTGCAGCAGATCATCTCCGAGCAAAGTGGCGAACTCTCCGTGTGGCAGGGGCAACAGACAACTCTGGCCACGCAAGAGGGGTTGCTCGAAGGGATGCAGAACAATCTCACCAACCTGCAAACTGCCGTTGCCGCCCTGGCCGATCCTACCGGAGCCCTCGCCGCCCAGGCGGCCACCTCTTCGAACACAGCAATCCTCAGCGCGACTGCCGATAGCACGGCTATTGCAGCAACTCACAATATCGTGGTCACCAGTCTGGCTACCTCAGGCACCTTGTACACCGATCCCATCGCCGCCGGCGCCGACACTTCTTTTCTGGCGAACGGACAAACTACCGCCGATATTAAGCTGCAAGTAGGCGGAGCTTCCGGCAATACCGACGACATCGCCATCACCCAGGGCAGCAATGACACGCTCAACACCCTGGCCAGCTACATCAACACCCAGAGCGCGGCCAATGGCTGGGGAGTGACGGCAAGTGTAGTGAGTGACACCAGCGGCTCGCGGCTGGCCTTGTTCAGCCAAAGCTCGGGTACCGCGGGAGCCTTGGCTATTGCTAGCAATACCAACACGACCCTCAACTTCGACACTCCCGTGGGTGGAACCGACGCCGCTCTCACCATTGATGGTGTCCCTTTCAGCAGCAGCAGCAACACCGTCACCGGAGCGATTCAAGGCGTCACCCTGAGCCTCGCCAGCCAATCGCCCGGCAATCCCGTGCAGCTCACCGTTGGACCCGATCAGAACCAGATCACCGACGCCGTCAACAACTTCGTCTCCGCCTATAACACTGTCATCAGCACCATCAACTCGCAGTACGTCGTCGATCCCACTGGAGCGATTCCAGCGCCGCCACTCGAAGCGGACATTTCTCTACGCTCTCTGCAATCCAGTATGCTGACCGATGCTGGCTTCGCCGTCGGCGGTAACAGCGGATTAGTGAACCTGGCTTCGATGGGAATCAACATGAATAACGACGGCACCCTGACCGTCGGCTCCACCCCGGCGCAAGATAGCAGTTCGTCCGGCCAGACCTTTGCGCAAGTGTTAGCCGCCAACCCCTCCGCGGTCATAAGCTTTTTTCAGAATGCATCCGCAACCGGATTCGCCAACAATTTCAACGCCGATCTGACCAACTTAACCGCCCCCACAACCGGACCATTGAATGTGGAGCTGGCGCAAGACCAGGCGGAAGGAACCGACCTCACTACCACCATCACAAATTTTCAGACCAATCTGATCACAGAGAGCGCGGCATTAACCGCACAGTACGACACCGTAAACGCATCGCTGCAGTCTTACCCACTTCTTTTGCAGGAAATAACCGAGACCCTCGGCACACTTGGTTCGGGAACGTCCAGTTCGGGAGCGCTGGTTTCGAGCGGTCCGACTCTTACTTCAGGGCTATAACAAAATGGATGCCAGAACCTCTTACCGTGAATCGAGCGTGCGCGGCGCCAGCCCGGTTCGACTCGTCATTTGTCTCTACGAGCAGGCCATCGAAGACTTGCGACGCGCCGTCATCTCCCTGGAAAAAGGTGACATCGAAAACCGCACCAAAGAGATTAACCACGCCCTGCTGGTTATTGCCCAACTGCAAGGCTCGCTCGATATGGAACGCGGCGGCGACGTCGCAAAAAACCTCTCCAGGTTTTACAACCTGGTCCGCGCCGGCCTCACCGAAGCGCAGTTCAAACAGTCCTCCAACCTTCTGCAGCTGCAGATTTCTCAGCTAGTGGAGGTTCATGAGGCGTGGATTGAAGTGGAACGCGCAACCGCATTGCCGCTGTCTCCCCTGCCGCGCTCACAGCCGCAGGCGCATTCCTCTTCAGAAACCTCTAGCGCTAACTGGAACGCTTGATGGCCATCCAGATGACCTCACGATCGCAAAGCCTGCACCAAACCAATCAGCGCCTCCGTCATTGGCTTGACTCCATGCTGGCGCAAAGCGGACGGCTCGGTGTAGTGACTCCCGGACATATCACTGCGCTACTCTCCGAACTGTCGCGGGCGGGCGCGGAGTTGCGCGCCAATCCTCTGCCCATCAGCGGAGCCGATCCCGAACTCGATCAGGAATTGAATCTGTATTGCCGCAATGTGGAACTGCTGCGCGAGCGGATGCCATCCATCCACAATCAGCTGCTGGCCGAGCGCGCACGCCTGGAAGCGCAACGCGCGCAAGTCCGGTCCGCAGCCGACTGGGCTGAGGCTTCGCGGCAGACTTTATAGCTGCCGCTGCGTTCCCTCTCTTCTGCTTCTCTTTCTCTTTGTTTCCTACTTCAAGTATTCAAATAAATTCGTGCTGGCCGTCTGCCCGATGGCCTCGAGCGTCGCCTGCAGAGAGGTTTGCGCCGTAGTCAGGTTACTGATCACCGCGGTCAGGTCCGCGCCGCCGACGGTATTTTGCTGCTGCGCCAGTTGCGTGGTCTCCGTGCTGAGGTAGGTTTGCTGGGCGGTCAGTTCGTTCAAAGCATTGCCGTAAAACACGCTTTGCGAAGAGATGTAGTTATTCGCCGCGCCCACCTCCGTCACCGCCGCTTCAATGCCCGTCCCACTCTGCAGGCCGTTAATCAGATCCTGAATGCTTTGAAATACATCGCTGCCGGGTTGGGAAAATAACTGCGAGCCCGGCAGATTGGTTTGCAGGCTGAACTGGCTGCCCAGGGAAACCCGGTTCACCCCGGTGTTTCCCTGATACGTGACGCCCGAAGTGGATCTGGCATTCAGCACGTAGGGAGTGGTCTGGTTGGCGGTTCCCGCGAATACGTAATTGCCCTGGTAGCTGAGATTGGCCAGACTGAGCAGCTGGCTTTGGATGCCTTCCACCTGCGTTGCCAGCGCCTGCCGGTCGGCGCTGTTCATCGTGCCGTTGGCGCCCTCGACTCCCAGACTGATGGCCTGCTGCAGCGCCGTCGTAACCGCATCCAGGGCGGAATCCGCATTCTGCACCTCCCCCTGGATACTGCCGATGCTGCGCTCGAATTGATCGGCTTGCGAGCTGGCATTCGCATTCTGAACCAGCAGCGCCGCCGCGGCCGGATTATCCGAAGGCAGATTGACGCTTTGACCGCTGGCGATTTCCTGTTCGTCAGTATTCACCTGCTGCTGCGTCTGCGCCACAGCGGCCAGAAGATCGGGATACGGATCGGGATTTACTCGCATCGTTTATCTCGCTGATTACGATCTCTTGGTTATCCGGTTAAAGTGGTCATCTGGATGACGGCATACATCATGTCGTTGATGGTGGTAATAACCTGCGCGGAAGCGGAATATGCGTCCTGGTATTGCACCATGTTGGCCGCTTCTTCATCGAGCGAGACTCCGGAAATCGAGGCCCGCTGATCGTTGAGTTGCTGCAGTACCAGGCTGGACGCGCTCTGCTCCGCCGCGGCGTTCGAAGCGCCGTTGCCGATGTCGAAAACAATGCCGGAATAGTAATCGGAAGGGCTCTGGCCGCTGACGATGGCCTGACTGTTGAGGGCATACATCGCTTCCGCATTTCCGTTGCTCCCCGCAGTGCCATCCGAACTGGCGGCAATCAGCGATGGATCGGCGATGGCGACCGAGAGATTCGCCGCCGCACCCGCTCCGGAAGCAGCCGGAGGAGTGAACAGATTCGTTCCCGCAACCCCATTGAGATCGAACCCTCCCGCCTGCGCCGTGTTTACGGCATTCGCCAGACCGGCGGCTAAAGTGTCGAGCTGAGTCTGAGTCTGGGGAATCTCCTGGTCGCGCGCCTGAATCGTTCCCCCCAGCTGCCCGGAGGTGATTTGGCTGGTGATGTCATTGCCTTGCGAGTAGACGTCGTGCAGTCCCGAAGGCGTGGTTTGCGTCTGCAATTGAAAACTCTGCTGGCCAGTCACCAGCGGAGCACCGTTGGCGGTAATCAGCGTAAGCGTATTGTCACTGGGAATAACGGAAACATCTACCAGCGATGACAGCTGGTCAATCGCCTGCTGGCGCTGGTCGATAAACGTTCCCGCATTCTCGCCCACATTCTGCAGATTGGCGACTTGCCCATTGAGCGTCGCAATCTGTTCGGTCAGTTGATTGATCTGACCCACCTGCTGCACCACGCTCAGGTCCAGGCTGTTCTGCTGCTGAGTCAGGCTGTTCGCCGTCGTGTTGAAGCTGCTGGCCAGATTGCCTGCCGCGGTGAGCACACCCTGGCGCAGCGACAGGTCGGAGGGATTCGTCGAGAGCTGATTGAGGCTGTTGAAAAAATTGGAAATCGACGTGCCAATATCGTCGGTGCTGCTGGCGAAATTGACTTGAGCCTGCTGCAGCGCAGAGGAGAGGGTGGTGAACTGACCTTGAGTTTGAGTCTGCTGCTGGATCTGCGATTCGAGGATGGGATCGCGAATGCTTTCGATACTTTGCAGGGTCACTCCGGTGCCGAAGGTGAGTGGATCGACCACCACCGGATCGCTGGCCACCAGCACCGCCTGCTCCCGCGAGTATCCCGGAGTATTCACGTTGGCGACGTTGTTGGTAGTCGCCGAAAGCGCGCCTTGTTCCGCAATCAATCCGCTTAATGCGGAAGCCAGACTGGCGTTGAGGCTTGACATGGCTTAGATCTCCCCGCCGGGATTGCCAGCAAAAGTTTGCGGCTGGCGCAACCCGCCGCCGCGCGCCGCGGGAGGACCGTAGTTCACCGACGGGCCCGCCAAGGCATTCGCCAGTACGCGCAGCTTCGCGCGCGCCCGCCCGAGAATCGCCGACTGCAGCCGCAAGGCATGCCATACGCGATCTTGGCTTGCTCGAATCTCTGCCTCAAGAGTGGGCTCGAGTACGGACACACTGGCGGCGAAGTGGGGTGCGGCTTGCTTTTCCGCCAGCAGTTTGTCCTTAAACCTCCGCTGGTTTTCTTGCGCCATCGCGCTGGCCAACTGAAGGCTTAGACCAACTTGCTCTCTTGTCCCGCGGGTAATGCCGCCCAGATCCAGCGCCAATAAAGCTTCACAGCTGCCGGAAAGACTGGTACACAGTTTACCCATGAGAGCCAGGCGCGCCCGTGCGCGCTCTTCGCATTTCTGCCGATCGTCAGCAGAGAGGCTGGCCGCGGGAATCGATTTATCGGAATTCATTCCGTCTCAAGCCAGACTGTCAACCCGGTGTGGAGGCCGATCCTCCTCCACTACCTGCTCTGCGTTCTCCGCTTGCTCGACTTTCTCCACCCGCTCAATGGCCTCCCCATCAATTCCGTTCGTGCTCGGGAAGGATTTACCCCGTTCAGAATCTTTCTTCGCCGAGGACTCGCGCCGCCGCGGCTCGGGCGCGGCCTGATTCTGCGGGCCCGGAGTCGAAGCCACCGGCTCCATTGCATTCCCATTCAATGAGCCGGACAATTCCGTTCGTTCGATCGCCATGCTGGCTCTTCCCCGCCGACGGAACCGATCACGCCGCCAGCTTCACCATATTCGCGAACAACGCTCCCGCTACCTCATCCGGATTCGGCTGATATTTCCCCGCAACCACCGCTTGCCGCAAAGCCTCCACTTTCCCCTGCGAAGTCTCGGGCAGTTCCGAAGCCTGCGCCACCAGGGATTGCACTTGAGAATGGAAGCCGGAGAGCTGCGCCTGATCCTCACCCAGCGCGCCCGAACTGCCCGGTGATGCGGTATTGCCGCTCGCCGGTGCCGGGCTGCCGCTTCGTTCGCTCTCTACCACCCGCTGCGTGTCCTGATTGGGATCGATTCTCATGGCGTTTCCTCCGCTGCATATCCCCTGCAATTCAACTATCGGCGAACGGTTAGAAAGCTTTAATTTCTCGCGCCAGGCGCTTCCCCGTTTGCCCCGAGTGAATCCCTATGCTGTTCCATCGGCATAAGTTAGGGAAACTTTAGCGATGCTGTGAGAAATCTTGTTGTGGCGGCCTCAGTCCTTGGTGCGCGGCCTCGCTAGCCTCCAGGTGTTCGGTAATCATCTTTGCAATTCCGAAGCCGCCGCCAGCCGCTATCGCCGATGCCAGCGCCTGAGTTCCCAGATAGTTGTAGTCGTCCTCTCCGGCCATGGCATCCTGCCCGGGAAGGGTGGCGAAAGTTTTCTCCAGAGACTCGAGCACGGTTCCAATCAGTTGCGCCTCAAATTCGCGCGCCGCCTTTTGTCCTTTTCCCAAAGCCGGAGTCGCTAAAGGCGGCAGCACAGCTGCCGCCGACAACCCGGACGGTGATGCACCAGAAATCGGGCTCATTAAATTACCTCCAAATCAGCTTCTAAAGCGCCTGCCGCTTTAATCGCCTGCAGGATTGAAACCACGTCGCGCGCCGTCGCACCAATCGCCTGCAACCGCGCCACCAATTCCCCCACGCTGGCCCCTTCGCTGAGTGCGACTTTTCGGGCGGGACTGTCCGAGGCTTTGATATTGGTCTCCGGCAACACTTCGGTCTGTCCGCCGGAGAGCGAACCGGGCTGGGAAGCGGTATATGTCGTGGTAACTTCGACCGAGAAACTGCCCTGCAGAATCGATACCGCACCCAGTCGTACGCCTTGACCCATCACCACGGTTCCGGTGCGTTCGTTCACCACCACCTTGGCTTTGCGCCGCACCCGGACTTCAAAGTTTTCCAGGCGGGCGAGCAGCGCGGGAAGGTCGGGATTGCCCGGCACGGGAAGCCCGATTTCCACCCGCCGGCTGTCCACTACAAGCGCCGCTGGCGTCGCCAGTTCGCGATTGATCACGGTTGCAACCTCCTCCACCGTGGTGAAGCTGGCCTCGTTCAGCAGCAGCGAAAAATGATGGAGTTTAGTCAAATCCAGCGAGCTGTCGCGCTCGACCAGAGCTCCGTTCGGGATGCGCCCCACCGTGGGATAATTTACCTGCTTGGAGTTGGTTGCAGATCCCACCGCATAGCCCCCCACCACCAGCGGCCCTTGTGCGGCAGCATAGACTTGGCCATCCGCCGCATACAGCGGGGTCAACAACAGCACCCCGCCTTCCAGGCTGCGCGCATCTCCGGCGGAGGATACGACGACATCGACCGGCATGCCGGGCCGGGAAAACGGGGGCAGGCTGGCCGTGACAAACACCGCCGCCACATTTTTCACTTGGACGATGGTTTGCGCCACGACCGGCGGAATCTCCACCCCCATGCGTTGCAGAATGCTGGCCAGGGTCTGAATCGTGAAATAAGTCTGCTGCTTGTCTCCCGTGCCCCGCAACCCAACGACCAGCCCGTAGCCGACCAGCAGGTTGTCCCGAATCCCTTCCACGCTGGCCACGTCGCGGAGCAGCACTTTATGATCGGCGCCATGATCAGGGCCATGATCGACGCTATGATCGGGGCTGCCTTCCCCACTGTGATCGGCGCTAGGTTCTGCAGTGTGGCCGGCATTACGTTCCGCATTGCGGTCCCGGCTATGCTCCGCGGTGAGATCTACCCTCTGCTCAACACTCTGAGCGCGGGCGCACGTGCCCAGAAGGACGAACAGCCCGAGCACCGCCGCTGCTCTCCGGATTCCGCCTGATCTCCAACCCCGGCGCATGGCCTTCTCCTAGAAGTTAAATATCCGCAAAATCCATTTCATGACCGGGTTCGGCGCCCGCGTGCTTTCGCTGATCACGCCCTTGCCTTTCACCTCAACTTCCAGATCGCCGACGCTGTTCGAACTCACGGTATTCGTCGCGTCCATATCGCCGGGACGCACCAGGCCGCGCAACACCACGGTCTCCTTTTGCTCGTTCATCATGATCTGCCGTTCCGCTTCGATCACCAGCGTTCCCCCCGGCAACAACGCCACTACGCGCCCGGTGAGGATGGTCGAGAGCGCGGTGGTCGTAGTGGCTTGCCCCTTGCCCGTCAGCGCCTGCGTCGACGTCGGCGAAAACAGGTTGGCAACGCCTTTGGTTTTCAGCAGCCCCGGCAAGGCGTTAATTCCCGAGCTGGCGGAAAAATTGCGGGTCGTGGCCACATCCCCGGTGCTTGTTGAAGATAAGTTCTGCGCGATGCTGATGGTGACCAGATCGCCGACCCGCGAAGCTTTATAGTCAGCCACCATATTGGCCAGACGGCCACTGTCGATCCACAAGCTGCCAGCGGTAGGAACTGGCGAAGCCAGCGGCGTTCCCGAGACACGGCGGATATATTCGGTCAGCGCATCCCGTTTCGGCGTTGCAGCTTTATCCTTTGGCTTGGCTTCGGCTGCGGAAACGGATAGGACGGCAAGCATGACAACTACCGCAAGGCGGGCGGGAAGTCCGTCCATTTTCCGAACTCTGGAATGGATCAGGCTCTCGAACATAGCCGTCGCGGCTGGCCACATTGCCTTCACAGGCTCGCCCGCACCATTCCCGCGCCTACGATTTCAGCCTGCAAGGTTCGTGCGGCATTCTTAAACCGTACCCGTACCCGTTGGCCCACCGCGCCCGCCTCCAGACAAATTACTGGCAGAACCACCCGGATCCCCGCTTCATCCCAGGTAAGCATCACGGTCTGCCCGATTTTTATCAGAGGCGCAGCTTCTTTCCAGCCGGACTTCGAACCATCCAACTTTCTCGGAAAAAACTGCGCACTCCCGACCGCAGATGTATCCGCGCGCACCCACACCAGAAAGGGAATGCAATCTTCCCGATGTCCGCAGCGCAGAGCGAACTCGCGGCGTTGCAAGCCGGCGTTCCATTTTGCCGTCACCAGTTCGAGAGGCGCGTCTTCCGGAATGTTGCCGGCGGCAGCGCAATCCACATCTTTCTCACTCAGCTCTCGCCCA
Organism: Candidatus Sulfotelmatobacter sp.; assembly: GCA_049684755.1. Taxonomy (GTDB): domain Bacteria; phylum Acidobacteriota; class Terriglobia; order Terriglobales; family Acidobacteriaceae; genus Sulfotelmatobacter. Next base: position 16,694 of record JBAVGI010000506.1, read on the forward strand.
CCCGTCGTTTCTGCCTGTGCCGGATCCCCCCGGGAAACAACTCTGGCAATCTCGGCGCACGACTTCACCGCTCTGGCCTGCCGCACGACAATGCGCTCAGGAATTCTTTTCTGATCGTCGCTGGACAGGTTCGGCCCGCGATCTCCGATGCCGCGAATCAACCGGCGAATTTCCTCGCCTTCCAGCACGCGCTCGCTGCCAGCCCGCGGCACCGCGCCCAGACTCACCCGCCTCGCCCACCGATACCATTGCGGACACGTCCCCGGCGCCAGCAAATCGGCGAGGCTCAGCTCTCCCGGCGCAGCTTCCACCCGGCTCCGGACCACCAATTTCTGGCAAGCGGCTTCGCCGTGACACAGTAACGACGACACGCAGCCCACGGTGATCAAGATTATTGCCAGCCGCTTCATGAAATCCGCCCCCTCATCGCCCTCACCGGCCAAGATTGTTAATGGTCTGCAGCATCTGATCCGCTGCATTCACCACTCGCGAGTTGGCTTCATACGATCGTTGCGCCACGATCATGTTCACGAATTCCGTGACCACGCTCACATTCGATTGCTCCAGCATCCCCTGCACAATGCTGCCCAGACCTTCGCTGCCATTCGGTGGTCCCACGATCGGATCCCCCGACGCCGTCGTCTGCAGCAACAGATTGCTGCCCGTGCTATTCAGTCCTCCGGGATTGTTGAACAGCGCCAACTGCATCGTGCCCACCTGCTGCGCCGCAATCTGGCCCGCCAGGGTGACGCTGACCGTGCCATCGGAACCGACGGTAATCGACGTCGCGCCCGTCGGAATCGTGATCGAAGGCTGCACCGGATCGCCGTCCTGATCGACCAGATTACCCACTCCATCGGTATGAAAGCTTCCCGCCCGCGTATAAGCGGTCTGCCCATTTGGCAGCAGCACCTGGAAAAATCCCTGCCCCTGAATCGTCAAGTCCAGCGGATTTCCGGTCTGGCTGAAATCGCCCTGCGTCTGGATCACCTCCGACGCCGCCGACCGCGTTCCCAGTCCCACCTGCAACCCGGCTACGAGCGTAGTCTGCTGCGTAGCCGCCGCTCCCGGCATGATCAGGTTCTGGTAGATCAGATCCTCGAACTGCAGCCTTCGGCTGCGAAAGCCCGCGGTGCTTGAGTTCGACAGATTATTGGCGATATTGTCCAGGTTGAGTTCCTGGGCGGTCATGCCGCTGGCCGCGGTATACAGTGCGCGCATCATGATTTTTTTCTCCTTGAGTTTTCTCGCCTGGATTTTCCCGCTTCGACTTTTTCGCCCTGCGTTTTCCCGCCCGGCGCTCACACCTTGGGCAAATCCTGCACCGCGATTTGATTGAGTTGGCTGTCGATCGCGCTCAGGGCCCGCGAAAGCATCTCGGTATTGCGCTGCACCGTGATCAGCTGCACCACTCCCGCCGTCGGACTTACATTCGAGCCTTCCAGCATGCCCTGATTCACCGAAGTTTCCGCCGCTGCCAGCGCCGAACCAGGCGGTGCGCCGTAGGTCGCGTTGCCCACCGCAGTCAGATTGGTTTGCGGTGAGAATTCCGCCAAACGCAGTTGGTCGACCAAGGTTCCATCTACAGAGATCGTTCCATCGGAGCTGATCGTGACATTGCCGGTTGGCAAGATCACCGGGCCCTGCTGACCCAGCACCGCATTGCCCTGGCTCGTAACCAGTTGACCAGTCGACGTAAGGTGCAGCGTTCCGTCCCGCGTGTAGACCACGCCCTGCGCGGATTGCACCGTCAGAAAGCCACTCCCGGAAACCGCTACATCCAGCGGATTCCCCGTAGCTACCAGACTTCCCGAAGTCAGGTCCAGCCGGCTGCCACTCAGCGCGCCAAAATTATTCATTGCGGCGTTGATTGCATTTCCGTGGACCGCTCCGCTGCCCGCCAATAGCGAACGAAAAGTTGTCTGCTGCGCGCGGTAACCGGTGGTTGCCAGGTTGGCTAGATTATGGGCGACTAATTCGAGAGCCTGGCTTTGCGCCGCAAGTCCAGCACACGCTGCGTAATAACCGCTGTCCATTTTGATTTCTCCAGCATGAGAGGAGCACGCGGAAGTCCATCACAACGGTAGGAGCAGATCGCCGGATATGCGGCTAAGTGTCGGGAAAGAACCTTCGATCAACAAAGAAGCAGAAGAGAATTCTAAGGATCGAGTCGAAGTGCAGGGAAGCTCTTGCCGGGTGTTCCGCGCGGGATCGGCAAAATGTTCCGCGCCCGGGGCTCCACGCAGCCAGACTAACGCAGCCAGACTAGCTGTGGATCTCAAGAGCCGCGATGATCCGCTCTTCCTCGAACAGAAAGTTAACTCGCAGGGTGCTGGACTCTCCGAGAGAGTGACAGTTGTAATCTCCACCCGTAATCACCGTCGGTACCGAGAGCATGCAGCCATCTCCCAAACCGGAAATTTTGTTCTTGAAATTCCCGGCAACCATATTACAGATTTCGCCTAACGCGTCCCACATTTCGCTGACAGCCTTTTCCGCATCGATGCCCAGCATCTTTGAAGCCATGCGTGCGCCCGCCCGGGAAGAGCAGCGAATCGTCAGTACCCCGCACAGCGAACCCGCAAGCCCTACCATGGCCGTGACATCGAGGCCGTCGTCCACCACCGGCTCCGGATTGACCTCCAAGTGACTGGCTAACATGGTTTCGAAGACTTCCTGCGCCGCCAGTTCGAGTACCGATTGCCAGCCCTGGTGGGCATCAACCTTTGCGCTGGGTCCGCTCGCGCTCACGATTTCGCCGCCAGTACCGGAAGTATGTGTTCTTTCACCTGATCTGCCGTAAAAGGTTTGCGCAGGTATCCCTTCGCTCCCGCCGACAAAGCTCGCACCACGTGGCCCTCGCTGCCTTCGGTGGTAATCATCACCACCGGAACTCCTTTGGCATTCTCCACTCCCGGCAACTGCTTCACAAACTCCAGACCATCCATCACTGGCATGTTGATATCGCAAAGGATAAGATCCACCTTGGAATCGCGTAACACCACCAAAGCCTCGGCGCCGTTGCCCGCTTCGAACACTTTTTCGAGCTCAATCCCCGCCTGGCGTAGCGAGCGCTCTACAATTTTTCGCATCACCGAGGAATCATCCACGATGAGAACCTGTACCTTGTTCATGGTTTCCTCTGCTCCCGCGGCGCTCCGTCTGCTTCCCCCAAAGACGCCCTAGAGGTTATCGGCATATCGCGCGAAGACTTTACAGCGCGACCGGCAGAGGAAGGGCGATCGGATACGGCATCCGCTCAGCGCGAGCCCTGCCCGGAGCGCGCAGGACAAGATTCACCGCTTCCCGCCCTGGCCCCTCCAGCCGCGCCCAGATCTGGGAGCCGCACTGTGCCAGACGCACCTCCTCGGCCTCCATCTTGCCCGCGTAGCTGCCGATAATCCGCGCGCATTCACTGGCGTCCTTCAGCCGTTCAAAAACCACATCCTTTACCCCATGACGCTGTCCCAGTACCTGCAACCCTTTCTGCAAAACACTGGGAGACACCAGGCAGGCTTCCGTCCGGTAACCCAGCATTTGCCCGATCGCATAGAGCACGCGGTGATCAATGCCTTCACTGAATGCCATCAGAAGTGTTCGCGTGGATTCGGCATATTCCACCGGCATCATTTGAAAAGTCTCGAGCAGCAAGGCCGGAATCGGGATCCGGCGGCCACTCCCCAGCGTTTCCGGACTGATCTTCAACACCGGACACGCCCACTGGCGGGCCAGAGCGGCGGTAATCTGCTCTTCACTGGCGAAGCCTAATTGCTGCAGCCAGTCGCCAATTCTTCCCTGTCCGGCGTGGCGTTGCCGTTCCAGCGCGGTGCGCAGTTGCGCCGCAGTTAATTGCTGCCGCGACAGCAAAAGCAAGCCTAGCGGAACTCGATGCGATACAGACGTATCTCGCCGCGACCCGGGTTGCCCCCGGTTCAGAACTTCCGCGACCGCCCGCTCCAGACAGTCCGTCTGGCAATACCACAATCCTTGCATGCGGACTCCAGCCAGCCTGCGGTGCCAGCAACGCCACTGTCCACAGGAGTGGATACGCGCGCAAGACGCACACTTCAGATTCAGTTCTTGCCGGTATTCATGCCACGCCCTTCTCCAGGACTTTAGGGCTTCGGTCTTAGCCATCTCGCCGTCCTATTTGCGCCGCTTGCGGAGAGACTTCGCTTACCCGAAGTCCATAGTTGCCGTCGATCACCACCACTTCCCCCCGGGCCACCAGTCTGCCATCGAGCAGCAGATCGACTGGCTCCTGTATGCGGCGATCCAGTTCGACTACCGCTCCCGGGCTCAAGTCGAGCACTTCGCGCAGCAGCAACCGCCTCGAACCAAATCGCATGCTCAGCGCCAGCCGCACATCCATCAACAGATCGAGAGTGTCGGTTCTGGGATCGGCGGAAGCCGGACCGGGAGAAGCGGGCAAAGTCGATGGCGTTGACTCGATTGCGCTTTTACCGGCTTCGGCTTTTTCCCCGCGCAACTCAGCGCGCAACTCCGCGATTAGCGCCGCACTCAAGCCGAAATCCAGCACCATGCTGGGCAGAGTTTCCGCGCCCGCCTCCAACCGCCAGGTCTCTGCCGCCGGCCACGAAGGCGCCGCCGCCACCGCTTCGACGTGCAGTTGC
>JBAVGI010000507.1:0-8863 GCA_049684755.1 Candidatus Sulfotelmatobacter sp.
AGTTACGTTCTTATCGCGGCGCTGCACTGGCTTTTCCGGACTGCCGACGCCGGCATCCCCTTTGAACGCCTTCAGGCTCATGAACTCGCGGCTGCGGGAGAAACAGACGACATTGTCCCAGAAGGTGAGAAGAGTGGTGCTCAATCCTGAGTCGTTCAGCCACGCTTCGAGAGCAGAGATTTGCGTACTCTTGCCAGCGCCATCGATTCCAGAAAAGCTAACGATCATCACAGGAAATTCGCTCCCAAATGCTCAATCTGGTTTCGCAACAGCTCCAAAATTACTGGCTAATGCGCCCCCGGAGGTTTGCTGCCAGTGGCTTCTGTCAAGCCAACAACAACTCCGACGGCGACCGCGGCTCCGATGATTGCGGCAGTTCGGATCACAATGGTACGGGTCCGGCGTTGTTTGGCGGGCGCAATGGCAAAGCCCGCGGGTTGTGACGCTGCGATGCCGCCGGCGTGCGTAGGCTCCGCGGCCGCCGTTCCGACCGGCTTTTGTGGAGCGGGCTGCGCCTGATTTGGCGGAGGAGCGGGTTGTTCTTGCTCTTGTGGCGAAGCTGCAATCGACGAACTCTGCGATGATTGTGCAATGTTTGGCGGAAGCGCGGGGGGTTGCGATTTCGCCAGAGTCGTGCCGGGACTGTCCGGCAACTGCGGCCCGGCAGTCTGTTGCGCGGCCACCGACGCAGCCAGCCCGCATACGAATCCGAGCAAGACTATGTTGCGAGTCCCGCGCTCGACTCGATTTTTCCATAATTGCATGGACACCCCCCGACCCCAGGTGAAGGACATTAGCTGGCGGCTTTCAGATCGGTAAGCCCCTGGGGTGCGGCATACCAAGGCTGCGTTTGGGGAACCGTTGCCGGGGCAAAAATCTGGAAGCTGCGTACGGCTTCTTCGGAGCTTGCGAACACCTCGAAAAGCCGATCCACGCGCATCAATTCCAAAATCACCGCCGAGGCTGGCGAAACCGCCGCCAGCTTGAGGTCCCCGTCGCGCTTCATAGCCTGTTCCAGACACTGGAGAAGCATTTCCACTCCAGCGCTCTCCAGGTGCTTTATCTGCGAACAGTCCAGAACAATGCTCGGACGATCGCCCTCCAAAAACGGCTGCAATTCCTCCAGGAAAGATCTTGCTTCCTGATGATTAAGCCGCTCTGGTAACTCCATTACAATTACGGGGCCCCGCGTATACATGTAAGTCACTCCTGGGAAAAGTTGTTTCCGAACTGCCATGTGTCTGGCATTGTTGGTTTCTGTGAAACTACCGCATGTCGTGGTACTTCGATCGGTTCGTTGATGTAGGTGACAGTGTGCGCGACACGGCGCCGAGGCGCAGCAGTGGTGAAACGCATGACTTTGGGATCGACAAGCTCGACCGCCACACCACGCTCGAGATTCCACAACTGGTTTCCGCTGACAACCGCGTGGCACAAATCGAGACAGATGCCAACCGTAGTGTTTGCCAGGATGGAACTGTCCTCGACTACTGTGCCACTGTCGACGCAGCAATCTCTTTCGATGTCACTAACGCGCGTAACCAGAGCATCAGCTCGAATTTTGGATCCACACCCGATGTAGGCAGGGGCAACGATGCGTGCGCGCCGATGCACTTCACCGCCCTGATCGATCCAGACCCCCGGCCTGACCTGTCTGCCGCAAGGGGCAGTCTCGCAACTTCGGCGAAGAATGTCGGAAGCGAGACGGCGCAGATCCGAGGGGGAAAGCAGACGATTCACATACTCGCGGATGAAGTATTTTGGCGCACCGTTCTGGCCAACGTGGTTCAGGGAAGTCTCGAATTCGGCACGCTTCAGCTTTGAGCAATCGACCACCCATAAATCGAGAGGGCCCTGGTTGTCGAAAGTGCGAGTGATAGGCTGGCGCGATTCGCGATGAAAGCAGAACAGATCGAGAAGATCGGTTTCGGTATAAGCATTCGCCGAGTTCACGAAGGCGTGGGTGATTCCCTTTTGCGAAAACGATGCCAGCTCCTGATGGATCGCGGAATCGAGATCCTTCACCGCTTTTACGGTGACGTTTCCAAAAGCCGCTCGAAACAGAGGCATCCGGGTCAAACTGCTGGCCTCGGCAAGAACCGTAATGCACTGGACTTCGATTGCCACAAAGCGCTCGACCAGGCGTTCAAGAACTGAACAGCCAACTAGCTCGATCAATTCCAGAGGAGTATCAAGAAAACCCGGCCATTCCGAACCCGCGAGTTCGGTCGAGCCAATGGCTTCTTGAGCCCGTTCCTGATTCTTCCCGCTGATCGTTAAAACAACCCCTAAACCCACGGACTTTCTTCCCCTCTCGGCCGCCAGTAAAAAACGGACCGTCCACATTTCCTAAGCGCGTGCCTTACTAAAATCTTGCGCTCATCAGTCTTCTATCTTTCGTCTTTCGCCGACGAATTTTCGCCGACGAAACGCGGCTTAGGATCGCGCGGTCGCGGCGCTAGCGCCAGACCTGCCGGGGCGCGCAGGGCCGGTCTTTGGAAAAAGCAAATCCCGCATTTTCATCTTGGCCTTGTGGAGTTGCGATTTCGAGTTTCCGATAGAGCATTGCAACTGGCGCGCAATTTCGTGGTGCTGAAATCCCTGTACTTCGTGGAGATCGAAAATTTGGCGGCAGCCTTCTGGCAGCTCTTCGATGGCGCGGCGCAACGCGATGCGATCGACAGCTCCCGAGAGATTGGGGTCAGCTTTGCCAACGTCCCGCTTGAGCGAGGGCGAATCGGGGGAAACCGGCTCATCCAACGAGAGCAGCGGAGGAGCCTTGCGGCGGCGCAGCTTCATCAAGACAGTGTTGACGGCAATTCGATAGAGCCAGGTGGAGAAAGCGGAATCGCCACGGAACGAGTTGACGTTGCGAAAGACCTGCAGAAAAGCTTCCTGAGTTAAATCCTCCGCGTCGGCCACATCCTTGGTCATTTGCAGACAGACGGAATAAACGCGCTTCTTATGCAGTTGGAACAACGTGGCAAAGGCCTCTTGATCGCCGCGCTGAGCGCGTTGAACCAGACTGCGTTCAGAATCGTCGCGCAGGGTTTCGGTCCGGGCGGGGATCAAATCTGTTTCTGTCGCGGAAATTACGCAAGTGGCCACTTTAGTCTCCTTACAGTCGGCTGCGCTTGGTTTATTGTTCTCCGCTAGATTGGGAACATGCAGCGTCGAATGAGAGAGTAGCGGACGCCTGCCTCGGGTCCCATCAGGGTGCTCCTGTAATTGAATGTGAGATTTGCTGTACCACGCAATGAGGAAATGATTTCTGTGAGTTAGCGAAACTTTTCTAATTACCCTGTGTTACTCCGAGGTCTTAAATGGTGTTACTGGAATAGTGTTACTCGACGGTCTTGAGACCAAAAAGAATGTCGGCAAGCCCTAAGTATTCATATTCGGGATTTGCCGACAGAAGTTCGAATGCTTAAATTCTCTAATAAAGCTTGAAACCCACTTCCACGCTGATTTGCACGTTCACCGGCCTACCGTCCTTCATGGCGGGCTGGAACTTCCATTGCTTGACGGCCTCGATGGCTTTCGCGTCAAGACCCATGCCAAGGCCACGTACCACGCGAATATCACGCGGGCGCCCTTGATCGTCGACGATCAGCCACAGAATGCAAGTGCCTTGAGTCTTGGCAACGCGCGCCTGCTCGGTGTATTCGGGATCGGGCGTGGACACCGGTTGAGGAGCGGAAATGCCGCCGCCGACCTTGAACACTCCACCACCAATTCCGCCGCCGCTGCCCGCGCCCACACCTGCTCCATGACCCACGCCAACGCCGCCACCGGAGCCTGAACCAATACCAGCGCCCGAACCCGTGCCGTTCGAGGGCGGAGCTGAGGGTAAAGCGGCTGCGGCAGTTGGAATACCCAAGGTTGGCATATGGTTATCCGCCAGGTGAACTTGCGGAGGCACGACTACGGTGGACTCTACAGCCAGCTTGGGATGCGGGTTTCGAAGGATGATTGAGGGCGGCGTAATTTGTTGCATGGCCGTTTTCGGCAATCTCCCCTTGGGGGCTTCTAATACGTCGTGTTCACCGCCACCACCACCACCGCTAACAACTATCTTGGCAACCGGAAGCGCATAGGAATCGGGCGAGGGGGCAATCAGCGTGACAGTTTCGTGCTGCTGAATTTTCGTAACTACTTTATGACCTAACAGAGTGCCACCCAGGAGCGCAGCCAACAGAACCACGTGAACAATGGCGGAGCCGACGAGGCCATCCGATCGATAATTGTTGTAGTGACCCCAGATGGCGTCCGGGCCTGACTGCCTCTGCTCTCGCACCTGGGTGCTCCTTTGCGTAGAGCTACCTGCGCGATCGCGTCCATCGTAGGGTCGGGGGGCGACATACAGACGATTGAGCGAGTCGAATGAAGAGAGAGGAGATAGAGCAGTCTGATTTGTACCGTGCTCGTTCGACATTGACGCTCCTTAAAGTTTGTCGGAAATAATAGAAGTGGCGTGCTGGCAAATTTTCCGACCGTCGTATAGATGCCACGAAGGAAGTAGCGGTTTACCTGCGCGGAGATTAGAACTGCCTATGCGGGATGTTTGGCGATGTTCTAAGCGGTATTAGTGCAGGGTCTACGTGGTTCACCTGATTGGCTACAGCTGAGAGAAATGCTGGATGCGCTGCACAGATCAATCCGATCGATAATTGTGATCACAGCTTCAGCTTCAGCTTCAGCGGTTTCTAATTTGCGATGTTCTGGCTTGGCGACAATTTCGCTTTCCATTTCCAGCGCCTATGAAAGCAAGGGCCGCTCCAAGAAGCGCCATATTCTTGCTGAAATTAATCATCTCGGCTTGCCGCCTCTGCGGATCTTCCACCTTCCAGAAATCGTGCATGATGGGAGAGACTCCGGCCAGAAAGCCAGCCACGGCCGCCGCGCCCAGTTCCGGCTTGACGCCAAGTACGAGACTCGCGCCACCCATCGTAAGAGCAACACCTGTCGCGGCGACGGCTACATCAGGCATTGGGACGCCTTTCGCGTCAACGTATTGCGCCATCGCTTTGTGCTCCATGAAATGATGGATTCCGTTGTAGAGAAAGAAGCCGCCGAACACAGCTCGTCCGAGGAGAAGCGGGGGTTTCATAAAATTCGTCCTTCACGAGATGGATAGTGAGGCTTTGATTCCCGGTTCCAGAGGTGTGTTGCCTCTTATGCCAGCGCACTTGTAAAGACCAATCTTTCACGAGACAGAGACTACGGCGAAGAAACAGAGGTTTCGGGGATTCACAGCCCCGAGTTGATGGACGCATGTGGGCGTGAAAAATCTAAGAATTTTCTGACTGCCATCGATTTCTTTGTTGCCGAATGATTTCGTAGCAATCGCAGGCAGCTTCTTCCAGCTTGGTTTTGTTCAGAATGGTTACGTTGCCACGGGTGTAGGCGATCATTCCCGCTTTTTGCAGGAAACTGGCTGCCACGCTGACCGTGGAGCGGCGGGTGCCCAACATCTGCGACAGGAACTCCTGCGTTAAGGGAAGAGTGTTGCCGCCGATGCGCTCGTGACTCATCAGGAGCCATCGCGCCAGCCGTTCTTCCACGTCATGCAATCGGTTGCAGGCAGCGAGCTGAGTGGACTGGATACCGAGAATCATGGAATAACGCTGCAGCTGATGCTCGAGCGTGGGACATTCCGGCAGAAGGCTTCTCAAGATTCCGACGTCGATGCGATAGGCCGTTCCGTCGCCTTGGGTGATGATTCTCAAAGCGCTGGTTTTGAAACCGAAAATTACCGGCAGACCTACGAAACCTTCTTTGCCGATCAGACCGACTTCCACACTCTCACCATCGGGCTGAACAGTGAGGACGGAAGACATTCCATCGTTCAGGAAATACCCCGACTTGATAACTTCTCCGGTCTCATGCAGCACTTGATGAAGCCGGAGGCGCACAAACTCGAGCGAGGAGGATACTCGAGCGCTCTCGGAACGAGGAAGAGAGCGGAGAATGATGTTGCCAACAGCACCATTCCCAACACCAGTTGCTTCGAATTTGTTAAGCGCGACCCGCGATAGCTGGGCCATGGGTGGTTCCTTTCGATCACACAGCGATAACGCCGTCCGATTTCGCAGGAACCGTCAACCTGTTGCGGTATAACGGACAGGTGCTAGAAGAGACAATTTAAGCCTACTCTCTTCGGAAACACGTGTATGTCCCATAAGGCACACATTTGCGCGCTATAGCGTACAGACAGATCAGACTTCACGCCGTAATATCGCGAGTTTGCTTGCCGATTCCGGGGCAAAAAGAAGCAACTGGCTGTCCGCCGGCGGGAAATTCCGGATGAAATCGGCGATTGCCGGGCAATCGGAAAGCGGTTCGCAGGAGCTGACTGATGGCCAAAACGGTGCGCAATTTCCGCCTCCAGGCAGGTGTCATGGAGCTGGACGGAAACAAACTCGAAAACGAGCTTCTTCTCAACCTGCCCGACAAAGAGTGTCAAACCGTCTATTCCGAACTCGTTTTCCTTCCGTTGAGAACACACGATGTTCTCAACGAAGATGGAGCATCGATTCAATATGCCTACTTCATGAACAGTGGGCTGGCTTCCGTTCTGAATGTAATGCAAGACGGAAAAAGCGTTGAAGTGGGATTGACGGGTAAGGAAGGCTTTGTGGGGCTGCCGCTGATTGTAGGCTTCAAGACCAGCCCGTCGCAGGTGATTATGCAGATTGCGGGCTCGGGGTATCGCATCAGCGCGAGCGCATTGATCGACATTTTGCCCAAGTGCCGCACTCTGGAAAAGCGATTACACCGGTTTGCGCAGGTGTTGGCGGCGCAAGCGGCGCAGATTGCGGCTTGTAACCGCTTGCATGAAGTGGATGAGAGATTGGCGCGCTGGCTGCTCATGAGCCGGGACAGAATCGGCTCCAATCTAGTGCCATTAACCCAGGAATTTCTGGCGCACATGCTGGGGACACGGCGTTCGAGCGTAACTGTGGCCGCTTCGATTCTACAAAGGGCGGAGTTAATCAACTACACTCGCGGCCAGGTAAACATCGTAGATTCAAAAGGACTGGAAGACGCTGCGTGTGAGTGCTACGAGGCTATGGTGCAGCGATCATCACGATGGGACGATGAATCCCGATGATTTGGTCGAAGAGAGAAGAAGAGAGAAACTGAGAGTGGAAGGAGGCGCCATGGTGGCGCCTCCGTTCCGCCGATAACGCTGCACCCAGCCGACTCTCGATGCGTTAAACACTTCCGCGGCGCGTCAGGTGACTTACCAGGGAAATTACAAACAGCACCAGGAAAATGAAAAATATCAGTTTGGCAATCCCTGCGGCTGCTACGGCTACGCCGGTAAAGCCCAGAACTCCAGCGATAAGCGCCACCACCAAAAATACTATCGTCCAATAAAGCATTGAGCTTCCTCCTGAGGTGAATCCTGCCACTCAACCATATGCTTGAGAGCTGGCAGCACGAATCCCGTTGACTCTGTATTTAAGGCGGACCTTGACTGTAATCGACGAGCACATCGGATTCGATTTATCGGACTCGATTTGAGGAGGGAGCAAGTGCCGATTTCAAGAACCGGCACTTGCTCGATGGGGGCGTCTGTCGAGTAGAACCGCAGGTTATCCGAGGTTGCCGTTTGCGCCTATACCGTAAAGTTTGTATTTCGCTGTAAAAATATTCCTCGCTCATCCCATTTTGAGGCCAGCGCTCTTGAGCCCTCAGCGCCGGAGGAGCCTAATTTGTTACAGGAAACGATGTATGGACGAAGACTGTGGCGGACTGTAAAAAAGCATGGTACCGGCGTTTGTGGCGGTTGGTGAGCCTACTCGCTGCCCGCAATAGACGCCGATAGTAAACTGCCGCTGGCCGCTTCGTCTTTCGAGGTACAGATAAATTATGAGACGAGAGACACGCCTCTTTTTGACCCTAGGTTTACTCTCAGCGATTGCCCCTCCGATCTTCGCGCAGGATCTGCAAGGCCCGCCGGATCCTGTGCCTCCTTCCAACGTGATTGTTGGGCCTCAACTCATCGCCTGGTCCGAGTTACAGAAGCCGCAGCCGGTCGAGCGGCCGGAGCAGACGCCCGCTGAGCATAACGATCAACGCAACCAAAATGCGCCGGAGCCGGCTAAACGACCCGCGCAACCACAAGGGGATGCGCATCGCGTTTCTGGAAATCAGCCTGAAAAAAAGTAGCCTGCGAGGATAAACCCGTTTGCGGCAAGAATATCTTCGTCCCTCCGCGTGACCTTTTCCTCACAGAGACGTTTAATCGATAAAACACAGATGTGACATTTGTCAGCAAGCCGCTATGACGATCTCCACTGGCGGTCGGCAGCGGGCAGATGAATGATAGGACAGCGCGGGGAGACCAAGATCACGTCTGATTTCCTGTTTGAAAGGGAGTTGTGAGAGTGGGAACACTCGTTTATTCTTGAGGCCTGCTTGGACTAAGCGTCTCCGCAGTCCAGCGCGCAGCGGCTTCCTCGGGATTCAATAGGTTTAGTTCAACCAGGGTTCGAAACAGGGTTCGAAATATGACTTTGACCCGATTTGTCACTAAGAACGCCTTCCGCAACAAGCGGCGCAGCATCCTGACCGTGCTGAGCATCGCTTTTTCTTTGCTGTTGCTGACCCTCATGATGACGATCTGGCGGGCCTTTTATCTGGACGAAGGCAGCGCCGAGTCGGCGGAACGTCTGGTGGTGCGGCATCGCGTTTCTTTGACCTTCAGTTTGCCTGGCTTCTATCGCGAGAAAATTCGCGCTGTGTCGGGGGTAGTAGCGGTGGTCCCGGTTTCCTGGTTCGGCGGAATCTACAAGGACGATAAGCCGGAGAACTTTTTCGCGCAATTCGGCACTGATCCGGAAGAATTTTTTAA
>JBAVGI010000508.1:0-18712 GCA_049684755.1 Candidatus Sulfotelmatobacter sp.
TCTCAGCAGTTTGCTGCGCGTGCGACCCGGAACCGACACCCAGATTGGCATCGGGTGACGGAATCTCGAGTTGCGAGAAAAAGATGTCGGACATATTTGCGTCATAATGCTGTCCCGTGTGCACCAGGGTCTGCTGCATGGAGGGTTTCTTGCGAAGAGCATGCAGCACCGGAGCCGCCTTCATAAAATTCGGCCGAGCGCCGACGACGTGAAGAATATGCATCGCTATCTCCTGCAATCCTGTAAAAACTGTATGGATAGTCTTAGGCTTCAACTTCGTATTCGAGTCGGTCGTCCACTATCTTTGCGACAGCGAGCTTAGCGCGTTCAGCACCGTGCCCCTCGATTCGCCAAGCGCCGTCACGTTCTACTAAGTTCAATTGGCTCCGCGATCGCCACCAGCGATCAATCTCACCTGCCACAGCAAACCAAAGTTTGCTACTTCCCCGCAGCCCTTGCAAGAAACCCAAAAGATCCTGATAAATGCCTCGTGCTTTTTGTTCGAGAATATAGTCCGGATGAACAATGAAATTGACGACACCGTTTTTTCTCAGAATCAATTCTGTCTGATTCTTCCACAAGCCCAGCGAATAATCATTCAATAAATGAAACAGCATGTAATCCTGAGTAGTCGTCACAGGAATTTCCAAAATATTTCCGACGAAATAAGGCATTACTGTACAGCATCCACCTTGTTGCGGATCAAGATGGGCAACATTTGGGACAGAAGTGTCGAAAGAAAACTCGAGCGCATCGTACCATTCGAGATTCCTGTAAAGAACTGCTGCCCGGAAACCGTTGGCGCCGTAGATCTTGCGGTATCGATTAATTTTCTTCGCACGCTGCAGAAACTCACCGCGATCGCGAAACAGATGACCATCGTGGTTGAGGTCCTGAATATTTACTTCAAACCCCCTATCACGGATCCCTTCAACGAATGGAGCGTCGACCTTGTAGCCTCCTTCCGGTACCAGATGAATAGACGCCTTGATCCCAAAGGAATCATCGATGTCCATCAACTCGCCGCAGAAGGCCCTTCCAGCCTCAGTCTCGACGTCGTGAGTCATAGCCACACAGCTCTGAGCGCCGTTGGGCCAGAACCAAATAAAGGGTATGCGGTCGACGCCTTTCGCTTTCATGGAGAGCATCAGCAGTTGCTCGCAAAAGCTCTCAACAGTTGTATCTACTGGCCATCGGGGAAAAGACAACCTTTGCCAGCCATTCAGATTAGCCCGTTGAAAATGTCTTCTCAGAGCGACTGGCATCAGAGGCCGCAGGCTGTAGTAGCCATTTTTTAACAATCGTTTCCACCGGCTCATCGATCCCAGGCTATGGTGGTGGGCGTAGCGTTCAAGACGTAGATTATTGATGAGATCGTTCGGATTGAAGGGTAACGATACCGTCGAGCGGTCAATCGCGACATCGTCGATTGTATCGTAAAGGGGGGAGCCGGCGCCGCGCGCCCGATAGCCTGATGCGGAGCGCCCATAGCAAATCGTGTTCTGTCCGAACCGAAAATAACCTTCATCCTCGGACAGCGAATTCGTCAGTTCAAAGTCGATAAACTGCGCGGGACAGCGGTAGTGATCCACTAACGCTGCATTCATGAATTCCACTTATATAATTCCTCGCCGCACTTGGAAGCCAAACCTTCCTTCCTGACCTGCATCGGTGCTAATTACTCAAGTCTCTCTTGAAGAAGGTTAACTTTCAAGCCCGCGAAGATTGCGCATTCGTGTTCATCCGCGAGTCTGCCTCCTCTGAAATAGAGCTAACCGCCGGAGAAATGCATCCCAATACCCATCTGCTCTTGGCAAAATCGTATTGCTTGACAATCCTCGCTGGATCACCCGCGACAACGGAATACGGAGGAATGCTGCGCGTGATCACGCAATTCGCCCCGATCACGGAATGTCGTCCAATGACCAATTCCCCTTCCTCGCAAATAATCACGACGCCAAAGCCGATCCAACAATCGTCTTCGATGCATATGGTCCCCCCTGTCCTATCACCTGTTCCGATTGCGACATCGTCCGCTTCTTGTTCAAGGCCATGATCCATGATTCGAACAGAGAAGCCAAAAATAGCCTCCTTCATGATGTGGATGCGATTCCTTGCTGAAATCAGTCCCCTTCGTTGCAAGCCACTACCAGCCTCCATAATGAGAATTGGTAATTTCGCACCCGGAGCCGCGGACACCTTTAACCGGACACCTTCGGCAAAGCCAACTCTTTCGGCAATACTTATGTATGGCGCCGACGATCGGTCTACTCGCAGGGAGTGATGCGCCCAGGCGCCTTTGCCAAACGAAGAGAAAGGATAGGTGTGTGCCAACCATAGCGTGCGTAGTTTGCTAAGCACCCCCGAAATCAATCCCGTGAGATCTTGCCGACTAACAGTTTGCAACGCACGAGAGATCGGGCCTCGGTTCCTAGTCCCTTCTTTAACGTCAACCTGCCGGCTTACGGCGACCGTTTCGGAATTCGTGGAATGGGGCTCAAGGGCGAATTTCTCTTTCACTCCGCCCACGACCTTTGTAGAAGTGAGAGGATCGGTCAAACTAATAGGCGCTGCGGTACCCAATTCGCGAACGATCCGAGCTGGATTTCCCGAAAGCACCGAATATGGAGGAAAGCTTCTCGTAACCACGGATCGCGGGGCCACGGTGGTGTTGCTTCCGAGTACGAGTTCGCCCTTTTCGCATATGACAGCGACTCCTACTCCGATCCGGCATCCTTCCCCGATGCGGATCGAGCCGCCCGGCGTTGTGCCCTGTCGCGCTATTGGCGTAGCCACGTCTTCGTAGGCATGGTTGTTGTCAATGATCAGCACGTCAGAGGCAAGGGTAACATCACGCTCAAGGTGGATAGAATTCTTGGCGCTGATCGTGCACCTTGCGCCGATGCGGCAGTCATCCTCGATAGTAAGCTGTATTTTCTGGTTATCCTCCGAGCCGGTGGAAAGCCATGTATGCTTCCCAATCTCGACCCGGCTTCCCAGGGTGATGTGGCGCGCCAGACGGCGTGAAACGTCACTCGCATAATGAAGCGATTGATTGCGGCCACTACCCGCGAATCGAAAGGTTGCGCCCACCCAAAAGCTGTTCAGTTTGGTCAGGACTCGGGCGAAGAGTCCCTCACTGTCATCGCGATCAACCGAAGGTTGATGAATAAAAGGAGGCATTCTAATCTCAGCCGTTTACTAGATGATACATAAGTACTAACGAATACAACCTTTCAGGGATGCCGCTCTGATGGCTTCACAGCTTTTAATGCTTAAGGAGTCCAAAGCTATAAATTACTGGAGCAACAGGCATAATCTAAACGGTATAGCTTATGGCTACGCAATTGGATCAAAATTGCTCGCTAAACAGCAGGTCCGCGGGTCGGATCGTTAGTAATCCTACGTAGTCTCATGTTTTCAAAATACTCGTCCAGATCCTTGAGTCGCCGTTCTTGGTACGTCAGCTTAATTGCCTGTAGCTGCAGAGTTAGGAAGGGCGCCAAACCGGCCGCTATCTTAGGGGCAAAATTTCCAGCATGCACATCGGCAAGCAACTGCGAGATGGCGTCGCGCACTGCGATTGCACTCTCGAGTTTGGGCAGCGGGACGCAGGGCTCAGGGGGCCCGGAGTGAGTCTTTCTTCCTCCGATTCGCCCCAGTTCAGAGACTTCATTGGGATTGGCGTGAAAAAGGCAGACGCCGCCGGCAGTAGCCGCAGCTTGGCAAGATTTGCCGCTCTTCGCCCGTGCCTTGCAACGTGAATCGTGATTCGAAGCCATCTTCTAAATCGTGCAATTCGGAAAGCGGCTCGATGACGAGCTCTGTGGACCTCAGTCAATTGCTTTAGTTTGGCCTACGTAACCTTTGCCCGACATTCCGTCCCGCCGTAGATTAAACCGGCACCCACGCTTATGTTAACTCCAGGGGAGCGAGTGCCTGACGCTGAAGGCGCTATTTATGGTTACGAAGGTAACTCTCTGTGCAGGAATAGCTTAAGTCTTGCCAACTTAGACGGCTTGTCCTTGCGAAGTTGGCCTTCGAAGAGCGCGGGAAGCTGAACTGGTTCTTGCGCGATTTCGGTTATGACACCGAGTTGCTGGGTCGCGACGAGGATGAAACTCAGCTCGTCGGCTTGAGGGGCGTAGTCAACATCAGCCACATCGTCTTCAACGGTGCTTCCCTGCTCCGTCTCGACGGCTTTGCTCCCGTGTCGGCTCTCCCTCGACCCTCAACTTGTCTGCTACTCGTGGATGACAGGGCATCGCAAAAGTTGCTTAGGTGGTCTCGTGCGCAAGCACGTGGTCGAAATTCAATATCTGCGCACGGTAATCAGCGACGACCAGCGCGAGGAATTCGGACGTCTGGTCCAGCACACGATCGGCAGGATTGAATCCGTGCAGCTTTTGCCCCACAGTGGCATCCGCTTTCCGCGCAGCAGCTGCCCCTACGTGGGACTGTGTCTTGGGGAGCAGGAGATGGCTACGCGCGCTTGACGCGACATCCAGGAGCAGAGAGTCTTGGTTTGGCTCGATGAGTTTAATTACCAGCAATCCGTCCATGCCGCCCAAGTTCAATCGTCGCCGCGCGTTGTTCGTGCTAGACATAATTGACGAGATTCTGGCTTGGGAGCAGCAAAGGGAGACGGAGAGGGATGCCAGGTTCGTCGAGCCAGGACGCTATTTATGCGCGGTGCGGCGGGACAGTACTGGCGAATGGAGGAACTGAAGTGCTTCGACGAGTTTCTCGAAGGACGGCTTCCTGGATCGTGACGGAAAGCCTACTACCTAATGTCGATCCACGAACATATTCCGCCCAAAGCGAGAGAGTTGACGGACGAAGGTGGGCTGGACGAATCGGCTGGAACTGGCTAAGTTGGCACGCAGGGATCAGCAGCAGTTCGACTGTGCAACCTGGTTGCACAAAGCTCGTGAGTTATCGAAGGAGGATTTTCAGCAGGCGGTAGAAAGAGAACTCACCGGGAAGGTATCAGAGCCCTGGGAGATTGTCTACTTCAAACTGTATCAGGTGACGTAACTTTGATTGTGTAAAAAGCGAGAGGGTGTAAGTTGGCTTTGGCCTCGCGAGCTAAAGCCTTTCCGAAAAGGAGACCTACACCCCATGGCGAAGATAATCCCGATCAGCGAGCATTTCCAACATTTTCTAGCGGAGATGAAAGAGAGTTTCTGGGGCGATCTGTATGGGCAGACGCGTCAGGCATGGCAGCGGTTTTTCGAGTTGCAGTCGGAACGGGAGCGCGACCGGTTTTCCGGGGCAGGACGGTATGAACGGCGGCGGGGGCGACGCCGCATCTATCGCAATGGCTACTACGAGCGGGATTTCGTGACCCGGTTCGGAACCATCCGGCTGCGCGTTGCGCGCACCCGCGAGAAGAGCTTTCTGCCGGTGGGGCTGCGGCGATTTCAACGGCGGGCGGAAGAAGTTTCGTTGCTGATCCGGGAAGCGTTTTTGCGGGGCATCAGCACGCGGCAAGTGGGACGAGTGGTGGCCACCATCACGGGAGAAACCGTGAGCGCGCAGACGGTGTCGAAGCTGACCCGGGATTTAGATGAGGCGGTGCGCCAGTTTCATCAGGCGCGATTGAGCGATGACTATGTGTATCTGTTTCTGGATGGAGTGAGCTTGCGGGTGCGGCGACCGGCGGGACGCAAGCAGGTACAGATGCTGGTGGCGTACGGGATTCGGCGCGATGGCAGCCGTCACTTGCTGGCTTTCTTGCGCAGCCAGGGCGAAGGCCAGGCGGACTGGGAAGCCTTGCTCCAGGATCTCTACCGCCGCGGACTGGAAGGCCGATCGCTCGGTCTGATTCTCACCGACGGCTGCGCCGGGCTGGCGGCGGCGATTCGGACGGTCTATCCGGGAGTCCGGCATCAACGTTGCTGGGTGCATAAGATGCGCAACATTCTAGAGAAAGCACGCAAGCGGGATTACGACGAAGTGAAGGCCGGAGCCCAGGCCATCTACCTGGCCGAAGGTCGGAGACCAGCCGAAGCAGCCTTTCGCGCCTTTCGTGCCCGCTGGGGCCGAGCTTACCCGGCGATGGTCCGGCGGCTGCAACAGGACTTACCGGAACTACTTTCGTTCTTCGCCTTCCCCCGCCACCTGTGGCGCAAACTGCGCACCACCAATGTGATCGAGCGCTGTTTTGTCGAAGTCCGCCGCCGTACCCGGCCTATGGTTTGCTTTGTCAACGTAGAAAGCGTGGACCGAATCATCTACTCCATCTTCCAGAGATTTAACCTGGAATGGAAAACCCGCACCCTCAACCTATTTACACAAGCAGCTTGACGTCACCCTCGCAATACTAAATTGACTCACCGCCCAATACGCCCTAAGATGACTCGGGCCACGTTTCAAGTCAGCGTGGACTGTGACGCGTGCCTTATCCATGATCGGCCAGACGGTCTCTCACTACCGCATCGTCGAACTCCTCGGTGGCGGAGGGATGGGCGTCGTTTACAAAGCGGAAGACACGCAACTTGGCCGCTTCGTTGCCCTGAAATTTCTTCCCGATGATTCTTCTCAGGACCCGCAGGCCCTCGAGCGCTTTCGCCGCGAGGCTCGCGCCGCGTCTTCGCTGAATCATCCGAACATCTGTACCATCCACGAAATCGGCCAGCATGATGGAGATCTGTTTATCGTGATGGAGTGTCTCAGCGGCCAGACGCTGAAACACCTGATCAACGGCAGGCCGACGGAGTTCGAGCGCCTGCTCACACTGGCCATTGAAGTGGCCGATGCCCTCGATGCCGCGCACGTCAGGGGAATCGTCCATCGCGATATCAAGCCGGCGAACATCTTCGTTACCGATCGCGGCCACGCCAAGATTCTCGACTTCGGACTGGCGAAAATTTCCCGCGCCGCCCGCCCCACCAGCGGTGATTCGCAAACTCTCGCCGATGCGAGCGGACTTGATCTCACTAGTCCCGGCACCGCTGTTGGCACCGTTTCCTACATGTCGCCAGAACAGTTGCGCGGCAAGGAACTCGACGGACGCACCGATCTTTTCTCCTTTGGCGTGGTTCTCTACGAGATGGCGACCGGCATCCTGCCCTTTCGCGGAGAAACTTCCGCCGTGGTTACTGAAGCGATTCTCAATCGCCAGCCGACGTCGGCGATCCGCCTGGTTCCCGAGCTTCCCGCCAAGCTCGAAGAGATCATCAGCAAGGCTCTGGAAAAAGATCGCGACATGCGCTGCCAGACGGCGGCGGAAATGCGCGCCGATCTCAAACGCCTGAAACGCTCGATTGATTCCTCGCGTACCTCGGTGGTAGCTGAGCCTGCGCAATCTTCTTCGTCAAGCGCTGTAGCGGCGGCCGCGGCAGCGCCTGCCCCGCGCAAGAAGTCTGCCGCTGCTTTGATCTTCGCGATTGCCTTGCTGGTGGCCGCAGCAGCCGGCTTGTTTGCTGGAAAAATATTCTTCGCCAGCGCGCCTCCCGAACCACCCATCTACCGCCAACTGACGTTCCGCCGCGGCAGTATTCGCTCCGCGCGCTTTGCTCCAGACGGCCAAACAATTCTCTACAGCGCGGCATGGCAGGGAAATCCCGTCGACGTATTCACCGCGCGGCCCGAGGCGCCCGAGTCCCGCTCCATGGGCTTGAGCCGCACTCAGCTCATGTCGATCTCTCCCAGTTCCGAAATGGCCGTTTTGCTGCACAGCAAAGCCATCGGCGCCTGGGTAAGCATGGGAACCTTAGCGCGCGCTCCGCTCTCCGGAGGCGCCCCACGCGAAATGCTGGAGCAGGTTCAGTGGGCCGACTGGTCGCCCGACGGCACCAATCTAGCCGTGGTTCGCGATATGGGCGGCCGCAATCGCCTCGAACTTCCCATCGGCAAGCCGCTCTATCAAACTGGCGGATGGATCGGACATCCTCGCGTCTCGCCCAAAGGTGATCTCATCGCGTTCGCCGACCACCCACTGCAAGGCGATGACAGTGGCTCGCTCGCGGTCGTCGATCTGGCGGGCAACAAGAGAAATCTTTCCAGCCAGTGGTTCACTATTCAAGGGCTGGCCTGGTCTCCCAACGGCAAAGAGATCTGGTTCACCGCCAGCAAATCCGGAACCGACCGCACTCTCTACGCCACATCACTCGACGGCAAACAGCGCATCGTCGCCCGGCTCCCCGGTGCGCTCATGCTGCTCGATATCGCAAAAGACGGACGTGTCCTCCTGGTCCGTGCCACCTGGCGCCGCGAATTGCTCGGAGTCTTCGACAACGATCCCAAGCAGCATGAACTCTCGTGGCTGGATTACACCTATCCTTCCGACCTTTCCGCCGATGGTAAGACGCTGCTGTTTGACGAAGAAGGCGGCGGTGGTGCGCTCGACTATTCCAAGTCCGGCGGCTTGACCTATGCGGTCTACATTCGCAAGACGGACGGTTCCCCCGCGGTCCTGCTGGGCGAAGGCGGTGCAGTAGCTCTGTCTCCCGACGGAAAATGGGTCATCGCACAAACCCAGGAATCGCCTTCGCAGTTCAGGCTCCTGCCCACCGCAGCCGGCGAACCCAGAGACCTCACCAAAGACAATGTGAATCATAGTTGGGCGCATTGGTTTCCTGACGGTAAACGAATTCTCTTCTCCGCCGACGAACCCGGCAAGGGAGTCCGCTTCTACGTCTACGATATGGCTTCCGGCAAGAGCAAACCCATTTCCCAGGAAGGCGTGAACGGCACCGCCTTCGCGCTCTCGCCCGACTCTCAGGAAATCGCCGCCATCGGTCCCGATGAAAAAGGATATTTATATCCCGTTGCCGGTGGCGATCCTCGCCCGATCAACGGCATCAACCAGGGAGAGCAACCCATCACCTGGAGCGGCGACGGGCAATCCCTCTACATCTACCAACCCGGCGAGTTACCCGCCCGCGTCTACCGCCTCGACCTGAAATCAGGCAAACGCACTCTCTGGAAAGAACTCATGCCCTCCGACCCCGCCGGAGTAGAAAACATCGGCCCCATCTACATGACCCCCGACGCCAAAAGCTGCGTCTTCGGCTACCACCGCATGCTGGCAGATTTGTATCTGGTAGAAGGCCTGAAATAATTCCATGGAGGGACGGACGCCTTCGTCCGTCCGCCAAGCCAAGCGAGGCCCCAATCGCAGCAGGAAAACAATGAAAGATTTACGCCCCAGCGGGGCGTCCGACAATGGCCCGGCGCTTTCGGCGCCGGGAAAAATGGTATGACGACACGCGTCCCGTAGGGACGCCCGAAGTCCTCACACAGATCCCAAAAAGCCCCCGAAACGTTACTCTCCGCACTTCCCCAGCCCCCGCCGAGTCTTTCCCAGCAAACTCCACGCCTCTCTGTAACACTCGTAGCAATAACTCTTTTTCTTTGTCGGCTCCCCCACCGGGCTTAACATGACGCAGGTGATTCGCCGCACCCCCAGCACCAGCGACGCCGGAATCAGATACCACGCCCCAACCGGAATCACGTACGCGGCGAACAGATCAATCTGGTCCAAACTGTAGTCGCGCTTCTTCACATGGTTGGGCAGGAGCTGACAGCAATACCCATCCCCACGCCGGTAGCTGCTCGACTTAACCTGCACCCGCAAAAAGTTCGGACCATGTTCGATCCCCACATCGTAAGCCCGCTCATCGAGTCCACTTGTATGGACAACCTCACGGCCCTGTACCCATATTTTTGAGAGAAGCGCATGGTGGTTATGCTTGCATTGGGCTTCGGAATGACGCCGTCGAATATTTGCGCGCGGCAATCCGTGTTCGTCCATGGCCGGGGCGGGGCCGAGCTAGATATCCAGATTCTTCCCATCCGGCGCATTCTCTTCGATAAACTTCCGCCGCGCTTCCACGTCCTCGGCGGACAGCTAAACTCGGCCTTCAGTTGCTGGCTCGCGCCCAGAGACGTCGGCAACATTCGCCAACCTGCGGACCACCGGTTGCTTCGTCTTCCGCGCCTTCCATAAGTCGTACTGCGCCTGCATGCTCATCCACAGCTCAGGCGTCGTACCCAAAGCAGCAGCGAGCCGAATTGCCATGGATGCTGAAATCCCGGTCTTGCCATTAAGCACTCGCGAAAGGGTAACCCGCGTGATCCGCAAATGCGCTGCTGCCTTGGTCACGGGAACATCACCGAGATATTCGCGGAGAACCAAACCTGGATGCGGCGGATTATGCATGGACATTCGCTCCTGTTTCAGTCGGGCGACCGTCACTCAAATCTCGGGTTAGTGATAGTCCTGATAGTCCACCAGGATTGCGTCCTCGCCTTCAAATTTGAACGTGAGGCGCCAGTTTCCGCTGACGTTGACAGCCCAGTGATCCTTGAGATGGCCGGCGAGACGATGAAGCCTCCATCCCGGAGCACTCATATCTTCCGGCCGCTTGGCATTGTCCAGCGCGAACAGTTGCAAGCGAAGCTTGTCGGAATGCTTTGGTTGAATGCCCGCTTTCGATCCCGCTTCAAAGAACTTTTCCAAGCCACGGTGGCGAAAGCTCCTGATCACTCCGTATAGTGTAAAGATACGTGATACGGGAGTCAAGAACCGATCGTCGATGAATAAACAACCAATAACCAACTAGATATCCAAATTCTTCACATCCAGCGCATTCTCTTCAATAAATTTCCGACGCGCTTCCACGTCCTCGCCCATGAGCGTAGTAAAGATGGTCTCGCACTCGGCAATGTCCTCCAGCTTCACCGAGAGCAGAGTCCGCCGCTCCGGATCCATGGTCGTCTCCCACAGCTGCGGAGCCGTCATCTCACCCAAACCTTTATAGCGCTGCACATCGTAGCCGCGGCTGCCCTCTTTTTTCACGTACTCGAACAGCTCGCGCGCGGTTGCCTTCTCCACCGGCTCGACCACGGCGCGGGGTTTCGGCGCAGACTTGGCGGTTTTCTTTCCAGGCTTTCCATCCGACTCTGCCGCATCCTCCGCGTCGTCTTCCGCAGCATCGCCGTTGCTGCCCGCAACACTAGCCTTGGTCACGGCTTCCACCACGAATGGCGGTTCCAGATATGGCTCGATCAGTTTGAATTTCGAAATCAACTGCCGGTACTCCGCGCTGGACACCAGTTCCCAGCTGATCACGTGCTCTGATCCCTGCGAACTGACGAATCGCACTTCCCACAGGTTGTGCTCCTCGTCAAAAACCGCGTTCACGCTCTTGAACTTTCGGTCTTTCTGCAGCCGTTTCAATTCTTTTTCCAGCTTCTCGATTTTCTTCGGCGGAGCTTTTTTGTCGCCTTCAAAGTCGGCATGCTTGGAAAGATCGAGCTTCGGCAACAGTTCGGTAACACTCTCATCGCGCAAACGCTTGTTCACCTTGTCGAAGAAGTTGAGATACTCCTTCAGCACGCTCATGAAGCGCGTAAGATTTGCGCCTTCCAATTTTGCCGCGCCCTCGCCGTAGCGCACGATCAGCCCGTCGGCCGCGCGCTTCAACATGACTTTGTCGAAGGCATCGTCGTCTTTGATGTACTGCATCGACTTGCCTTTTTTGATCGAATACAGCGGCGGCTGCGCAATATAAATATTGTTCCGCTTGATCAGCTCCTGCATGTGCCGGAAGAAGAAAGTCAGCAGCAGCGTCCGGATGTGCGATCCATCCACGTCAGCGTCCGTCATCAGAATGATTTTTCCGTACCGAACTTTCGTCGGATCGAAATCGTCCTTCGCGATGCCGGTGCCAAGAGCAGTAATCATGGCGCGAATTTCTTCGTGCGCCAGCATCTTGTCGTAGCGCGCTTTTTCGACGTTGAGAATTTTTCCCTTGAGCGGCAGAATCGCCTGGAAGCGGCGGTCGCGTCCCTGCTTCGCCGTCCCGCCTGCGGACTCGCCTTCCACCAAAAACAATTCGCAACGGTTGGGATCGCGCTCCGAACAATCCGCCAGCTTGCCCGGCAGACCGCCGGAATCGAGCGCGCCCTTGCGCCGCGTTAAATCGCGAGCCTTGCGCGCCGCTTCGCGCGCCCGCGCCGCATCCACCGCTTTGTTGATAATCTTCCGCGCCACAGTCGCGTTCTGCTCAAAAAACGCTCCCAACCGCTCATTAATAAAGGCTTGAACTACGCCTGCTATATCGGAATTTAGTTTGCCTTTGGTTTGTCCTTCGAACTGCGGCTGCGGCAGCTTTACGCTGATCACGGCAACCAGGCCTTCGCGTACGTCATCGCCAGTCAGATTTTCTTTCACGTCTTTGAACAAGCCCATCTGCTGCCCGGCGTAATTAATGGTGCGCGTGAGCGCCATGCGAAAACCGGAGAGATGCGTGCCGCCATCGATGGTGTTGATGTTGTTCGCAAAGCTGAAAACGGATTCCGAATATCCGTCGTTGTACTGCAGCCCAATTTCCATGGCGACGCCGTTGCGCTCGGCTTCCATGTAGATCGGCTTGTCGTGCAGCACTTGCTTGCCGCGGTTCAGATGCTTGATGAACTCGGCGATGCCGCCGTTATATTTGAAGTCCGCATGCTTGGCCTCGCCGGTTTTCGCGTCGGTCGAGCGCTCATCGGTAAGCGTGATCAGCAATCCTTTGTTCAGAAACGCCAGTTCGCGCAGCCGCTGCGCCAGCGTGTCGTAGTTATATTCCGTCGCGGTGAAGATACTGCGGTCGGGAAGGAAATGGACTTTCGTCCCGCGCCGTTTGGCTGCGCCCGCTTTTTTCATCTTGCTGGTGGGCTCGCCTTTCGAGTAGGTCTGCTCCCAGGTCGCGCCATCGCGCCAGATTTCCAGTTCCAGTTCTTCGCTCAGCGCGTTCACACACGAAACGCCTACGCCGTGCAATCCGCCGGAAACTTTGTACGTGGACGAATCAAATTTTCCGCCCGCGTGCAGCGTCGTCATCACCACCTGCGCCGCCGAAACCTGTACACCGTCAATGTCCATGTCATCGACGGGAATGCCGCGCCCGTCGTCGATCACAGTGATGCTATTGTCGATGTGGATCGTAACTTCAATCTTGGTAGCGAAGCCGGCCAGCGCTTCGTCCACGGAATTGTCGACAACTTCATAAACGAGATGGTGCAGGCCGAGATCGCCGGTCGATCCGATATACATCGCGGGACGTTTGCGCACCGCTTCCATCCCGCCGAGCACTTTGATGGAGTCGGCGTTATAGTCGTTCCTGACGCCGCCATTATTTCCGGCGATCGGGGCCAGGCTTCCGTTTTTCGGTTTAGATTCTGCGACGGGGGTATTGATCTCTTTGGTGGCCATTCAACTCCGTGGAGCACGCCCGATTTGTCTCGAAAACTTGCTGCGAGCGAGAGCTCCGAGTGACTCGCAAAAATCGCCCGGCGCAGACCGAACTGTCTGCCTGCGCAACCGACCTCAAGTGATTGAAATTTAGTGTACTTAGGCCCGTTTAGCGACTACCAAATTATACCACGGAAAAGGCTCTCCCAGCGACCTTCGTGCGGTCCTGAATCCCTTCGGTAAACGCTGGTATTACAAGGGTTTCTGCGGCCTGTTTGGCCGGAGTTTGCAGCCTGTCGCGGAATGTACCAAGAACTCGTTCCACAGTTTCTTTTCCGGCACCTGGCCGAGGTTCGGGGTCATCTAACTCCCAGACCCTGATAAAATAGCCGCACAGGAGTTACCAACTCAGAATGGCCGTTCCCGTATCTCAAATGTGGACTGTGTCGAGCTATGTTCTGAAGCAGAAGCTCGCCGGCCGCAAGCAGTATCCGCTCGTGCTCATGCTCGAGCCGCTGTTCCGCTGCAACCTGGCTTGCGCGGGATGCGGCAAAATTCAATACCCAGCCCACATTCTGAAAAAGGATCTCACTCCCGAAGAATGTTTCCGCGCGGTTGATGAATGCGGAGCGCCCATGGTTTCCATTCCCGGCGGCGAACCGCTCATGCATCCGCAGATCGGCGACATCGTCGAAGGCCTGGTCGCGCGCAAGAAATATATTTATCTCTGCACCAACGCTCTGCTGCTCAAAGAGAAAATTCATCTCTTCAAGCCGAGCAAGTATTTGACGTTCAGCGTGCACCTCGATGGCCAGCGCGAGGAGCACGACCTCGCCGTTTGCCGGGAAGGTGGATACGATATCGCCGTCGATGCCATCAAGGAGGCCCTCAGCCGCGGCTTTCGCGTCACCACGAATACCACGCTGTTCGACGGCGCCGATCCCAAATCCGTCCGCGCCTTCTTCGATGACATGATGGAGCTTGGCCTCGAAGGCATGATGCTTTCTCCCGGCTACTCTTACGACAAGGCTCCCGATCAAAAACATTTCCTTGGCCGCGCCCGCACTCGCCGCATGTTCCGCGCGATCTTGTCGAACCGCAAGAAAAACTGGCGCTTCAATCTCTCGCCGCTTTTTCTGGAATTTCTAATGGGCAAGCGCACTTACCCATGCACCCCCTGGGGCATGCCTACTTACAATATTTTCGGATGGCAGAAGCCATGCTATCTGCTGCAGGATGGCTACGCCGAAACTTTCGCGGAACTTCTCTCGACCACGAATTGGAGCAACTACGGCACCGAATCCGGAAATCCCGCCTGCGCCAATTGCATGGTTCACAGCGGGTACGAAGCCTCCGCAGTCAACGCAACGTTCAGCTCGCTGGAAGGATTCCTCGCCACAGTGAAGGCAACTCTCTTTACTGGATATCGCGACAAGGAAGCGCTGCGATTGTTAGACGAACCGCAAGCTCCCGTGCATCCGCTGGTGCAGATCGCACCGACAAGCGAGCCCCAGGAGTCGCGGGTATTGGGCTAAAGCCCATCTCCATGCGGAACCTGTAATCGCAGCGGTGAACCGCTGCGCCACCCAAAATCAGAACTGCTCAGGAATCCATGACAGGTAAAGAATCCGGCCACATCGACCACGAAGACGCGCAAGCCGTCCCCCACACCAGCGCCAATCCTGACACGCTGGAACTTGCTCCCGGCACGGTTCACGAAAAACTCGAAGGCTGGATCCCGCAACTCGCGAGCGACGAAGAAATCCGCGTTGCCCTGGAAAAGGCATTCGATTATCGCGGAGACGTCACCATCACTCGGAAAGACGGATCAAAAATCGAAGGCTACCTCTTCGATCGCCGCACTGCTCCAACGCTAAAGGATTCCCTGGTCCGGCTCTACCCGAAGAACTCCAGCGAAAAAGTTTCCATCTCTTATGCGGACATCGCCGCTCTCGCCTTTTCAGGAAGGGATACGGCGGCAGGAAAAAGTTGGGAAGCCTGGATGAAAAAATATGCCGCCAAAAAGGCGGCTGGCGAAACCAACATCGCGCTCGAGCCCGAACCCCTAGACTGAATGAACCATCAGATCGACTTCGCTCTCTCCCATGGCGGAGGAACTTTAATCGAGGCCATCCCTGCGGCCTTGGCCGCTTGAATGCCCATTTCCGTATCTTCGAAAACCAGACAGGATTCCGGCGCCACTTTAAGCTTCGCGGCCGCCAACAAAAATGCTTCGGGGTCAGGTTTACTTTTCGTATAGTCTCCCGCGCACACCATCGCTTCGAAGCGCTCGAGTAGATTCAGCGTTACCAGAGACGCCCTCACCGATTCCCGCGTGCTTCCCGAGACCACCGCGAAGGGAATTTTCTTGTGCTCCGCCTCAATGTGCTGCAAAACTTCCGGAACAGCCCGCAGTTGTGGCAGCAGTTCGAAGTAAAGTGCTTCCTTTCGACGAGCCACAGTCTCGACCGGCATTCGCAGTCCATGTCTTTCATTTAGCGTTGAGATGATTTCCGCCACGGGCATTCCGCCCCAATCGTAGAAAAGCTTTTCCTCGAATTCACAATTCCATTCGCCAAGGGCTTGCTTCCACGCGCGGTAATGCAGCGGCATGGAGTCAGCGATGGTGCCGTCGCAATCGAACAAGTACGCCTTAAACGGGCCCTCTGGCAATTTCAGTTTCATGCTGCCGGATGAATGCCTTTCCTGGACCTCGAAGTCAGCGCTGACGAGCTTTTGCACTTGCAGCGAAACTCAATCCCGCAATCAACTCTTCAACTTCGTCTTCCGTCCCCCCGATAAACGTAAAGGACACGGCGTATCCACGCACTAGCATCACCAACGTCGATTGCCGCATCACGCGGGAACCAACGTCTTTCTGAAAATCTCCGCGCACCAGCGTCTTCGCGCCAATTGCAAACTCATACGGCTCCTCCGCGACAGCGAATCCTTGCGCCTTGGCAATCTCCGTCACCGGTCCGAAATACTGTGCCGCTTCTTTTAGTCCCGGGTACCCAGCTGCACTTTCCGCCGCAATCAGGATCGACGAATTCACATCTTCGCCGCGCGCCGCCGGGGGCCGCGAAAATGCGGCCAGCAGCACCCGGCCCGTTTTGCCAGCCGCCGACGGCTCCGGCTGCTCATCGTCGCCCTCGTTCATTTCCTCGGTTCGCAATACCCACCCCTGAGGAAGCTTGCAGTTAAATCCGAAAGAAAGATTGCGGTATGTGCCATCGTTCACGTTTCCCAAATCCATGTGCAAACTGGCGTCAGGCGCTGGTTTTCGCGGATGCGGCACCGAGGAAGAACTACCGGAAGAAGGCGCGGACTGTTGCGCGCACGCGAAGGGAACAGGCACCGCCACGATCAGAAAAATAAAAGCGCACCGCTTGGATGGAAAAACCATTGTGTCGAAGTCGAAGCCGCGATAAGGCGGTGGAATGCCTCGTATTGCCTTTCCAGGGTTACGGCACAGTGCGGCGCGCCGGCTTGCCGCTGGATTTATATTCTGCCGGATACAGCACGACACAGCGGTCGCGGCCTTCGCCATCACTTTCCGTGCGCAGATCCGTTTCATCACGCAGCGCCAGGTGGACCATGCGCCGCTCCCGCGATGACATGGGAGCAAAGTGAAAAGGCACGCCGGTTTGCCGGACTTTCTCCGCCGCTACGCTCGCGGCCATGCGTAATTCCTTCAACCTTATAGAGCGCTGGTTCTTGCAGTCGAAGGAAATTTTCTCGTGCTCCCCGGAAGGCAATCGCAGAATTTCAAACGCCAGCAGCTCCAGCGCTCGCAGAAGTTCGCCTCCACGATCCAGCAGCAGCGCCGAATCCGGGCCAGAGAAATCCACGTAGATCTCTGGCTTTTCCCACTCGCTCATCGCCGGAGGATCCACCACAATGCGGTACTTCAGATGAAGGCCGCCGAGATTCACCACCGCCTGAAGAAATTCGTTGATTCGATTCGCAGCAGCAACTTTATCCATAAGAAACTCTTAACTCTTACTTCTCTTTTTTCCTCGCGCGCTTTTCCATCATCTCGCGCATCTCGCGGCCCAGCTTGGTTCGGTTCATGATGGCTTGTTGCGCCATCGAAATCAAATTGGTCTCGGCATAATAGAGATTCAGTCCCGCGGCGAAATTGAAGAAGAGGAAGCCCATCATCAGCGGCATCATCCATGTCATCATTTTTTGCTGCGCCGGATCCATGCCTGCTTGCGGGGTCATACGCTGCATGGCAAACATGCTCGCGACCATCAGTATGGGCAGAATGAAATAAGGATCGCGCGCGGAAAGATCGCTGACCCACAGCCAGTGCGCGTGCCGCAGATCGAGCGCCACGCCCAGCATCCGGTAATAAGCGATGAGGAAGGGGAACTGAATCAGCAGCGGCAAGCAGCCTCCCGCGGGATTCACTCCTTCTTTCTTGTAGAGGCCGCTGATCTCCTCATTCATGGCCGCCTTACGCGGATCGCGCAAGCTGTATTTCTTATATTTTTCCTGAATCGATTTGATCTGCGGCGCAATGCGTTGCATCTTCAGCATCGACTTCATCTGGGTGATCCGTAGCGGCAGAAGCGCAACTGTGATGATCAGCGTTTGAATCACAATCGCCCAGCCCCAGTTGGGAACGATGTGTTTGTAAGTCCACTTCAACCACAAAAACAACGGACGCGAGATCAGACCCCACCATCCGAAATCGACCGTGCCGCGCAGATCAGTATCGCCGTTCTTAATCGTCGGCACGTGCACCGCTTCGAGCGAAGACAATTCCTTCGGACCGACATACATGCGCTCCGCGGTCGGTCCGCGAAGATCGCCAACGGCGGCACCGATGGCATCGACATTCACCGTTTCTTTGGAATCCGGTTTTTGCGGATCGCGCGCCACTTGCAACGAATTTCGCAGCGTCACCATGGCCGCGGTGTTGGGATCGTCAGGAATAAAAATTGCGGTGAAATATTGATCGCCCGGTCCCGCCCACTCGAACGGCCCTTTTATGCTGTTGCCCCCGCTGATGCCCTTGACCTGCAGGCGCGAAATATAGTTCGGGAAGAACACATAACCGCTGCGTTCGGTGGAGGCATCGTTATGGTAATCGATGCGCGCCGCTGCGTAGGAAGCAGCGGTTGACTGGTCGCCGAATCCCGAAGGCCACGCCGGCGCGGCAAAAACCTCCGTCCCCTTATAGACAACCGAGGTTTCAACTTTCAGAACATACGTGTCATCGAAGTGAAAAGTTTTCCGGACTACCAAATCCTGGTCAGCGTACTCGAATGTGACTTCCGCCGGAGCAGCGAGCCGACCGTCTTTCGAAGCAACGAAAAGCGCCGAACTCAATTTATTGCGCAGTGTCTCATCGTAGGTCCACAGCGAAAGCGGATAACCAAACTTTTGCGCCGCAGCGTCATTCACCAGTTCCAGCCGCCCATTCTGCGCGTCGTTATCGAACTTTTTGAGAATCCACGATTTCACCTGCGCGCCGCGATTAGTGAATGTAATTTTATAAAGATCGTTCTCGACAAC
>JBAVGI010000509.1:0-91672 GCA_049684755.1 Candidatus Sulfotelmatobacter sp.
TCCCTTCTTTTTTTGCGGCGCGGACGGCTTCGGCGGTCAGACTGCGGATTCCTTTGCGTGCGATCTCTTCTAACTTTATCGGAACGTCCATCAGGACCGTGATCAGCGCGGCGGTTTTTACGGCGGCGTCCCAACCGTCGATGTCGTGAGTGGCGTCGGTTTCGGCGATGCCGAGGGATTGGGCTTTCTTCAAAGCTTCGTCGAAGGTGAGTCCGTTTTCCATTTCGGTGAGGATCACGTTTGTAGTGGAATTCAGGATGCCGTGAAATCCTTGCAGACGAATTGCGGGAAGTTGATCGAAAAGAGAAAAGATGGGAACGCCGTCCATCACGGTGGATTCGAAGAGGAGGCGTTTGTTTTTGGATGCGGCGAGATTGCGGAGTTCGCGGTAGGCGTGGACGATTGGTCCCTTGTTGGCGGTGATGGCGTGAGCTCCGTGATGCAGTGCGGCGCGGATGTGATCGATGGCGGGCTGGCCGTTTTCCACGTTGAGAGACGTGGCTTCGAAGAGGATGTCGGCGCGGGCGGCGGAGAGCCAGGTACGGACGTTGGTCAGGTCTGCGCCGGGCCCGCGGTGCTTAGCGCGCGAGGGCGCGCGCTCCACACAATCTGGAATGTCCAAGCCTTCGGCATCGGCGATCCATCCCAGGCGGCGGCTGGCGATTCCGGTGATGCGAAAAGAAATTCCGTGGCGCTCGCGGAGTTCCGGTTCGCGATCGAGCAGGAGTTGGAGGAGGGTGCGGTTGACGTTGCCGAAGCCGAGGAGGCAGAGGTTGTAGGTGTGAATTGGCAGTCCCTCAGGGGCTGAAGCCCGCTTGATTTTGGAACTAACGCGGCCCGTTCGACTTCGCTCAGGGCAGGCCGCTGAAGCCGCGCCCTTTCAAAACTACGCTTCTCGGCTTTGCTGAGCTAGCCCATTACGGTGGTGTGCTCGGGCTTGATTTTGTAGATCACGCGCACTTCGCCGGGCTGGCCGTAGGGATATTTATCGACGCCGAGATATTTCTTGGCCATCTTGTCGATGTGGGCGCTGGCGCCTTCTTCGGTGATTTCGACGACGCGGCCGCGAATTTCCAGATAGCGATAGGGATTTTCGGGATCGATAATGGCGAGGGCTACGCGGGGATCACGGCGAACGTTTTTATCTTTCTGCCGTCCTTTGGCGGAGTTGAAGATGACGTGTTCGCCATCGTAGTCGACCCAGACGGGGGTGACCTGCGGACGGCCGTCGGGCATCAGGGTGCCGAGGCTGGCGAAGGCGCGCTTCTGAAACAGGTCGCGATATTTTTCGGGGACGGTGTCGGGCATTAGACCTCCTTGCGGTCATGCGATGAATCAACACAACATTATAGATGCGAGAGGCGGATTGCCGCCTGCGGGTAATCGCGGTATTCTTGCAGGCCATGATTGAGAAACAGGAGAATTTTGCCAAATCGGCGCAGGGGCTAAAGCCCGCAATGATTTTGGTCGCTTTACGCGGCGCTGAAGCGCCGCTCTTCCACGGTACTGCGGGTTTTCGTGGCGCTTCGCGGGTCCGCAGCTTTGCCTTTATTTTGCTTGTGCTGATGCTGGCGCTTTCGGTGATGGGTCAGGCGCAGACGGAAAAATATCCGCAGACGATTGTGTTTATGACGGATTTTGGCGTGGTGGACGATTCGGTGGCGCTGTGCAAGGGCGTGATGTATTCGATCGTGCCGCAGGTGCGCATCGTCGACCTAACGCATGAGGTGACGCCGTTTTCGATTCTTGATGGGGCGCGGTTTTTGTATGGAGCGACGCCTTATTTTCCGGCGGGAACGGTTTTTGTGGTGGTGATTGACCCGACGGTGGGCAGCACGCGCAAGGCGATTGTGGCCAAGTCGAAGCGCGGGCAATATTTTGTCCTACCGGATAACGGACTGCTTACGCTGGTCGACCAACGTGACGGGATCGAAGGCGTGCATGAGATTACGAATCCGGACTGGATGATTGGTACGAAAATGTCATCGACATTTCATGGGCGCGATATTTTTTCTCCGGCGGGCGCTCACGTGGCGCGGGGCGACGATTGGACAAAGGCGGGGCCAGAGGTGCCGGTGGCTTCGCTGGTGCGACTGCCGTTGAAGGCGGCGCGAGTGGATGAGCGCGGAGCGTCGGCGGAGGTGATTGCCACGGATGGTCCGTTTGGGAATCTGGTGACGAATCTGGCTGCGGAGGATTTTCTGAAGCTCGGCTACCAGCGCGGGCAGGAAGTTCCGGTGAGGATTGGCGGTAAAGAAATGAAGATCAAGTTTGTAAAGACGTTCAGCGATGTGGCGCTGGGGCAACCGCTTTTATATATCGATTCTCGGGGGCGGTTTGCGATGGCGGTGAATCAGGGGAGTTTTGCCGCGGTTTATGGGGTGAAGCCGCCGGAGGAGTTCAGTATTGCGCGGGCGAAATGAACGCGGCGAGGCTGTGCAGGTTGTAGAGATTCCTCGCGCCAAAACCCGGCGCTCGGAATGACAACGCCGTGAGGGGCTGTGTGCTACTTGACAGCTTGCTCGATGCGCGGCAACACCCCGCGCAGTAGCGCTTCAAAGCTCGAGCGCACACGCTCGCCGGTTTCCATCACTTCCTGGTGAGAGAGTGGCTGGTCGAGAATTCCGGCGGCCATGTTGGTTACGCAGGAAATGGCGAGGACTTTCATTTGCATGTGACGTGCGGCAATGACTTCGAATGCCGTGGACATCCCAACCAGGTCGGCTCCGATGATGCGCAGGTAATTTATTTCGGCGGGAGTTTCGTAGCTGGGGCCAAGCAGGGCGGCGTAAACGCCTTCGTGCAAATTCATTCCAAGTTTGGCGGCTTCTTCTTGGGCCAGTGCGCGAAAGTCTTTGGCGTAGGCGTGAGTCATGTCGGGAAAGCGGACGCCGAAGCGGTCGTCGTTCGGACCTACGAGCGGATTGGTTCCTTGCAGATTGATGTGGTCGCGGATGAGGACCAGCGCGCCTTGCTGATAATTTAGATTGATGCCGCCAGCTGCGTTGGTGAGGAGGACGGAGCGAATGCCCATGTGTCCGAAGACGCGCATGGGGAAGGCGACTTGTTGCGGCGAATATCCTTCATAGAGATGGACGCGGCCTTGCATCACGGCTACGGGAACCGTACCCGCGTTGCCGATCACCATTTGTCCGGCGTGGCCGATTGCGGTCGAGCGCGGGAAGGCGGGGATTTCGTGAAAAGGGGTTCGGGCGGCGGCGGACAGGGAGTCGGCGAATCCGCCCAGGCCTGATCCGAGAACCAGGCCGATGCGGGGGCGCAACGAGGTGCGTTGCAGGATGGATTGCGCAGCGGTTTCGGCGAGCGCGAATTGGTCTTCCATAGGCATATGGGCAGCGGGTGGCCGCAGCTATGATAATGGCAATTTGGGAAGTATCACAGGAGCAGGTTTTCCGCTGCTGTTGAGCTAAAGGGCCCGTGTCAGGGGAGATCCCCTTCGACTTCGCTCGGGGCAGGCTCTCGTACCGCTGGTGAAAACGCGGGACCGGGATGACGGCCAAATTCGTTTCGAGAAAGAAAAATGGGTGATCGTGAAGGTCTGAATGTCAACGCTGACACTAACCTATGACCACCCTTGAGGGCTCTGTAACCCTCACGATCTTTACGCTTGTCAATGTAGCCGAGGCGGCCACCGGGAACAATACAGCGAAGGCCGTAGTCTTCTCGCAAAGTTAATACGTCGGTTTCGGGTGGTGGAACCGTTTGAAAGAAATATTCCCTCAGCGGCTAAGGGCGCTAGAATTTGCGGGCGTGCGGCAGGGCTGAAGCCGTGCCCTTCCAAAACAAATTCAAAATGACCCACTGCCCCTTTTTCTGCGGTTCTTCTAATAAGATTCTTAAGTAACCTCCATCGCACTCCTTATCTATCCGCGTCTGCCGATAGAGATTTAAGCTAGGGATGCTACGCATTCCAAGCTTTGCAGATGTGCTTATGCCGGAAATTACAAACGTCGATAGCAAGATGATCCGCATTCTTCTGGTCGAGGACAGCAAATTCCTCAGGCTCGCCACGGAGCGCGCGCTGACCCGGGCTGGCTACCAGATGAGCAGCGCGGTCGATGGCGACGAAGCATTGCGCCTGGCACATGCGAACCTGCCTGACTTGATCCTGCTCGATATGCTGTTACCCAAGACGAGCGGACCTGATGTGCTGAAGGCGCTGAAGCTGGATCCCGCGACCAAGGCGATTCCTGTGATCGTCATGACGGGCATGTCAGAAAAGAATGCCGCCCGGCTGCGGGAGGATGGAGCTATCGCTTTCCTGGAAAAGTCCGCTCTCGAACTCGATAAAGGATCGGGAAAACTGCTGACCGCACTGCAGGAGATTCTCGAGAAGCTTCCGGCGCTACAAACCCGAACAACGAACGCTTAGATATCCCGCTCCTGGCTGCACCCAGATTCGTGGGATTATGGGCTCGACAAAGCACTGAGAGACATTCGTATGTACGATATCGTACAAAAATGAGCAATATTGCACAGTGCCGTTTTGGGACCGAGAGTTAGGATCGAGTCCAGGTGAGAACATGCCTCCCCCAAATCTTTATGGCGCCGTCGAAAACCTTTTCGACTCTTTGGCAGCAGAGCCCTCCCCCACGCAGTGCTTTCGATGCGGGTCTGATTTGATGTACCTGGAGACAACTTTTTTATCGTTGGGTGGGAAGATCTGGACCCTGCCCTTGCCTGTTTGCCCAAGGTGCGATCTGAAGACAGATACCGCGCAGTTCGTTCCTCCGATCGCCTGCTAGAGCTGCCAGCTTTACAAGGGGATAGGCGTAATAGCCTATGCTCCTTTCTCCGCGTCCCAGGGAGAGCAAGATTCCACTCTTTAGTCACCCCTTCTGGTTACTAGTAAGAACAAGTCCGGGAACTTGAGGCGCATGGCTGGAGTCTATCCCTAGTAAGGGCGCTTATTAAGCGGGGGATCAAGCCTGCGATCAGCTTACCGATCGGCTGGGAGATAATTTTTCGGTTCGGGATGGGGTGGAAAATCCTATAATCAAAGGACGCCTGCATTATGGCGGGAGCAACCACCTTGGGAGATTTGGCAAGCGCGATCGGAGCACGGGCGGAAGAAGCCGCGATTGTGGCGGATCTGAAAGCCGGCTCGGAAGTGGCCTACGCCTGGCTGGTGGGCGAGTTTCAGCGTCCGGTGTACGGGCTGGTCTACCGCATGGTCAGCGATCCCGCGGACGCCGCCGATACCACACAGGAAGTTTTTCTGAAAGTGTTTCGCGGGATGAAACACTTTCACGGCGAGTCCAGCCTGAAGACCTGGATTTACCGCATCGCGCTACATGAGGCGGCGAACCGAAAACGCTGGTGGTTCCGGCACAAGGCGCAGGAGACTTCGATTGAGCCGGCGGAATCGGAAGGAATGTCGAACGGCGATGAAGCGATGCAGAACGCGCTCACCGATCGGCACGAGTCGCCTTTCGATAACGTTGCGCAGCATGAGTTGCAACAGCGGGTGGACGCAGAATTACGCCGGGTCGCGGAGCCTTACCGCACTTCGCTGATTCTGCGCGACCTGGAAGAAATGTCTTACGAAGAGATTGCGGAAATTTTGCAAATCTCGCTGGGAACGGTGAAATCCCGAATCACGCGTGGACGGCAGATGCTGAAAAAGCGCCTGGCGCCTTACGTACGTGAGGTGGGGGAAGAAATGGGGCTCACCGTGCCCGAAGAAGCGGACGCCGGCGATGGACGGCGTCAGGTTGCTGGAGGGGGTAGAAGGGTTGAGGTGATGCCATGAAAGATATGGCCACGAACTCCGGGCTGCTGCGCTCGAAAGCGGCGAACTCGAAGATGAATTGCAAGATTGTCCAGGGACTGTTATCGCCTTATCTGGATGGCGCTGTCACGGGCACGGAGATGCAAGCGGTGCGCCAGCATCTCGACACCTGCTCGGCATGTTCGCAGGAATTTTTGTTATTGCGGCAGACTCAGCAATTGCTGGCGAACGCAGGCCGTCCGCGCGTGCCCGCCGATCTAGGACTTAAACTTCGTCTGGCTATCTCGCGGGAGGCGGCACAGAGCCGGCGGCCACGCTACGAAGGTTTGCGCGTCCGGCTGGAAAACACGGTGAACGCCTTTATGGTGCCGGCTACGGTGGGATTGGTGTGCGCCGTACTTATTTTCGGCGTGGTGGCGGCCATTCTCGCCATTCCTCCACAGTTGCAGGCCAACAATGAAGATGTGCCTCTGGTATTGAATACGGGACCGGAGTTGCAGGAAAGCGCATTCGGCACCATGAGTTCGATCAATGCCGAGTCGCTGGTAATTGAAGCTTACGTCGATTCGCACGGACGCGTGGATGATTACAAAATTCTCTCCGATCCGGGCGCGTCGCAAGAATTGCTGCCCCAAGTTAAGAGAATGCTCATCTTCACCACCTTTCGACCGGCGATGTCGATGGGACATCCCATCTCTTCGCGTGCGGTGCTTTCGTTTTCTAAAATCAGTGTGCGCGGCTAGGGCAGGCGTATAAAATTCACCCTTTCCACCCCCTCAGCGACGGAAATCTTTTCTCATCATCGGGTTCCCGCTGTATAGCCTTTGAACCGCCGGCGCAGTAGCTTTGCACTATCGGTGAGCGAACGACTTTCGGCCCTATGTGTCTCATCGTTAGAAAGGAGTGGCGTGGTCCGAATTTTCCTGGTCGACGATAACGCGATGATCCGCTCCCAACTGAGGAGTGCGCTGGAAAAGCAGGACGATTGGGTGGTGGTCGGCGAGGCCGAGGATGGCCGCCGTGCTTTAGAACATTGGGGCGAACATAGTCCGAGCTTGACGGTGATGGATTTTGTGATGCCTGAAATGGATGGACTGGAAGCCGGACGGCGGCTGACAGAACAACACCCCGAAACTCCGGTACTGATGGTTACTATCGATCCCTCGCGTCAACTTGAGCAGGAAGCCAAAAAAGCTGGAATCAAGGGACTATGCAAGAAATCCGACCTGCGCTCCCTGTTCGCAGCCATCGATGCGGTTCTCAAGGGCAATACGTATTTCACGCAGTCCCTCGTTGCCGCTTGAACGTTTCTTACGAGTTTGTAGAATCTGCTCCGCCCAAGGGCAGCACTGCGCTCACCAGAGTTCCCCGTTCACCGGATTGAATTTCAAGCGAGCCTCCCAACTGCCTCAAGCGTTCCCGCATGCCGCCGAAGCCCACGCCGACGCGACCGGCGCGGGTAAATTTCTCCAATTTTTCTTTGGCGATGCCTTTCCCGTGATCCTGTACCTGGAGAAGCACGCGGTTCGGCTGGCGCTGAATCCGTATCGTCGCGGTGGAGCTTTCTGAATGGCGGTGAATATTCGTCAGACATTCCTGCACCACGCGAAACATGGCAATTTCAGCGTCGTTCGGCATTCGTCCCATATCTGGGGGTATTTCGAGATTCACTTGGATCCGGCTGCGCTTGGCAAATCCTTCGGCGTACCAGCGCAGTGCGGAAGCCAGTCCCGCCTCATCCAGCAAAGGAGGATGCAGCAAATGCGAGATGGTGCGAATCTCGCGGCTGACCTCGTCGACTAGACCAGCATTCTCGGCAACGCACTTGGCGGTTGCCGGAGTCAGGCGGACTGATTCCGCCGCTACCACTGCGTTGTTCATGCTGATGGCGGCCAACAGTTGGCCGACGCTGTCATGCAGTTCGCGGGCCAGGCGCCTCTGCTCGTCATCGCGCATGCGCAACAGGCGCGCCGATAAATCGCGCAAGCTTTCGGTGGCGATGTGCAACTCCGCAGTGCGATCCTGCACGCGCCTTTCCAGTTCGTCGCGCGCTTCGCTCAACGACTCGAGCAATTGCCGCTGCTCATCGATATTCGTCGCCGTGCCATACCAGCGCGTGATATTTCCCGCCTGGTCTCGAACCGGCCTGATGCGAGTTAGAAACCATCGGAATATGCCGTCCGCGCCACGGAGAGGAAACTCCATCTCGAAGGTATCTCCGCTCTCGATCGAGGCTTTCCAGCGCTCCAGAATCGATGGCAGAATCTTGGGATCGTGTACGGATTGTCCGCCCAATCCTTCCATTTCGTGAGGCGTGGATCCCGTGTACTCGTACCATCGTTCATTGCGCCAGAAAACTTGGCCGTCGCTATGCGCCATCCAGCACAGCTCCGGCACGGAATTGGCGAACGCCTGAAATTGTTCTTCACTGCGCCGGAGGGCGCCTTCGATCTCTTTCAGCCCTTCTATATCCTGGCTCACTCCGACTACGGCCACGGGATCTCCGTCTTCGTCCCTTACCAGCGAGAGCGTCACCAGAGCGCTGACGAAACTTCCGTTCCTGGAGCGGACTTGAAACTCTCCCGCCCAACTATTTCCGGCCAGCACGGATGCCATGGACTTCCGGGCCTCTTCCTCAGTTTCCGAGCTGACGGTGATTTCCATGATGTTGCGGCCCATTACTTCTTCCGGCGACCAGCCATATAACTGCTGAGCAAACGGATTCCAATAGATCACAGTTCCAGACAGGTCGGTCGCGATGATTGCTGCTTTGAGAGCGTTAAGAAATAGACTCGGAAGGCGCAGTTGCGCCTGGGACGGGTAGGGCTTCGACGACTCCGCCGATGATCGCATCATTATTGATCTTGCCATAAGAATCGACTGGAGATGAATGCAACTTATCGAAGCTGCAATGGTATTTAAGATTAATCAGGGAGCGCTGAGGATTCACCCGGAGGCCGATTGTTATCCTGATGCTCCCTCTTGTGTGCGATGCATAGAAACGAACTTTCGCTGCCTCGGAGAACGTATCGTTAGGGATTCCAACCCCCCTTGGTCTGTCGGCAGCTTTCATTTTCGGCGTACACTCTATACTTCGTTATCGAATGCCATCTTGAGCATGCTTCAGGTTCCAAGCCCGTCCCGGCGGAGACAGCTGTGTCCAGCAAGAATCATTCTGCGTGGCGCAGTGCTGCTTCTATGCTCGGTTGCGTTTGCGGATCAGTCCGGGCAATCGCTCGAACTTTCACGGCCAGTTCGATCCTGGGAGTTTCTTTCGGCAGTGGGCACCCGTGCGGCGGTGTTCGGGAACGAACAGGGGAGCCTGGAAGTGTGGGTCTACCCATTGAAAATCCTGCGTGATTTTCATTTGCGGTTCCACCTCGACGGCGCAACGATACCCGCGGAAGCACTGGCGCGAACTTTGATTGTCCATCCGGAATCGACCACCATCGTCTATACGGGCAACACTTTTTCCGTCCGCGAAACTTTGTTCGTCCCGGTGCATGAGGCTGGCGCCATCATCGCCTTTGAAGTGGATACTGCGGAACCTCTGGAGATCGAGGCCATTTTCAAGCGTGATTTTCAACTGGAGTGGCCGGCAAGCATCGGAGGCGTGGCCGAAAATTGGGATCCGACTTTGCGGGCTTTTCTTTTCGCAGACCAATCGGAGAAGTTTCATGCGCTGGTCGGTTCTCCATCCGGAGT
Source organism: Candidatus Sulfotelmatobacter sp. (assembly GCA_049684755.1). Classification (GTDB taxonomy): domain Bacteria; phylum Acidobacteriota; class Terriglobia; order Terriglobales; family Acidobacteriaceae; genus Sulfotelmatobacter. The sequence goes on from JBAVGI010000509.1 coordinate 9,458, forward strand.
GAAAGCTTCTGAAGAATACTCCTCCAACTATTTCTCCTCGCACCAGGATTCCATTCTTCTGGGCACGACTAAAAAAGGAAGTGATACGAAGCTCATTGTGGTCGCGGCAGGAGTCGAAGGGCGGGCTCCGTTGGCAAGTCTTTACCATCATCTCGCCAGTGATTGCGCGCAATTGCTGCAGGGTTCGGCCGCATATTACCGCGATTATCTGGATCGCACGATCAGCCTCAAGCTTCCCGATTCGCAAATCGAAACAGCCTATGACTGGGCGCGAGTCAGCATGGTGCAAGGCCTGGTGCAGAACCCGTTTTTGGGAGAAGGTCTGGTTGCGGGTTTCAATACGTCCGGCGAAAACGAGCGCCCCGGTTTCGCCTGGTTCTTTGGGCGGGATGCGGAGTGGACTTCATTGGCGCTAGATGCCGAGGGTGATTTCTCAACTGCACGCCAGGCTTTGGAATTCCTGACCAAGTATCAGCGGGCGGATGGCAAGGTTCCTCACGAAATTTCTCAAAGCGCAAGCTTCATGGAATGGTTCAAAACGCCGTATGCGTATGCCTCGGCCGACGCGACTCCGCTGTTCATTATTGCCGTGAACGATTACGTGACGCACAGCGGAGACATTGGATTTGCCAAAGAGAAGTGGGACAACCTGTGGAGGGCATACGAGTTTCTGCGATCCACCTACGACGCGCAGGGGTTAGCGCAGAACGCGGGCGTGGGAACAGGCTGGATCGAAGGAGGTCCGCTCTATCCAGTGCGGATAGAAATTTATCAGGCTTCTCTAGGAGTAGAAGCAGCACGCGCGCTTTCGCACTTGGCTCATCTCGCGGGTAAGGAAGATCTGGCCCAAGAGCTGGAGCAAACATTCGAGCGAGAAGAGCCGGTTTTGGATAAGACTTTCTGGTCGCCGGAAAACAAAATCTATGCTTACGCGCTTGACGCCAATAACAATCGGGTGGACGTGGCCAGCGTTCTGGCTACGGTGCCGATGTGGTTTAAGCAGCTCAACGAAGATCAAGCGCGAAGCATGATTGAACAGCTCGCGGGCCCAGGTCAACAGACCGACTGGGGGATGCGGATTCTTTCTTCCCACGACCCGAAATACAATCCGAGCGGGTATCACTTCGGAGCCGTCTGGCCGCTATTCACGGGCTGGGCGTCGATAGGCGAGTATCGATATCATCGCGCATTGCCCGCCTATTCGAACTTGCGGGCCAACGCGTTGCTGGCTTTGAATGGATCAGTGGGCCATGTCGCCGAAGTTCTTTCGGGCGACTATTTTCAGACGCTAGCGACAGCGTCGCCGCAGCAGATTTGGTCGGCGGCTATGGTGGTCAATCCTCTGCTGAGCGGATTGCTGGGCCTGCAAGCGGACGCTACCAGTTGTCAGTTAAATTTCGCTCCGCACATTCCAGCAGACTGGAGTTCGTTTTCCGTCACTAACGTGCGCCTGGGCACATTGACGTTGAGTTTGAATTACCAGCGGACGCCGGACAAAATCCAATTAGAAATGCGGTCTGCGGGCGCGGGAAAATGTTCGCTTCAGTTTTCTCCGGGGTTGAGCCTGCGCGCCAGGATTACGGCGGTTCGCCTCAACGAACGTGCGCTGCCGTTTCATATTGAAGCGAATTCTTCCGATCAGCATGTCACTGTGAATCTCCCGATTGTGGGGGAGCGAAATACGATCGAGATCCAGATGAAGAATGATTTTGAACTTGGGGTCTCGTCAACGCTTCCAGCATTGGGAAGCACCAGCCAAGGTTTGCGGGTTCTTTCCGAATCATGGTCGGCGAACCGGGAGACTCTAACCCTGCTTCTCTCGGGAGCGAGCGGCGCAAGTTATGAACTCTCGGCATGGAATCCGGAGCAGACATCTTCCATCGAAGGGGCCGAGCTTGAACAGAAAGCCGGCGCGGAAGTAAAAGTCCGCGTACAACTTCCGATGAGCGCGACTCCGCAAGCTAAGATCATTTTTCGTTTTGCTGCGCGGTAGAGGCGCAGCAGCGAGCTTTGGCTGAACGTCCCCATGGCAATGGCCGCCGCTGGCGGCGAATCGCGATCAACGGAATGTTCACCGCGTGAAGATCGCGTTCGAAACCAGCGGCGGCCACTGCTCAGGAAAATCGACAACTTCGGTTTAGCTCGACCAACGGCAACAGCCCGAACTCAACCGCACTCTTGCTCGGCGTTCAGGCAAGATCGTAGCGATCGAGGTTCATGACTTTGTTCCACGCTGCCGCGAAGTCTTTCACAAACGCCTCTTTCGAATCGTTCGAGGCGTAGACTTCCGCGAGTGCGCGGAGTTGGGAGTTCGAACCGAACACAAGGTCGACGCGAGTGGCGGTCCACTTGGTTTTGCCGGTTGCGCGATCGCGACCTTCATACACGCCTTCGGTAGAGGATGGCTCCCACTTCGTTTTCATGTCGAGCAGGTTGACGAAGAAATCATTCGTCAGCGTCTCGGGCCGGTCGGTCAAGACGCCGTGCTTAGTCCGCCCGAAGTTCGCATTCAGGGTGCGCAGGCCACCGATGAGTACCGTCATCTCGGGGGCAGTCAGCTTCAGCAACTGCGCGCGATCGACCAGCAACTCCTCAGCCGAGAATACCTGTCCGCTGCGGAGATAGTTGCGGAACCCATCCGCGACCGGCTCCATTACGGCGAATGAGTGCACGTCGGTCTGCTCCTGCGAAGCATCCGTGCGTCCGGGCGTGAAAGGAATTTTCACATCGTAGCCGGCTCTCTTCGCAGCTTCCTTGACGGCCGCGCAGCCGCCCAGAACGATCAGGTCAGCCAGCGAAACCTTTTTCCCTCTGTTCCCGTTGGACTGGGCGCTGTTGAATTCTCTTTGGATCGCCTCCAGCTTCGACAGAACTTTTGCCAGTTCGGCCGGCTGGTTCACTTCCCAATCTTTTTGTGGAGCGAGGCGAATGCGCGCCCCGTTTGCTCCACCGCGCTTGTCGGAGCCGCGGAATGAGGCCGCCGATGCCCAGGCAGTGTTCACCAGTTGGGAGATCGACAGTCCGGATGCGAGGATTTTCGCCTTCAGCGCAGCAGCGTCCTGCTCATCGATCAATTTATGATCCACGGCGGGAACCGGATCTTGCCAGACCAGGGTCTCCTTCGGAACGAGCGGGCCAAGATAGCGCGCGATCGGCCCCATGTCGCGGTGAGTTAGCTTGAACCATGCACGCGCGAACGCATCTGCGAACTGATCGGGATGCTCGTAGAAGCGCCGTGAAATCTTTTCGTAAGCCGGGTCGAAGCGCAAGGCGAGGTCCGTGGTCAGCATCGAGGGCGCGTAACGCTTTGCGGGATCGTGCGCATCCGGCACCGTGCCGTTGCCTGCGCCATTCCTCGGTGTCCACTGATGCGCACCAGCCGGGCTCTTGGTCAGTTCCCAATCGTATTTGAAAAGATTGTCGAAGAAGTTGTTGCTCCACTTCGTCGGCGTTGTGGTCCAAGTGACTTCCAGTCCGCTGCCGATGGTGTCAGCACCATGACCTTTGCCAAGTTTATTCTTCCAGCCCAAGCCTTGATCCTCGATGTTGGCGCCTTCCGGTTCGTTACCGACGTATTGAGCGGGAACATCAGCGCCGTGGGTCTTGCCGAAGGTGTGGCCGCCGGCAATGAGGGCAACTGTTTCTTCGTCGTTCATGGCCATGCGGGCGAACGTCTCGCGGATATCGCGCGCGGCAGCGATGGCATCAGGCTTTCCATTAGGCCCTTCCGGATTCACGTAGATCAGGCCCATCTGTACCGCGCCGAGAGGATTCTCAAGGTCACGATCGCCGGAGTAGCGCTCGTCCGCCAGCCACGTGCCTTCCGGTCCCCAATAGATTTCTTCTTCGGGCTCCCAAACGTCCGCGCGCCCGCCGCCAAAGCCGAAAGTCTTGAAGCCCATCGATTCGAGTGCGACGTTGCCGGCGAGAATCATGAGGTCAGCCCAGGAGATTTTCCGGCCATACTTCTGCTTGATCGGCCAGAGCAGCCGTCGTGCCTTGTCCAGGTTCACGTTATCGGGCCAACTATTGAGCGGCGCAAAGCGCTGCTGTCCGGATCCCGCACCGCCGCGGCCGTCGCCGATGCGGTACGTGCCCGCGCTGTGCCACGCCATACGAATGAAGAGCGGCCCATAGTGCCCAAAGTCGGCCGGCCACCACGGCTGCGAATCCGTCATCAAGGCATTCAGGTCCTTGACCACAGCATTCAGGTCGAGCGTCTTGAATTCTTCCGCGTAATTGAATTCCTGACCCATCGGATCAGACTTTTCGGAATGCTGGTGCAGGATGTTCACGTTCACCTGATTGGGCCACCAATCAGCATTCGTGCGGGAATTGCGTGCGCCGTGCGCTACCGGGCATTTTCCTTCGGGTGTGGTGTGTTTGTCCTTAGTCTCAGGGGAAACGCTCCCCGATGAAGTCGCGAGTGTGTTTTCCATAATGTTTTTCATCCTTCTATGAGTGGGGATTTCGTAAAGAACTATTTTTTTGCACTGCAGCGGCGGCAGAGGCCAAAGACCTCGACCAGCGGCTGCGTCAGATCAAAGCCATCCGGCAGATGGCGGGATAGCCGTTTGAAATCGATGAACTCTCCTTCAATATCCTGCACTGACTTGCAGCGCGAACAGACCAGGTGGTGATGAGGGCTGAGATTGCCATCCACGCGCAACGTGGACGTGTGGGGAGTGACCTCTCGCAGCAACCCGCACTCGATGAAAAGCCGCAGGTTGTTGTAGACCGTGGCCAGAGAAATCGACGGAATGCGTCGCCGCACCGCGGCGTAAACGTCCTCTGGGGAATAGTGTCCGTGGGAAGCGATGACAGCCTCATAAACCACCTGACGCTGGTGCGTGACCGGCAAACCATGCTTCGCGGCCAGCTCACGGAACTGTTCATGGGAGAAACGCATGATTATCGGATGAGAACAATTATAAAACGATAAAGGACAGTGTCAACCGAAATCTTTCTCCTAACCTCGCGTGAAGCCTTCCTTCGGGGAACGCGCGTGTGCTTCCAGAGGCAGCGCTAGCGATTCTGCGTAGGCGCGAAGCGGAGGACAAAGGGGAGGCCGCGGGGAGCATTTTGCGTCACTGTGCTTTGCAGGTCGAGAGCCTCGAGCGGAATGTGGCTGCGTGAGCCGTCAGGGCTGATGTATTCGAGATAGCCGTCGGCGACCCAGTAGTCAGTCACGGCGTGGGTGGCGCCATTCTTCAGTACAAGCAGAAAGACTCCGTTGCTTAGGCCCTGCTGTCCGGTCAATGCGCTGGACATGGTTCCGGGGAACGGCGACGAATTTCCTTCTGCCGCGTCGTCGTCGGATGAATTGGTGGCGGGCGGGATCGCAGACATTTCCGCCTGCCCGGGCGCCTGGGAATTGAGGTCGTTGTCATTGCCGAGATTAAGCGAGTCTCCGCCGAAGCCGAAATAAAAGGGATCAAAGTAACCAGCGAAGGAAAGCAGCGGCAGGAATGGTTCGAAGAAGCAGATTTGGTTCAGTCCGTTCAAGAAGCATCCGGAAGAAGAAAAGCGCCGAAAGCGGTTGAAGAGGAGATCGCGATGAGGGCGCACGGTCGAGCGCAGGAAAGAAGCTCTAGCTGCCGGGGCGGCGCGGAATAGCGGCGGAGACCAGAGAAGCGTTGACGGCGTCCGCAAGCTGGACCGCGGGCTCGCCGGCGCGGCGAAGGTCCCCGGGTGCGACGGCCCGTGGGACAAAAAATCCGAAGTAGAAGTAGAGGGCACTCTCGAGTCCGCACGCCGAGAAGAGTGACTTCCTGACCTGAAGTGCAACCAGCCGAAGTGCCCGCGCCCCTGGCTTCCGGCGGAATGCGTGCCAGAAGAGTGGCCGCCTCCAAAATGCCCACCCCCAAAGTGGCCACCTCCGGAATGGCCGCCTCCGCCCCCTCCGTGTTGCGCCTCTGCGGGGACGAGAAGACATATGAGCGATAGCAAGACCGGAAGGATGCGCGGCGACCGCATCAGGAAGGCGGTTCGAATAGCCATGGCCTCCCACCCCAGGGAATCCGCCTGTATTTTACTCCGGTTCGGGTGGTCAGCGTACAACGCAAATGCCGGTGTCAAATTCAAAAGCTCGTTACTAAAGTCCAGATTCCAGTTCCTGCCGTTGTTCGACCGCCGAAAGGCGAAGAGCTGCGGGCAACCAAAAGCAGTGCGGAAACCATCCATCGTGTTATCCGCACATAGGCTGGATTCATGCTTCGAGTTTCGAAGATAGAGGCGCCGGGCCGGGGAGCTTTTTCTTGCCGCGGTGCGTTTGTTTGTGCCGTCGTGTTTGCGTTGCTGTGCGTGCGCGAAGTGCGGATACCCCACGTTCCACATCTGCCGGCGTCGCACTCGACGATTTCTAGCGTCCATCAAGAACGTGGGCAGTGCTTCGATAACGATAGCGGGAAAACATGGGCTGCTACTGCGCGAACGTTTGCGCTTGTGTCCCCCGCTAGCCGGTACAGATCTCTTACGTTTGGAACCGTTTCATTCCCAAGATTTCTGCTCAAGGGATTTCACTATAACCGTCCGCCTCCTTCCTGTTAGAACGCCCTACCCATCAGTCCAAGCGTCCGCGAAAGCCGATGCTCTGGTTGCATAACCCTCCGCAGTGCGGAGAGCGGCCCAGGCATCGGCTATTCGGGGAGTAGTCAATTGTGGCTGGAGCAGCCATCGAGAATTTCAGCAGACGGGTTTGGAGCAGGAAACAGGAGGATGGAGAATATGATTTCCTTGAAATTGACACGTCTTATCGAAGAACACAGAAGCGAATTGTCTGACGAGATTGTGGCGAAATTGCATCGTGATCCAAGAACGCAAAGCCTGCGAAGAATACCTGCCCCCGAGTTGCGAAAGCGAATCCAGGAAACGCTGTGCCAGTTTCATGCATGGCTGCTGACAAGCGCCGACCACCACGTACAAGAGCATTATCGGGAGCTGGGAAGGCATCATGCGGCGCAAAACGTGGCGCTGCCGGACCTTTGCTGGGCCATTGTCTTGATCAAGGAACATCTGTGGGACTTCGTACAACGGCAGGCGTTGCACACGACCTCCATAGAAATTCATGCCGAACTCGAACTCATACGATTGCTCGACCTGTTCTTCGACGGCGCGATTTGCCATGTCGCAGAGGGATATGAACAGGTGCGAAGTGAAATGAGAGGAGTAGAGCAGCCGTCCGGGGAGCCGAGGATGCCATTGATGCCGAGTCGACCAAGGTGGCTCCGCTCGCCTCGCGGCAGCGGCGCCGCACCCGGAAACGGTTGATCGACACGATCGCGGCCGGCTGACGAATGTATCTCGTAGACTTTGGCCGGATTGCCATGGCTTTTTGCACCGGCCATGCGTCGACGGCAATGGTTTTGATTTCGTCGAATCGTTCGATCCATCAGGCTTTCGAGACAAGCGGTAACTCGCGCAACCCTGCTTTACGAAGCAAGAACATCGCGGGGCACCAGTTCGTCAGTCCGGATTGGAACAGGTTCAGTCCAACAAAAGCTGTGAACAGATACCAGTAGGGGCTGATCCAGCGTCCCAGACCAAGCGAGATCAAAATGAAGATCCCCGCCATCAATCGAAGAGCACGTTCTACGGTCATACTTGTACCTCCTGCAAGGTGAGATTCCGCGGCGCCGGGTTTCGTCTGGTCCCGCCGCTCGCTCATGTAGTAAAGAACTGGCACCGCCATGCGCGAGAGCACTGTGGACGCAACTTCTCCCGCCATCAGGGAAAGAGCGAGTCCCTGGAAAATGGGATCGAACAGAATCACACTGGCGCCCACGACTACCGCGGCGGCGGTCAACAGCATGGGGCGGAAGCGAACCGCGCCCGCATCCACGACGGCTTCTTCCAGAGGCATACCCTGCGAGCGCCGGAGTTCGATGAAATCTACGAGGATGATTGAATTGCGAACGATGATGCCCGCGCCGGCGATAAATCCGATCATCGATGTTGCTGTGAAAAAGGCGCCCATCAAGGCATGCGCCGGAAGAATGCCAACCAGCGTCAATGGAATTGGCGCCATGATGACCAGTGGCGTGATGAAGGAGCGGAACCAGCCCACGACCAGAACGTAGATCAATACCAGGACAGCGGCAAAGGCCAGACCGAGGTCGCGGAAGACTTCTACCGTGATATGCCACTCGCCGTCCCACTTCATGGAGAAACGGTCGGTGCGCTCGGGCATGGTCGTGCCCTTGTATTGCTTTACCCCGTAGCCATCGGGCAACTTGATCTTGTCGATCGCGTCGCTCATCTTCATGATGGCGTACACCGGGCTTTCTTCTCCGCCCGCCACATCTCCCGTCACATAGACCACCGGCTGAAGATTTTTGCGGTACACACTGGTATCGATAATGGTTTCCTGCAAAGTCGTCACTTCTTGCAGCGCGATCTGACCACCGGAAGAAGTCGGGAGTTTGAGGTTTTCAAAATCCTGAATACCGGAACGATCTGGCCGTGACAGGCGCACTTCGATCGGAACATCCTCCCGCGACTGAGGATCGTGGAGCAGGCCAGCATCAGCGCCACTCAGGCCCATCTGCAATGTACGGGTAACTTGCGCTGCGGAAATACCATGCAGCGACGCCTTGTCGAGATCCACCTTCAGGTCATACTTGGTCTGCGGGTCTTCGACGTACCAATCCACGTCTACTACGCCGGGAGTTTGCTGAAAAACTTTCTTGATCTGAGCCGCCAGTTCAATCTGGCCTTTGTAGTCGGGTCCGTAAACTTCTGCGACCAGAGTTTGCAGCACTGGCGGACCGGGCGGAACTTCGGCGACCTTGATGCGCGCGCCATAGACTTCGGCAATCTTGTCTAATTCCGGCCGCAGGCGCCGCGCGATTTCATGGCTTTGCGCTTTGCGGTCATGACGGGACAAAAGATTTACTTGAATGTCAGCTTGATTGGGCTGCCGGCGCAAGAAATAGTGCCGCACCAGGCCGTTGAAGTTGTAGGGGCCGGAGGTGCCAGCATAGATCTGGTAATTAATAACCTCGGGCTGCGTGCCCAGATATTGTCCCAGTGCCTGCGCTACGCGCGTGGTTTGCTCCAGAGGGGTGCCATCGGGCATATCGATGATGACCTGAAACTCGCTCTTGTTGTCGAAGGGCAGCATTTTCACACGGACCCACTTCAACGGAACGAAAGCGACCGCCGCGAGCAGCAGAATTACTACGCCACCGAGAAACATCCAGCGGCGGCGCGCGTTGAAAATCAGCGGGTTCATGATGCTGCGGTAGAAGCGCGTAGTCCATCCCTCGGTTTCGTGGTGGCCGTGTCCACCGTCTTCGGCGTAGTGCCGCAACAGACGTAGCGCGGCCCAGGGCGAGACCACAAACGCCACGATCAACGAGAACATCATGGCTGCCGACGCCCCGACCGGGATCGGCCGCATATAAGGTCCCATGAGGCCGCGGACGAAGGCCATCGGCAGAATCGCGCCAATTACTGCGAATGTAGCCAGAATCGTGGGATTTCCCACTTCGTCCACAGCCTCTACCGCAACGTCAACCAACGAACGCCCGCGAGTCTGCGGCAACCGAAAATGGCGGACCATGTTTTCGACGACTACGATGGCGTCGTCGACCAGGATGCCGATGGAAAAGATGAGCGCGAATAACGTCACCCGGTTGAGCGTGTAGCCGAGCAGGTAGAAGATGGCCAGCGTAAGGGCCAGGGTCACGGGTACCGCGAGCAGAACTACTCCTGATTCGCGCCAGCCCAAGGCTAAGGCAATCAGCAGGGTGACGGACAGCGTAGCGATGAGTAGGTGTTTGAGCAGTTCGTCGGACTTATCCTTCGCGGTCTCCCCGTAGTTTCGTGTGACCGTGATATTCAAGTCCTGGGGCAGCATGTAACCGCGAAGCGCACCGACCCTTTCGAGTACATGGTCCGCGATAATGCTTGCGTTTGTGCCCTTGCGCTTGGCGAGGGTGATCGTGACTGCGGAGTATTCAGAATTGGCCGACTGAGCACTGGTCCCTTTGGCATTTGAGAACAACACATAGTTGTCAGGTTCGGCGGGACCATCCTCGATTTTCTCGACCACGTCGCGCAAGTAGACGGGGCGGCCGCCATGAACTCCAACTACAACCAGCCGCAAGTCATCGGCGCGAGTAAAAAACAAACCGGCTTCCACCTGGAATTCGCGGTTATCGCGGACGAAACTTCCTGCTTGTCCGCGGCTGTTCGCATTTTGAAGTTGACCAACAATGGCTTCCGGCGTGAGGCCGTAGGCAGCGAGCCGTTGTGTATCGAGAACCACGCGAACCTGGCGGGGCTGCCCGCCGATGATCGTCGTTTCGGAAATATCGTCGAGTTTCTTGAGTGAGTTTTCCAGTTCGCCGGCGACGCGCCGCAGGCGATAGGAGTCATAATTCTTTCCCCAAAGCGTCAAGGCTAGGATCGGTACGTCATTAATAGAGCGGACTTTGATGATTGGTTGCGAGACGCCTAGCGGGATTCGGTCGAAATTCGAGTAGAGTTTGTTGTAAGTCTGTATGATCGCGTCTTCTTCTTTCGTGCCTACATAGAAGCGCACGATCAACATGCTCATACCGGGATGGCTGATCGAGTAGATGTATTCGACTCCCGGCACCTCGCGCAGCAGCTTCTCTATCGGCAGGCTGACACGCTGGGCGACTTCCTGCGAAGACGCACCCGGCATCTGCACAAAAACGTCAAGCATTGGGACCACGATCTGCGGTTCTTCTTCGCGCGGGGTTTCGAGGATGGCGAATGCGCCCAGGAGCAGGGCGGCCACAATGACGAGTGGAGTCAGTTTCGAATCGATGAAGGTGTGAGCGATCCGCCCTGCCAGGCCAGCGTGCCGGCCAGCCTGACCCGAATTGCTGTTAGCGGTGCTCATCCATGACTCCTTTAATGCGACTCGATCTTCTTGCCGCTGAATTCCCGGTCACCCGGATCGGCGATGAGCGTCTCGCCGGCTTGCAATCCAGCCAGCACCTCCACCTGCGCGCCGGATGGTTTACCGAGCGTGATATAGCGCAAAGCGGCAATCTGGTTCTGATCAAGGACGTAGATTCCCTGCAATTGCCCGCGCTCGACCACTGCTGTTCTTGGAATCAGAAGAGACGACCTTTGCCCGCGAGAGAAATGCGCGCGGCCAAAAAGTCCTGATCGCAGCGCAGGGTCGGATGGTATTTCGATCTTCACTACGAAGCTGCGGGTCGCTGCGTCTGCCGCCGGAATGATCTCGACAACCCGTCCTTCGAGTTGTTTGCCGCCCACGGCATCGATGTCGACGGGAATCTTCTGTCCTATGCGGACGTAGCGCAGATCGGTCTCGTTCACCGTGGCTTCCAGACGATAGCGGTGAAGGTCCTCGACGGTAAAGATTGGCATTCCGGGGCTAACGAGCGTTCCGACATCCGCTTTCTTCTCGGTTACGATGCCCTCGAACGGCGCCAGAATGCGGGTGTACCCGAGAGCGGTTTGTGCCTGTTGGGCAGACGCCTTCGCCTGCGTTAGCCCGGCGCGGGCCATGTCGCGGCGCGCGACCGCCGCGTGGTAACGGGCCTTTACTTCATCGAATTCCTGCGGGCTGACCGACTTCTTCTCGTACAAGGTCTGGTACCGCTTGAACGTGGCTTCCGCCAAGACAAGATCGGAGTCAGACGCCACGATTTCCTGTTGCGACGCGAGTTCTGCCGCGGTCGCACGGTCGAGAGCGGCGCGCGGCTGGGCTTCGTCGAGGATGGCCAGTACTTGTCCACGGCGGATTCGGTCTCCTTCGTGTACCCGAATCTCGACGATGTTCGCCATCATCTGGCCGGCAAGTTGGCTCGTCTGCGCCGCACGCAATGTTCCCACGGCCTCCACCAGGTCAGGAACGTTCGCCGGTCGCACAGACAACACCGACACATTGCTTTCTGTCGCCGGTACGGCGCTGGCGGTTTCGCGTTCGCTGGAGCAGCCCACCATCGTCACGATAATCGCAAGAGCGAACATGAGACCCGCTGTCACAAAGGGCACGAGTTTCTTTTGGCGTCTTTGTTTAGCGGCAGCAGTCTTCGCAGCAGAAGGTTTCGCAGTAGAAATCAGATTCATGGATTGACCGCCGGTGATTGCAGATTCAAAGTCCCACTCGCCAACTCCAGATTGGCGGAGCTGATGTGAAACTGATAGACCGCTTGCCAGTAGTCGCTCTGGCTGCGGCGCGCCGCCTCTTCGGCAGTGAGAAGGTCGGTGATGGTGACCAAGCCGCCATCGTAGCGGTCCTGGTTAATCCTGAGACTCTCCAGCGCCCGGGAAATTGTGGTACGTGCCACCTCGACTTGCTGGCGGTTGGAATCAAGGTCGTAGTAGGCTTGGCGCACCTCCAATCGCACGGCGTCGCTGGCGGCTTGCTTGAGTGCCGCCATCTTTTCGGCGATTGCATGTTCTCGCGACAGCGCCGCTCGTTTCGCGCCACCCTCAAAAAGGTCAACCTGCAACTCGACGCCACCGAGCCAGTTATTCCCGCCACCACCAGCGAGCAGCGTCGGATTGTCCATCTCCCAACCGGCAAAAGCATTCAAGCGCGGACCGAACGAGGATTTGGCGATCGCAACACTCAGTTGTTGCGCAGACTGCTCGGATTCAATCCGCTTCAGATCTGGCCGGCTGGTGAGTGCTTTTTGCTCCACATCAGCGAGCGCGGGAGACGCGAGATTCCGTTCGGCAAGCGGGTCCGCGGGCTGGTATAAAGCGTCCACAGAAACGCCCATCGCAGTATTCAGTTGGGCGCGGGCGAGTTCCAGATTGTTTCGCGCTCGAATGAGTTCTTGTTCGCGGCCGGCCAGGCGGACCTTCGCGCTCAACAGGTCGGACTCTACTACCATGCCGCTGTCATACCTTGCTTGGCTGCGATCCATGATCGACTTGGCGGTTTGTTCGGCCTGACCGGAAACCTCCAACTGCTTGGCCGCGAGCAGAACTCCGTAGTAAGACTGAACCACGCGAAACAAAATCTCCTGATCGGTACGTTCCAACTGATGGGTGGAGGCGGTATTCATCTCCCTGGCGCGACTGACTTGATGCCAGGAAGCAAAAGAATCGAACAGGTTCCAGGTCCCGCCAAAACGAGTGCTGAAGTTCCCGTACGGCAACGGGGTATTCAGTTGGCTCAGGGAGAAATCGTTCGTGGTGAAACGCTGCTGGCGAAGCTTGCTGCCAAACACGTATACGGGATCGTCACCCCGTGTGCCTGTTTCTGCGAAAGTAATGTGAGGCATCAGGAAAGAACGCGCTTCCTGAATGCCTGCCGATGCGGCTTTCGCATCCGCCAGCGCCGCTTTGCGCAGCGGGTTCTTCTCCAACGCGATTGTCACTGCGTGCTGCAGCGTAAGTGGGGAGGGCTCCATCGCCTGCTGCGAGGCTGCAAAAACCGACAGGCTAAGAACTCCCAGGGCCGACAACCGAATCGCACGAAACAAAGTGAGGTGCAATTCCATCGAGAGTAACCCTGCTGAGGTGCTGCTGGCTGCTCTCGTTTTTGAGCCGTTATCTTCGACACCGCGCGGAGATAAGAAATGCTGGAGAGACTCTTTCGCGTGCGGCTTCCTCCACTCTATAAGCTGCTTTGCTGCGAGTTCGAACATTGTCTTACTTTCCTGTCGGGGGCCCCGGGGTTTAGATCTCACTCGAAGGAATATAAGAGTGGACACTTCTGTTACAGCAGAAAAAGTCCTCCCTCAAAATCGGAGTGACAGTTCAGTCGCTGCGCCTTCGGCCGCCGGACCACTCCGGGATCCCCTGGGGGTTTCGCAACACCAAGGTCTTCCCGTCTTTTGTGATTTCGCGCGCCAGCAACGTTTCTTGGCCGGTGATCGTAACTTTGGAGCCCACGACCTCTATTGTGTCGCCCTTGGCGAACGTAAACTGGTTCTTGGCGATGTATGACGAGGGACCGACATGAACGTCGACGGTTGCCGCGTCAGTTTTCAAGATGATGTGCGTGCCGCTCCACCCGGTTTTTCCTGTTTGCTGCTGAACACTCTCAATCGTTCCTTTGACCCTAACCTCAGTTTTGGGGTCATAGTTTCGCGTCCCCTTGCCCGCACTGCTGCCCTGAGCCAGTAGCGACGCGGTCATTAGCATCAGGAAGGAAATTAAAGCCAATCTTGACCAGATTAATCTCTGCATGATCGTTCTCCTTAAAGGGTTTCTATTTGCGATTCTTCTTTCGATTCAAACCTAATTGTTTCCAAGATCGTGGGGTGTGACCTCCATCACTCCCCTAGACGCGAGGCACGCCGGGGGCATTTCCAAGCTCCGAGACTACCTCTGCAACTGACTTTATCCATGCCGTCTTATCTTCAACGATTTCGTAAGTCGTATGAAAACTCGCGGTCTTCTGCACCATGGCCCCCACCGAGCAATATTTTTCCTCGGAAAGACGAATCGCCTCCTCCAGCGCCGCCACGTCAATTTCGAAGCCGGTTACTACATGATGAATCCGAACTGCCGTGAACACTTGCGGCGGGCGCTCCGCCTGATCAGCTTCCACTCGCACTTCGTAGCCGGTGACCTTCTGGTGGTATTTCTGGCGCAGAATTGTGATCACGTCGAAGGCGGTGCATCCGGCAAGTCCGGCTGCAACCAGCTCAATGGGTTTAGGTCCGGTTCCTCCGGCGGTATCGTCGAGTAAGAAATAGTGCTGGCTGCCAGTCCGAGCGACGAATTGTCTTTGCTGTGCCAGCGCCTGTGTCAATTCAACTTTTGCGGAAATCATGGGTCTCCTTCACGGGCTCCTGCATGGGAGCCACATGAATAAATGCAAACCTGAGGAATTTGTTACAGGGAAAACGAAGGGAGGATTGGAGACCTTAGAGAACGCGGCGGAGAACAGCTAAGATTCTTCGAGGCACTCACTTCGCGCTGGTCGCGAGGGCGCGGCTGTAAGTTGCAAGCAGCGACTTTCTCAGGGAAGCGGCCTTTTTTCGATCCGGGCAATCAGCAGGGGCCTGCTGGCAGCGTTGTATGGTCGACTCCAGACTGCGCAGGAATTTCTTGCATGGTTCACAGCCGTTCAGGTGAGTCTCGATTTCTTGACAAGTGAAGTCATCCAGTTCGCCATCCAGATAATCCGACAGCCCCGCGAACATCTTCCGGCAACGTCCGGTGGCAGACGGAGTTCGCGCATTTCGCTGCGATCGTCCCGTACTATCGGGTTTCACTCCCTGGTTCACCTTCGCAAGTTCCCTCCGCACGAACAACCGGGCCCGGTGCAGTCGCACGCGTATAGTGCCTGGGCGCAGGCCAGTAATCTCTCCGACCTCTTCATCGGTAAAGCCTTCCATGTCACGCAGCACGAGAATGATGCGGTAGTGCGGCGGGAGACACCGAATCGCCTCTCGCAGGCGCTGCCCCTCTTCACCGCTAATGACCGAACCTTCTGGAGTAATACGAGCGAGTCCGTCGAGCCGCTCGAACTCGGTCTGGTCGGGCAACAATTCGTCCAGGGAGAGTTCCGCTTGGGGCGCGAATTTGCTCTTGCGGCGGTGCATGAGACAACAGTTCTTCGCCACTTTATATAGCCACGTCGCGAGTGCTTTGGAGTTGTCAAACTTTGACAGGTAGGGCAATGACTTGAACAGGACTTCCTGCATCGTGTCTTCAGCATCCTGCGGTTGTCCGCAGACTCTCATGCCGAAAGCAAATACGGCTCCTTGCAGGAGTGCTATTGCTTTCTCAAGCGCGTCGTCGCCTCCGCGCTTCAGCAAAACAATGGCTTGGTCGATGTCAGACCGCATCCGGCAACTCCGTGGGCCCTGTCTGTATTCCAACTATATGCATGTATAATTATATAGTGAATAGGAGAGTGTTTGTCCGTTTAGCAGGCAGATGATAATCCACGAAAAGATGATCGCGCTGGTTGCACGACGATTTCAAATTCTCGGCGAGCCTTGCCGCCTCCGGATCCTGCACACACTTCAAGGCGGACCCAGGACGGTTAACCAGATTGTCAGCGAGTTAGACGGGAATCAGCCCAACATATCGAAACACCTTCAAATTCTCTTCGATGCCGGACTCGTGGAGCGGGAGCGCTCCGGCAACAGCGTTTTATACTGCATTGCCGATCCGGCGGTATTCAAGCTGTGCGAACTGGTGTGCCGCAGCACCGCGCACCAAGCCGCTCGAGTGCACAAATACGCTGTTGCAACCCGAAGGAACGGAATCCGCGCGCAGATGAGTCATTACAAATCCAAGAGTACGTTGCAGGGAGCAAAATAAAATGCCGGACTGGATATGGATCGTCGGTTTTATCGTCGCCTACTTGTTGTTGACCCGGTGGCTGCTGCCCAAGCTGGGTATACCGACTTGACGCACCAACTCCTGTTCTGTCGAGTCTCGACGGAGTGAGAAGCCAGGCAACGAAGCTAAGAATTAAAGACCATCCGGCGCGACCGGCTCGTTAGGCCACAGGATGCGCACAGGGTCGAGGACCCCCAATCGCAAACCGATAATGCCTTGCGGGTCGGGCGACCACGCCGGATAATGCCGAAGGAGCTTAAATGAAGCGTCTGTCGCTGTCTCTATCTCTACCTCCATCTCAATCAATGAAACGCGCAGTTGCCGTTATTTTTATCGGAACAATTGCAGCAAGCCTGGCACCATCGGTTTGGGCGGTTCGCGCAAATTCGCAAACCCGCTCGGGCGGCATGACCGGAGCCATGTTTCCCGCTTATCAGGCGACACTTTTATCCAGCACCCAGCTCATCAACCCGGAAGAGCTGGTCAAGATCCTTCAGTCTGCCAAGGGAGAAAGGCCGCTCATGATCGATGTGGGGTCCCGCGTTCTTTACGAGCAGGCGCACATCCCGGGTTCCGAGTACATTGGCCCTGCTTCGAGCCAGGGCGGCATACAGCAACTGCGTAAACGCGTGGAGCCTCTGCCGCGAAGCAAGTTCATCGTTCTCTATTGCGGATGCTGCCCATGGAGCCATTGTCCGAACGTGAAGCCCGCCGCCGACGCATTGCTGGCACTCGGTTTTACCAACATGAAAGTGCTTTATATCTCCGATAATTTCGGCGTGAACTGGGTGGATAAAGGCTATCCAGTTGCCAAAGGAGACTAGGGACTGGACGCTCTCCGACTGGGGTTGGAATATTGAACAGATGGATTCTCCGAGGCTTGGCGTTGCTGGTGGCGGTGGCGGGACTCTATTTGTTTTTCGCGATCCATCATCGCGGCGGCGCAGGCATGAAGAGGACGGATATCCGCGAAAAGTCCATGGCCCCCGATTTCTCTCTTCCGGATTTGACAGGACAAAAACTCGATCTCTCATCCTACCAGGGCAAGGTCGTCCTTCTGGACTTCTGGGCAACCTGGTGCGATCCGTGCCGGGACGAGATTCCACATTTCGTCGAACTGCAAAATAAGTACGGCGAGCAAGGCTTGCAGATCATCGGCGTTTCCATGGACGATGGGCCGGAACCGGTACGCGACTTCTACCAGCGCTTCAAAATGAATTACCCGGTTGTGATGGGCAATGCAAAGACGGGCGAACTTTACGGTGGAGTTCTCGGATTGCCGATCGCTTTTGTGATCGGGCGGGATGGCCGGATTGCCGAAAAGCATATTGGGGCAACGGACATCTCAGTCTTTGAAAAAGAGATTGTGAATTTGCTGGGGAGCAAAGCTGGTTCCAGTTAGGCAGGCTCGTTAGCAAGAACGGGCGGTCTGGGCAGAACCGAACCACCCGTGTCTTGTCGTGCTCACCTCCGAGAATGGAAGCTGCTCTGATTGCGCCGTTGCCTTACTGCCCAAGTGTTTTATTGTTCAGCCGCAACAGCATTCCGCCGCCGGCCTGCACATTGAAGTCTCCATGGTCTGATGCCAGGGTGATCTCGCCAACCGGATTGGTACGTCCGGCATGGGTTATGGCTAAATCCGCAAAGCCGTACGTGCCGCACGCATCGGAGGAAAACAACCACAGCGCCTGTAGACGATCGTTGTCCTGGCCCTGGCCCTGGTCCTCGCCTCGGCATCTCGTACCCGGTTCGTCAGAGACGTGCACCAGCACGCCGTTAGCGGCTGGTTCACCGACAGACCGTAGTCCCTTGGCAACCGGCCCCCCGCCGCGGTAGACGACTTCGCCTCCAATCTGATCCGTGGTCCACGCATTCTCTGGCGTTCCGCGATCGGGGCCAGTATCCGGAATCTGCGCTTCCTCCACGGCCATCATGGATGCCAGCGCCCTCAAGTTAGTGGTGACCGGTATCCGCCGCCTGGAAGCCACGAGCGTGTCGAATCGTATGGACACTTGCGCGCCTGATCCACCAATCGCAGGCTTAACCTTTACCACGTGACCGACCACTTTGGCGCCGGCATGAATCTTCGATCCTGACGACAGCGGAACATCCTGTGCAACTCGCCCCGTAATGACCTGTCCGGTTTTCGATTTTCGTGAATTCAGGGAAGAGTTCAAGCGAACAGGCAGGATGGTACCGGCGGGAATTGCGCTCTGACCCAGCAACTGCATTGCGAATAAAACCAGACTGATGCATAGTATGCGTTTCATCGAAGTCACCTCTCAGGAATTACGTCATAGCTTTGTCGCCTCGTAAACGAAATTTCTCAGCATCCGCTCTCTTTTTGTTTTTCGCCCACCTTTGGCTCAGGCACCTTTCCTCCTGATGGTCGCTTGAAAGTAGCGTCCTTGTCGAGGAAGTAGACGGCCTCGATGCCGAGGTGCAACAGAGCCTCTTCAATCTGCGCATCGAAACGTTCGATGTTATCGCCGCAGGAAAAGACCACCGTGCTCTCGGGGGGAAGCCATTTCAATAAGTTGTGTAAGTCACTTACGGATGTACTTAACATTTCAGGGAAGCTCTCTTGTCCTGCGTTTCGTCCGTTATCGACATGTAAATCAAAGACGACCAGATTCGCGGAACGCTCAATCCAGTCCCGGAGCAAGAAACTGGGGATGGATACATAGTCGATCTCGCTCTTCGATGATGGATGCGTGCACGCGGCGCGGACGCCGTTATTGCCATGCGATGTGCTCCAAATCAACACCGCAGAAGCGTAGATCGTATAAACCATCAGGACCGTTTCCATAATGCTCCGGTTCCTTGCGGGACGGCGCTGCTCTCTCGCCGTTTCGTACTTGAGCTATCCTGGCGTCAACACCATGCCTCCCGGCCAACTGACACTGCAGATTCTGTTCCCCACAGTTTATGCAGACTCATACTTCCAAGTCTCCCAGTTCATCTCCTAGGCGTTCCGCATTTCGCAGGTAAGCGTCAAAGAAGCGCAGCATGAAGGGGGTTTGACTGCCAATTCCATCGAACAGCAACACAGGAATATCTGGCCGTATCGCTTTCAGTTGCGCGCGCAACTCGCTGCCGGCTGCATCTTGCAAGTTGTATTCCAGGAGCACGCCGTCGACGGCTTGGCTGGTAAGAAAATCGATTGCCTGGCCGCCGTTACTTGCAGGTAACACTTCGTAACCAATCCCCTCGAGCATGCATGTCAGGGTTGCCATGTACTCGGACTGGTCCTCGATGCACAGAATTGTCATTCCGCTCATTTGCATTCCTCCAATAGTGATATTCACATCGGTGATATTCACTTCAAGGCGGTGGTTTTCTCGCACCCGGATCGTGGCCGCGAGAGCCGAAACGTACGCTTTCGGTGCCTCCGTGGAAACGGATTAGCCGATCGGAGGCGGGCGATTGAAGTGGAAGCCTTTAGTCTGAAGCGGGGAGGAAAGCTGTAGTCCGGATGTCAGGTGCGCCGATTCGGCGCTGGGAGGATATGGCACAAAAACAGCTGCGGGAGCGCTCCACTGTGTGCCGCTATTGTCGAAGCGAGGTCTCTGGTCGTGGTGAGTATCGGCGCTGATTGTAGACGCACGATGAATCGCGTGCGGAAAATCCGGCGGAACCTCGCGCGCGGCGAAGATGGCGAAAAGGGCTACAGAAACAAGCACGGCTCGAATCATGAGCGTTCCCCGAATATGCAGCGCCAGCGGCATCTGCCTCACCTAATAAGTAGTGATGCTCATACAAAGGCTTTGGTTACCCATACGTTCTTACTCGCAATGCGTCTTCTTGCAGCGACGTAATTGCCTTCCTCTCAGAAAGTCACGGCTGGAAGATGCACGAACTTCTTATCGACATTTTCGCTGAAGTAAACTGCATAGCCAACCATAATCGCTGCCAAGTCATCCTTTGCTATTAGCAGTCTGGCTACTGGCAGTTTCGCAAGAGGAAATTATGTCCCGCCGGCTTGTCTTGGTTGTTATCTTCTTCCTGGCGGCGATGAATCATGCCTGGCCGCAAAACCTGCCCTTTAGAGTCAAGGTGCTGAGTGCAGAAAGCCGCCAGTTCCAGGCTCCCCCGATCGATCCGCCGAACTGCGATTGGAAAGACATCTCCGCTTATTGCTACAACTCAAGCCCGGAAACTTACGTCGAAAACACGATGGTCGTCCAAAAAAGCGACGGCACTTCGCTCGAAGTGGCATGCACGGTTTACAACCGTTGGTCGCATTGCACCAGCTTGCCCGTCGACCAGAGCTTCCAGGCGCGGATCGAGAAACGAGGTTTAGAGATCCGCTATATGGATCGGCATGGCAAGATGCGCAAACAGTTTTATGAAATTCTAAGGCAAGGCGGAAAAGATGCCTCATGAACACTGTTAAGCGTTGATGCGAAGTGGTTCAATAATGCTCCCATGTCACCGACCAGTGTTCCTCGGGCCGAGTTGAACGGATGGTCAGCTTTCCGTCTGCGGTGAACTGATAAAGGCGCGGCAGGTCCTTGCCGACAAGCGAGTCGCCCGTAATCGAGCCCTGCACGTGATGCGTCAACGTGTGCGTCGCTTCATCCACGTCGTAGCTGCCGAATGAAGCCTCGTACCCATTCTGGACGTACTCATTGGATAACGCCTTGGCCGAACTGGGGTACATGAGCTGCACCGACATATGTCCGTCACGCGTGTAGATCAGCATGCCTTGCGGCTGATGTATGTTTGTTGGCTTCCCGTCCTGTCCCGGTGAATCGATGTGCGCCAGATGCCATGCTCCGATCAGCTTTTCCCTTGCCGCGTGGTTTTCTACAACTTGTTTTTTCGGAGATTGGGCATGCGTGAGACTGGCGATCGCAAAACACGTAACCAGCGCGCCGCAATGCAGTGCTTTCATTTTCGGTTTCTCCTGCCTGTTGCCGTTTATCGGCCCACGAATAATCCTTTAATATAAGAGGCTGCCGACGGTTCAATGGTATAGCTGGAAGCCGTGGCGAAATTTCCTACTTCAATGGACAGAAGAACATTCTTAAAGCGGTCAGGAATAGCGGCGTTGGGTCCGCTGTGGGCGCGCCAGCTATGGGGAGGCGCACAGAATCTTGCGCGCGATGCGGGAACGGGGGACCGGCGGAATGCGACGCACGTTGGTGCGGAGATTCGCCGGCGGCCGTCGGATGCGAATTGGCCTTCGCCGGCAGCGTGGAAGCGGTTGAATGATGAGGTCGACGGGAATCTGATTCCGGTGGAATTTCCGATCGAGGGTTGCATAGAAGACGCGGGAAGCGCTGGCTGCCAGAATCTGTTGAACAATATTCACAATCCCTATTACATCGGAGATCAGCCTGGCTTGACGCAAACGTTGGGATGGGTGGACGCGTGGGTGAGCAAACCCAGCGTTTACGTTGTGGAGGCGAGCAACGCAGATCACATCGCGGCGGCGGTGAACTTCGCAAGAGAAAACGATTTGCGGCTGGTGGTGAAGGGCGGCGGTCACAGTTATCAGGGAACCTCGAACGCGGCGGATTCGCTGCTGGTGTGGACGCGCCACATGCACGACATCACCATGCATGAAACATTTGTTCCACAAGGATGCAAGGGCAAGCATGCCCCACAACGCGCGGTGACGGTTGGTTCCGGTGCGATATGGATGCAAGCGTACGACGCGGTTACCACAAAAGGCGGCGCGTATGTGCAAGGCGGCGGCTGCACCACGGTGGGCGTGGCAGGCCTGGTTCAGAGCGGAGGCTTCGGAAGTTTTTCGAAGCATTATGGAACGGCGGCGGCCGGATTGTTGGAAGCGGAAGTAGTTACCGCGGATGGGAAAGTGCGCATCGCGAACGCATGTACGAATCCAGATTTGTTTTGGGCGCTGAAGGGCGGCGGAGGAGGAACATTCGGCGCGGTAAGCAAAGTGACGCTGCGCGTACGGGAACTGCCGGAATTTTGGGGCGCGGCGATTCTTACCGTGAAGGCATCGTCGGATGAGGCGTTTCGGCGTTTGCTGCGGTACTTCGTCGACTTCTATCGAGAGCATCTTTTCAACGATCACTGGGGCGAGCATGCGAGCATTGCCGGCGACAATGTGCTCGACCTGTTGATGGTGTGCCACGATTTGAATACGGAAGAAGTAAAAAAGATTTGGCAACCCTTTCTGGATTGGCTGGGGCGCTCGCCGGGCGCTTACACAATCGAGAGGCAACCGATTCTAGCCAGTATGCCGGCCCGGCATTGGTGGGACGTGGAGTGGAGGAAGCAGAACCATCAATCCGTTTTTAATTTGGACCAGCGGCCGGGAGCGAATTCAAACAACGCGTGGTGGACGGGAGACGGGGGGCAAGTGGCGTGGTTCCTTTACGGATACGAATCGTTGTGGATGCCGG
Source organism: Candidatus Sulfotelmatobacter sp. (assembly GCA_049684755.1). Lineage (GTDB taxonomy): Bacteria > Acidobacteriota > Terriglobia > Terriglobales > Acidobacteriaceae > Sulfotelmatobacter. The sequence goes on from JBAVGI010000509.1 coordinate 32,101, forward strand.
CATCTTTGCTCGAGGATGATTCGCGGGAGCGGCTGGCGCAAGCGCTGTTTGCCGGTTCGCGCCACAAAGACATCGAGTTGCATTTCAACAAAGGGCTGGCAGGAGGGCCGCGCGAGGCAATCGAGGCGGCGCGCGATACGGCGACGAACCCCGCAGTGCTGAATGCATTTGCGCTGGCCATCGTAGGCGACGCAGGCGGCGGATATCCTGGCGTGCTCGGCTATGAGCCGGATGTTGAGGCCGGACGAAAATCCCGGCAAGCGATCCACAAGTGCGTAAATGAGTTGCGCGCGATCGTGCCGGGTGACGGAGCGTACGTTTCCGAGAGCGATTTTTTTCAGGAGAACTGGCAGCAAGCGTACTGGGGAAGCAATTACACACGGCTGGCGGCGGTGAAAAAGAAATACGATCCGACAGGATTGTTCTTTGTGCATAACGGCGTGGGCTCGGAAGAGTGGAGCGAGGACGGTTTTGTGAGGAAAGCCCGGAGTTAGCAGTCGAAGACTCTGGGAGGTTGCGCTCGACCTCACAGTCTCTGGTCCTATGCTTCTTCATCGACTTTCCTTTCCGTCGGGGTGGTGAGATCGCAGGTCGGCAAACATCTCCTGGCGATGCTCCGCGCACCCCGCGAAGCACTCGTGCAACTCCTGTGGTGAAAAGAGCCAGCCGCTCAAACCGGCGAAGTCGTCGCCCTTCGCCCTTCTTTAGCTCGCTTTCACCTCATCGTCGCGCCTTCGCACGGCGGCTCCTTGAGGGTCAGTGATTATATCCACCCACTTCGGGTCAGGCGAGGCCTGAGCGTCGTAGTTGTCGTGCCAATTCCACCACTTATACGGCGCTGTCTGGGGATAACCCTCTGGAGAGTCTTCCCAAGTCTCCTGCCGGCCGAGCGGCGTGATGTCGAGGTAGCTCCAGGTGCTACCCATTGCCTCATCACCGCGGTTGTTGATGAAGTATGTGCGGAACACCTTGTCGCCATCGCGGAAGAAAACATTGTGGCCGTGCCATTCGTCGACGCCGAAGTCTTTGTCGAAGCTGTCGGTCATGGTGTACCAGGGCATCTCCCAGCCCATCCGCGCCTTCAGGCGCGCGATCTCCGCCTGGGGCGCGCGTGAGGCGTAGGCGAGAGTGGTGTCGCGAGCGTTCAGGTGGGCCAGGTGCGCGACCTGGTCGGCGCCCAGTGAGCAGCCGCGGCAGGCGTGCTCGGGCCACCCGAAGACTCCGGGCTCGAAGAAGGCGCGATAGAGGATCAACTGAGGGCGGCCCTCGAACAAATCGAGCAGGCTGACCTTATCCTTGGGTCCGTCGAACTCGTACTTTTTCTCCACTGCCATCCAAGGCATGCGCCGGCGTTCGGCGGCCAGTGCATCTCGGGAGCGGGTCAAGGCCTTCTCCTTTACGAGGAGTCGCTGCCGCGCAGCTTCCCACTCCTGCTGCGACACAATCGGGGGGGTGTTCTTTGCGGAATGCCCTTTGGCGTTTTCTTTGTTCGTCGACATTTTCATTTCTCCTTATTGTTCAGATTCGTTCTTCAGATCCGGGATGATTTCTTCCGCTTCGTTCTTTTTGCGAGAAACTTTCACAGCCAATGCCGCCAGGCCGCCGGTAGAAACCGCGCCGGCGACGACTAATCCCATGGTTGCCAAACAGAATGGACACATCGTTCACCTCCCAGGTAGCCAACTTTAACGTTACGCCGCTTCTATAGGGATGACGAGCAAAGTGTGGTTATTTCGACAGGAAAAATAAAAGAACTTAACCCCGCCTTTGGAGCAGAAACTGTCTGACCGCGGGTTCTTCGGTCAGACCAATCGCCCGGTCGAAGGCATCCATGGCCTCAGATGTTTTCCCCAGCCGTTGCAAGAGGTGAGCGCGAACCGCCCAGTACGGCTGATAGGCCGAGATATCGTCCGGGTCGATGCCATCGAGCACTGCGAGCCCGGCTTCGGCTCCCTTCGCTTCGGCTACTGCCGCAGCGTATCCAGTTCGCGTGCCAAGGGTTGGCGATATCCGCATCAGCTGTTCATAGAACATCGTGATCGCATTCCACTGAATCCCGCCGCTTCTCGCCCGCTCGGCGTGCACTGACTGAATCGCAGCTTCGAGTTGAAACCGGCCGGTGCGACCGCGACTTGGGGCCTCGCCGAGATGCCGCTCTGCCTCTTCAATTATGGGCAGAGACCACTTCTGGCAATCCTGCTCCGAGAGAGGCACGTAGCGGCGGTCCGGCCCGCGCCGCGCCGCGCGGCGGGCTTCGCAATGGAGCATCAGAGCCAGCAGTCCGTGAACCTCAGCTTCCCCTGGCATCAACTGCAGAAGCACTCGTGCAAGCCAGATCGCCTCCTCGGCGAGATCGCGTCCGCGCTGGTCGACACCGGCCATGTCATCCCAGCCGATTCCGAAAGCGGCATAAATCGCTTCCAGTACGGCGTCAAGCCGCTGCGGCAGATCTCGCGTTTCCGGGACTTCGAACTGAATCCCTGCAACGCGGATCTTTGTCTTGGCCCGCACCAGGCGCTGTCCCATCGTGGCGGGCGGAATCAGGAACGCCTGGGCAATGCGAGCGGCATCCAGGCCAAGAACGGTCTGGAGCATGAGCGGCGTGTGCATCGCCGGATCAATCGCCGGATGAGCACACACAAACAACAGTTTCAACCGTTCATCTGGAAATTCCAGCGACAAAGTCATGTCCTTGGATTCCTCTCTGAGGAGCGCGAGAGTGGGTTCGCTGGCCTCGGCGACTTGCCGGTGACGCACAAGATCGATAAAAGAGCGGCGCGCTGCCGTCAGCAGCCAGGCCTCTGGATTTTGTGGCACGCCATCTTGCGGCCAGGTTTCGAGTGCTGCCAGCAGCGCATTGCTGAGGGCATCCTCCGCGCTGCCCACGTCGCGCGTGTGCGAGGAAAGGTAGGCCACGAGTCGACCGTAGGACTCGCGAGCCACACGTTCGATTGCGCGATGCGTGCTCTCCTGACCGCTTCCGTTCATCCCGTGATCCGTCGCTTGGTTTCGGTCGCGAGCGGCCGGACCTCTACCGCACCGATCGCGGCGGCTGGGCACCGCGCTGCCCAATCGAGGGCGACGTCAAGCGAGGGAAGTTCCAGGATTGTGAAGCCCCCCAGTTGCTCCTTGGCATCCGCGAAAGGGCCATCTTGTACACGCCGCTTTCCATCCTTCAATCGCACGGTTGTCCCAGTCTCCGGAGGTTGCAGTGGATCGCCACCGACGTAAACGCCGGCCTCAAGGAGAGCTTTGTAGTACGCGCGCCACGCGCCGAAGTAGGGATGGTTTTCGTCGGCATTCCGTGCTGCAAAAGCTTCTGGTGATTCGAAGATCAGCAGGGCGAATTGCATAGCTTTTTCTCCTTGGGAACAATTGTGAGCGTCTGCGCTCCTGAATCTATGACGGATGAGACGGGGCCTATTCGACAGACTTCAGGAAACTTCGAGAAAAATATCGAGCTGACAGAGGCGATTTAACATTCACACCGGAGCCGGCAGCCAACTGCTATCCGACTATTTTTCCCGGAGCAGGACCACGTCGGAGGTGTTTTGGGCGCGGGCAACGGCGAGGGTTTTTCCATCCGGCGACCATTGAAATTCTGCGATGTGTTCAGAAGTGAAGTTAGTGATCGCGTGCCCCGGAGAGCCGTCGAGCGGTTGCACAAAAATGTTATCCACGCCCTGATCGCGAACGATGTAGGCTACGGATTTTCCATCGGGAGTGAAGGTCATAACGTTGGTGAAGCCAGTCCCGCCACCTGTAGCTATGCGTGGATCGGGTTGGAACAAGATGGGAGAGGACTGCGAAGTTGAATCCAGAGTTACCAGGGCCAGTTTGCTGAAGGCTACACTGTTCGAGCCGCTTATATCCGCATTGAAAATCAGCCGCTTTCCATCCGGCGAAATAGCTTCGCCTGCGCCAAATCCGTACATGTCATGAACGTCGCTCGCCGGCACTGGCTCCGGTTTTCCACCTTCAAGGGGCACTCTCTTGGAAAAGTGTGGGACCACGTCGGAGTAGTAGAGCCATTTTGCATCCGGGGAACAAACCGGAAAACGATCAAAGCTTCCGTTGGTAAGTTGCGTCGGGTTAGAGCCGTCGGGGTTGATTCGCCAGAGATGGACCTGGTTCGTGCCTCCGTGGAACCCCCAGGCAACAACGACGTAGTGATCGCCGCAGCGGGCTATGTCCGCGATCCAGGAGTTCGGATCGCTGAGAATTGTGGATTGCTGCCCGCCATCGGGATTCATTTGTCGCACGCTCTGTCCGTCGGAAACGAGCAACTTGCCATCGGCCGTCCAGGCCACGGACTGCACATCCTGAGCTTGCGTCAAGGGCTGGACGGTAGTATTTCCCTGAACTCCGGCGCCGGGAAGCAGGCTGAGACTGTACGCGGTTCTTACCTGTACGGTGGCAGCGGTCTTGCCGTCGGCGGACAAGGTTAGCGTCTCATACTCGTTCGTATCGCGAGTAACTGGCTGGATTTGCCCTCCGCTCTGAGAAACCATGCCGATCTGCGAGCGCACGTAACTCGGACCTTTTTGGTTATACCTGGCGAGAAGCCATTTGCCGCCGGGCAGCCAGGCGATGTCGAACAGAAGTTCATTCTTGAAAGCCGCTAAAGGTTCCTCTTGCTTCCCGGCAAGATCAAACGACTTGATGGTGCCCAGCACATCGCCGAGGGTAAAGAGGGTGTAAGTAATCTTCTTGCCGTCCGGCGACCAAGCCATGCTGCGAGGGAGATCGCCTGCCCCGTTCGCGGCGATTTGCAGGATGGTTTCGTCGCTGCCGTCGGAATTGGCGGTGAGAAGTCGGTACTTGCCTACCTCTGGATCGTTGGCGCGAGCGTAGGCGATGCGATGGCCGTCGGGCGAGAAAGTAATTCCTGTATCGAGGTCGCGAAGAATGAGCTGCGGCGTGCCGCCGAGCACAGGAGTGCGGTAAAGATCCCACTCGCTCTGCGTGCCCAGGCCAGCTTTACGGAAATAAACGTAGTTCCCGTCCGGCGAAAAAGTCAGGGAGCGGTAGACCGCCGCTGCCGGAGGGACGATCTGAGTATCGCTGCCCGTCGGCACGTTGCGCAGCCACAAGCTCTGCAGCCCATTATCGTTCTGCACGTTCAAGACGTACTTGCCGTCGGGCGAGATTGCAGCCTGTTGTGCCTTGCCGGTATTCGTGATCTGCGTGATGGTGAAATTTTGAAATGGGGTTGGCCCGCTGCGGCTGAGCAGCGAGTAGATACCGAAACCCCCGGCGGCGAGCAGGACCAGCCCAACCACGAGAACGGCCGCAAGACCAAATTTGTGTTCGCGCGCTACGGCGCTCACGCTGGAACCACTGGCCGTGACGTGAGAAGCCGAGGCTTGCGGCGATGAGGACTGCGCTGCAGCAGGAGCGGTTCCGCCCGCAGGCGTCTGCCAGGATGTACCGCTTTGTTGTACCGAGTTTTCTGCTGCTTCCTGGGTTTGGACCGCGGACCGGTGGCCAGAAGCGCTATCCCGCTGCAGACGCTTTAGGTCGCCGCGGATCTCCGAGGCGTGCTGATAACGCATGTCCCGGTCTTTCTCAAGGGCCTTGTTGATAATCTCTTCCAGCCGGGCGGGCAAATCGGAATTGAAGCGCAGGGGTTGTAAGGGAGCGCGATTAAGGATGGCGTCGAAGATAACGGCGGCAGTGTCCCCGTGGAATGGAACGGTACCAGTGACCATTTCATATAACACGGCGCCGAAGGAAAACAGGTCGGTGCGCGAGTCGAGTTCTTTCCCCTTCGCCTGTTCTGGCGACATGTAGGCCACAGTTCCAATGGCTGTGCCCGGGCTGGTGAGGTATTCCAGGCTGACGCCCGCGGTTACATCGATTTCTCCCGGCGTTGCTAACTTCCCGGTCGCCGGGGTCAGTTTGGCGAGACCGAAATCTAGGATCTTGGCATGTCCGCGCTTGGTGATAAAGATGTTCGCCGGCTTGATGTCGCGATGGACGATACCCTCGCTGTGGGCGGCATCGAGGGCGTCGGCAATTTCAATGGCTAACGACAGGACGGTCTCGATCTCCATTGGCCGCCCGGCGATGCGGTGTTTCAGCGTCAGGCCATCCAGAAATTCCATGGCGATGAACGCCTGGCCATCGTGCTCGCCGATGTCATAAATCGTGCAGATGTTGGGATGGTTCAGGGCGGATGCCGCCTGTGCTTCCCGTTGAAAACGGGCAAGCGACTGCGGATCGCGGGCAACTTCCTCGGGCAAAAACTTGAGGGCAACGAAACGGTGCAGCCGCATGTCTTCGGCTTTGTAAACCACGCCCATGCCGCCGCCGCCGAGCTTTTCCACGATGCGGTAGTGCGAAATGGTCTGGCCAATCATTTTGGAGACGGTTAGTTGCGGGACGCTTCATATTACGGACGCAGCATCAGGGAGTCAACGAACGGGTACATTATCGCCGTCCTGTCGAACATAGAGCCGCATCATGAAGGGTCACTGGGGATGCTGCGAAACGACTCTCGATTTGTCGGGGCCCAGCAGCGCAACTACCTGCACACTAGCCTTTTCCGCCCAATCAAGTAAGATTTTGAGGCGCCCGCACAGCGAGGTGCGCTATGAATATCCGCTCTTCACCAGAGAATTGGCAGGCGGCTTCCTCCATCAGCGGCCTTTGCGCACATCTACATCGATATCCAGGTTTGACCTTCGAGGTTAGAGCGATTGGAGAAGAGAAGCGACCAGCAAACCCGCACTGAATCCAAGCCGCAGCTCGTTGAGCAGGTCAAGGTCTGCCTGCATTCGGGCAACTACTCCCGCGCCCTGGATTTGCTGCGAAGCACAGCGGCGGATTTCGCGAACGATGCAGAGCTGTCCGAACTGGAAAAGCTGGCCCGGGATGGCGTCAAGCGAAATGCCGAGGCGCAACGTCTTATCACCGAGAGCCAGGAATTGTTCGCGCAGCAGAAATCCGCCGAAGCGATTCAATTGTTGCGCCAAGCCTACGAACTGGATAAGAACAATTCTCTCGCGCGCGCCATTCTGGCCAATGCCCTGGTCGAGCACGCGCATTCCGTTGTAGAAACCGATTGGCTGGAAGCCGAGACGCTGACCAATCAGGCGCTCAAATTGAACCCTGCACATCCCACGGCGAAAACCATCCGCAGCTTGATTGTAGAGCAGAAAAAAACAAGCTCTGCGGAAGACTGGGTTGAGCGCGCCCGCCAGTTTCACTCCTCCGGCGATCTGTTCGCAGCGTTGGCGTGGGTTGCAGAGGGATTGGCCGTTCATCCTGACAATGCCAGGTTGCTTCAGATGCAGGATGCGATCCAGCGCGATCAGGCCGCTCGGCGGCGCCAGGCGCGCCGCGGCGACGTCGAAGACCTGCGACGTATGGAGCGTGAAATCGATGCCGCCGCGGACGCAACAGCAAAACAAGCATTAGCCGAGCGCATCCAGGGGGTGGCCGCCAAGTATTGGACGGATGGAGAAATCTTAGCGGTCGCCAATCGCCTTCTTCAGCGGCTGGGCTTTGTTCCCAAAGAAAGTTCAACCGGCTCGCCGCACAGCAAAGCCGCGCCCATCATTTTTCATGTCCCGCGCCCCAGCGCACCGGAGGCTTCACGCGCCGATAGCAGCGAGGTTGGGTCAAACCCGACCGCAGTAGGCCCTGTTCCGGAGAGCGCGGTCTCACCCCAAAATGTTCCGGCTGGCGGTGTTCCGGCTGGCATTGTTCCGCCGAGCATTGTTCCGCCCGGCAAAGTTCCGAAGAGCGAAGTTCGTCCGCGCAAGGTTCCGCCCAGCATTGCACCGGTGCGTTTAGACGTCACGACTCCGCCACAAGCGGCCGCTTCCGCCGTTGAGCCTTCCGCGCCGGCGGCCAAAGTCACGTCTCCATCATCCCAGCCAAAACTGCCGACGAAGTCGAATTCCACTGCGTTGATCCTCGTCCTTGCCGCCGCCGTAATCCTGGTCGCGGCAACCTTCTTCTTCACGCGAAAACATTATGCTCACTCAGTAGCAGAGACCCCATCAGCCGCTCCCGGAGTCTCTGCGCCGGCCATCTCTGTACCGGCCGCGTCCGCCCCGCTATCAGTTCCCAGTGTCTCTGTCCCGGCCGTGTCCGCGCCCGAACCAACAACGTCCAAACCATCTTTGCCTGCGGTGGATGTTTCTTCCGACACGCAGCCCGGAAAAGTCACGGTCGATAGTCAGCCGAGCAACGATCAACCACCCGCGGAGTCCGGTCACAACCTCGGGACGCTCCTGATCGTTACTGGTCAGGACGGCGCAAGTATTATTCTCGACGGAAAACTTCAACGGCGGCTCACTCAAGCCGGCCAGTTGCGCCTGCCGAATCTCGAGCTGAAGGATTACGTTGTACAAGTTTCTAAGAGCGGCTTTCAGGATCCTCCCCAGCAAAAGATCCGCATTCGCAAGGGCGAACAGGCCAGGCTTATCTTCAACCTCCAGCCCCAGCCTCAACCGCAGCCTCGCCTGGCCTCGCTGACCATCCAGGGCGGCGCTCCCGGAACCACGGTTCTGGTCGATCAAACTCTGGTCGGCACCGTTCAGCCCGATGGCACGCTCTCCGTCTCCACCGTCAATCCCGGAGACCATACTGTCGAACTGCGCAATGAGCGATTCAAACCCCGGCAGTTCAAGAAACACTTCGTTGTGGGCGGAACTATATCTCTCACCGCTGCGGATGCTGCGTTGGAGGCTGTTCCCGGCGAATTAAAAATCACATTCACTCCCGCCGATGCCAAAGTCGCAATCGCGAAAGGTGAGCTTCTGAAAATGGTAAGCAGTGGTGTCCCGCTCAATCTTGCCGCCGGTACTTACACGCTCACTGCGCGAACCGCCGAAAGGTTCACGCGCTCGTCCACGCTCGAAGTCATAGCCGGTCAATCCAAGACTTTGGATTTGTCTCTCGCTCCGAGCGGTATGTCGAAGTGGGATGACCCAGGCGCATGGAAGCGGGAGAAAGATTCTTTCATTCGCAAAGGCGGAGACTTCGTCCTATACGGAGTCGTTCCTGCCTCGGGCACATTTGCTTTTTCCGCAATGCTTACCAAGGGGCACCTTTTGCAGTGGGTGTTTAACTACAGCGACCCCCAAAACTACGTCCTCTTCCAAATGGACGACAATTACTTTTACCGCACCGTCATTCGCAACGGCGAGAAAACGGACGAGATCAAAGTTCCCGATAAAGGCGACAAGAAAAGCTTCCGCACGCTGCAAATCCGCGTTAGCCCCGCTGAGCTCGTCCACCAGATCAAGCACGGTGACAGTTGGACGGTTCTGGATCGCTTGACGCGGCCTGGAGCTAATCTCAGCCTGGGCAAGTTTGGCTTCTATATACCCGGCAACGACGAAGTGGCGCTCTCCAGCTTCGCTCACTACGCTGAATTGAACATCCGCTAGCAGCCTGCGGCAAAAGGCTTCCACGAGTGCCGTCCGGAATCTATGCCTGCGGCACGAGGCGGTTTATGCCAGCGGTAGAAGAACGGAATACCGAGAACAATCACTCCCAGCCCCAGCGAGGAACGTATGGGCCGGATCATCCACAAGTTGACTGTCAAAGCCATCGCGGCAGCCAAAAAGATGAGCGGCGTCCAGGGATATCACAGAAGGCGTCCAAGAGCACGATGAGCAAGCTAAGGATCCAGGCGATCAACAGCGGTGTGGCGGACTCTCTTTATGGTTGCGAACGGGAAACACACGGCCCATAGCCCTGATTCAGGTTGGCGCGATATGATCGAAGATCGAAGACGCGATGGCAGCGCATAAATTCATGCTGAGCGAGTTTCACTGGGACGAGCGTCACCGCGTGGCCGGCATTGAAGACGTTCTTACTCCCGCGCTTGTGGTCTATCCGGAAATCGTGGCGTCAAACATTGCGCGGACTTTGCATCTGCTCGGAGGCGATCCGGATCGCTGGCGTCCGCACATCAAGACCGCAAAGCTGGCCTACACGCTTCGCATGCTGGTCGAGCGGCGCGTCCGGAATTTCAAGTGCGCAACCACCCTCGAACTGCTGGTAGCTTGCAACAGCGGAGCAGCCGACGTCCTTCTTGCCTACCCGGTCGTGGGCGCAAATGCACGCCGCGTGCTCGAAATCGCGAATCAGTTCCCGCGCGTCCGGATTTCTGTCCTGGCCGAGAACGAAGAGCAGGTGCGGCAATGGCGAGGCAGCTCAGCCGGTGTATTTGTCGACATAAATCCTGGCATGAATCGAACCGGAGTGGAACAGGGCCAGACCGACAAAGTGATTCGGCTTGTGCGTACGGTTGAAGAAGCGGAGCTCCAATTCAGGGGCCTGCACTACTATGACGGCCAGTACGGCGGTCTCGACGAGCCCGAACGGACCGCGGCGGCGCATGCCGGCTACAATCGTTTGCTGAAGCTTGTGATCGCGCTCCAGGACAGTGGGATGAGCGTGCCGGAAGTCATCACCGCAGGAACGCCGACGTTCCCCAGTTCTCTCGCGTACAAAGGTTTTCACGGCGCGGGGTTCATCCACCGTGTTTCACCTGGAACAATTGTTTATTGCGACGCCACAAGCCTGGCGCAACTGCCCGCTGAATACGGCTACGCGCCAGCGGCGATGGTGTTGACACGTGTGGTTAGCCGTCCACACGACGGAATTATCACCTGCGATGCGGGCCACAAAGCTGTCTCGGCTGATGCCGGCGTGCCGACGTGCGTGGCCGCCGGGCATCCAGAACTAACGCCCCTCGCGCCCAGTGAAGAGCATCTTCCGATGGCATTGAACGCCATGGCATTGAATCGGGAAACCGCAGGCCCGCAGGTAGGCGAAGCGCTCTATCTCGTGCCGCGCCACGTCTGCCCCACGGTGAACAACTTCGATTCCGCGCTCCTGGTGCGCAACGGCCAGATCGCATCCGTAGAAAAAGTTACCGCCCGCGGACGCGAAGCCCCGCTGCTGCCCGCGCTGGCGTTGGCCAAGTCCTCCATGAGTCTCGCGGCTACCGAGGCAGATTAGGCGGACATTCCAAGAGAGAGATTGCGGGCCCCAGCCGCGGTCGGGGTGGCTCATCCTTGTGGCGTTTCTTTTGCGACACGCCTCCGTTCCCTCAACGCGGCACATCACTGAGCCACCCTCGAACCCTTGCCGGTGTCGCGCAAGAGGATGACATCGGAGACGGAACTAAAACGCAGCAAGGCCAGAGTCTTGCCGTCGGGGGACCAGCGGAAATCCTGGATCTTTTCAGGATCGTTGAAGTGAGTCAGCTTTCTTCCCTTGGTTCCGTCCAAGGGCTGCATCCAGATATTATCTTGCCCTGCTTCGTCGATCACGAAGGCCAGCGACTTGCCGTCAGGCGAAAAGTGGAAGCCGGCGCTGTCGGGCGGTCCCTGAGAACGGAATACCGCCTTCAGAGCGGGATTGAGATCGAGGTTTCGCACGCCCGAATCCAGGCTGGCGAGCACGATCCGGTTGAAGTAGGTCTTCGATTCGGGATTGAGGAGCTCGGTAAATATCGCAAGCGTCTTGCCGTCAGGGGAAAGTATGGCCTGAAACGTGAGCGAATTCGGAGGGTTCGCTCCGGGCACGAGTTCGGGTTTGCCGCCGCCGGAAGAGATTCGCAACACGCCGGTCGTGACTTGGTCGCTATAGTAAAGCCACTTCCCGTCAGGCGAGCATCCCCAAAGGTTACCGAATTCTTTGGAGGTGAGCTGCACAGCATCGGAGCCGTCAGCATTTGCCCGCCAGATTCCGTTAGCGCTTCCCTGGCCGTGAACCATCCAGTTCAAAGCAATCCAGCGATCGTTGTCGCACGATACAGGGGCGCTGATCCAGGCCGCCGGATCGCTCAGAAGGGTCACCGCGTGGGTGCCATCGGCGTGCTGCCGGATCAAGCGATCGCCGTGCGAGATTAGCAACTGCCCATCCCCCGCCCAGGCGAAGCTCGGCAGGGTCTCGCGGGTCGCGATGCCGGGTACCGGCGTAAGGAGCCCGGCCCCGCTGGCTGGCATGAGAACGAACTGGGTGGAAGTCTCCTTCTGCACGGTTGCAAGCGTGTGGCCATCGGCCGCAAGCGACAGAGATCCGTGGTCCGTCAAGTCGTTGGTAACGGGACGAAAAGCGCCGTCGGGGTAGGTGAACAGCCCGATTTGAGTCTGGATCGACAGATGTTCCCCGCGAGGTACATAGTTGACAAAGATTCCTCGTCCATCCGGCGCCCAGGCGTTGCCGAGGATGATTTTGTCAGTGGGGGCAACGAAGGTTTCGAGGCTCCCGCGGGCGAAATCAAAGAAACGAATCTGGCTAAGAGATTCGGTGTTCGTGGTCAACGTTGAAATCGCGACGCGCTTGCCATCAGGAGACCAGGAGAGTTCAGACGGGCCGCCTGGCGCGGGTTCGGAAAACAGCACTTTCTCGTTCGCGCCGTCGGCGTCGGCTTCCAGCAATCGCCACTTGTCCAATTCGGGGTCGTTGTAGCGGGCATACACGATGCGCTTGCCGTCCGGCGAAAATACCGGGCCTCCGTCCACATCCTTGGCAAGCAAAGCGGGTGAACCGCCGAGAAGCGGAGCGCGGAAAAGATTAAATGCCTGTGCGCCACCCGCGGTCTCTCGGAAGTAGAACGAATTACCATCGGGAGAGAACACGAGCGAACCGAACGATTGCCCCGATGCGGGAATCACTTGGGTGTCACTGCCGGTGGGAATGTTTCGCAGCCACAGGCTTTCGTTGCCGTTGTCGGATTGCACGCTGAGCAGAAACCTGCCGTCCGGAGAAATGGCGGCGTTCTCTACTTTGCCGGTGTTGGTTAACTGGGTGATGGAAAAGTTCTGAAAAGGAGCGTCGGCCGGGCGTCGCAGAAGAGTATACACCCCATAAACAGCGGCGGCCGCTATCAACAGTCCGGCGAGCAGAGCGGCCCCGGTGGCCGTCTTGTGCTTCCGGGCAGCGGCAACGGCAGAGGACGATGCACTGGAGCGCGCCGATGCGTCAACGCCGGAACTCCCAGCGCCGGATAATTGCCCCGCAGATTCGCCGACCTGAAGGGCTACCGGAGCTCCGGACGAAGCGGAAGATTCGCTGCTCGGGGCGAAGAGTCGCCCGCTCGAATCCAGATCGCGCTTGATGCGCTGCAGGTCCGTCCCCATCTCGGCGGCTTGCTGGTAACGCAGATTGCGGTCCTTCTCAAGCGCCTTGTTGGTGACTTCTTCGAGCCGGGGAGGCAGATCGGGGTTCAAGCGAACCGGCGCGACCGGGAATTTGTGAAGAATCGCGTCGAAGATCGCAGCCGATGTCTCGCCGCGGAACGGCAGCGTTCCTGTGGACATTTCGTAGAGCACAGCGCCGAACGAAAAAAGATCGGTGCGATGGTCCAATTCCTTTCCTAGCGCCTGTTCGGGAGACATATAGGCAACCGTGCCCAGCGTGGTGCCGGGACTGGTGAGGTGCTGGTCGGTCGCTTCGGCGGTGGCCTGCAGTCCCGCGAGTTGAGACGAATTGACTTGATCCGCATTCACCTTGGCCAAGCCGAAGTCGAGCACCTTGGCATGACCTCGCTTGGTGACAAAGATGTTGGCGGGCTTGATATCGCGGTGCACGATTCCGGCGGCATGCGCTGCGTCAAGCGCGTCGGCGATCTCAATCCCCAGCCGCAGAATCTCGTCAACTTCCATGGGCCGCCCGCCGACCCTGTGTTTCAGGGTCACCCCCTCGAGAAACTCCATCGCGATAAAGGCGTGGCCATTTTCTTCGCCAATGTCGTGGATCGTGCAGATGTTGGGATGATTGAGCGCGGAGGCGGCCTGGGCCTCACGTCGAAATCGCGCCAGCGACTGTGCATCTCCGGCCACTTCGTCCGGCAAAAACTTGAGCGCGACGAAACGGTGCAGTCGCGTGTCTTCGGCTTTGTAGACCACGCCCATGCCGCCGCCGCCCAGTTTTTCGAGAACACGGTAGTGCGAGATGGTTTGGCCAATCACCAGGAGATCCCACGCCTTCAGGTTGACTCATCTTACGGATGGGGCTTTTGTCGGTCAACGGCACGCGTACAAATTCATTTTCAAAAATCACTTTGTGACATGAGATGGAGCCGTCCGGATTTTCGGTTGCAAGCGACGCGATATGCCGACCGTCCAATAACTGTCTGACCAGAACATCTGCCAGGGAAGCCATAATAAAGTCTCCTGGCTTGTCTTGAAAGATGGATCGATCATTGGCAAACAACTGTTTGTCGATTCAGGGCAACGATCGTCTTCTCGGGTAGTCCGGGCTGAAGGCGAGCATACAGCACCGAATAGGTGTCCATGTTTTCACCTTCTTTGCCGGGGCTGCCTGTGACCGAGACCGTCAGCGTCCCATCGGTTTTGTAGTAGGTGTCTTGCGAGCGGTTGGCCGCGTAGGCGTGCGTCTTCGTGAACCCTGGCAAGTGAGCGTCATACCAAGCGAGTGTTGCATTCACTTTGGAGTCGTAAACCGAGTAGAAATCGGCCTGCATTTTGCTTTTACAGACTTGCGATTCCGGCAACTGAGTAGGCTCATTGCCCAAGTGGAGGCGGGAGTCTGTAGCGGGATGAAGAGGAAGTCCCGTCAATGGATCCGTAGTGAGCAACTTCGTTCCACCCCTGGCGGTAAACCCGAAGCTCAAAATGACGATTGCCACGAAGCCGCCCCAACAAGAGATCGTTTTTATGTACCCAAGAGACTCCCGGATCGGGTCCATAACGTTCAGTTCCGTCGCCTGCTCGGAGGGCCGTGGAGCAAACGATACACGGGTGCGCTGCGCGAGAACCTCGCCAGTCGGCGCTGGTCTTCCGGCTGAAGCATGGCCCGGTTGTTCTTGCGGCAAAGCTAACGCAGCAGGGCACGCGGCTGCGACCGTCATAGTGGCAAACCGTAAGATCTTCTTCTCAATATCCATTTCCATTGCAGCCTCCGTGATCTACAGCGCATCTGCGATTTCCTTGGCCAGAGGCTTCACGGCTTCCGTGTTGCACGGGCAGGCGATGAACATGATGCGGACGAAATTCTTTCCCTTGCGCATCATGATTATTCCGTCCGCCGATACAAACGCCTGATCGCCGATACCCGGCAGGCGTTCCTGGTCTCCGATGACGCCCAGTATCTTTTCGTTCAGGCGCATCTGTTCCTCCGCCCCGTTTTGATCGACCGAAAACGAGAACACCGGGATTTCCCCGGAAGTGTCTTGCTCCGCTGCCGGTTGTTCGCTCTGAAATGTTTTGAACATGCCTCCCGCAAATTTCTGGATCGTTTGTTGCGTCTGTTTGTCCGCACCGCGGGCGGCCATCATCGCGGTGGTGTGTTTTGCGAGCATGTCGGCCTTATCACCCTTCGCGATGTAAGAACACGAATTGTCCCCAGGTTGCGCGCGCGCGATCTCGACCCCGACCGCGCGGCCGACGTCTTCTTTGCTCAACAGGCGGCAAGCGTCGATCCCGCCCACGTTTCCCGAGGCTGTTCCGCCGCTCGAGGAATCCGGGCTGGCGGAGCCTGAGCTTGATCCAAGAATGCTCCCTGCTTCCTCATGAAGTTTTTGACTGATTCGGTGGGCGGCGTAATAAAGACCTCCGACCGCGAGTGCGCCACCAACGAAGACGACTACGACCGCCGCAATGCCCAGCTTGGCCAGCGCGCTCATCCCTTGCTTCGCGGGCGCCGGCCCGGTGGATGTCGGAACCGCCGCTGGTTGCGGCGTTTGGGCCACCGGAGATGGCGATCGTGGTTGCGGCGGCGTGCCGACATTGCTCATGTCCGCGCCGCATTTCACACAAAAAGGACCACTGAGAGGTGCACCGCATTTGACGCAGAAATTAGCCATGGTTAACGCTCCTTGCAAACTTGAACCGGCGCCTGGGGTGGTGTACTCAAATCGTGTTGAGCGGTATTCTTTTCCGCTTTCCCTCGGACAACCACATCCTGTTCATCGCGAAGTGGTAGTCCTCTGCTTTCGGAAATCCAGATGTGCGCGTCTTCTTTCGCATCCCGACTTCTCACTCAGTGATGATTTGGGGATCGTCAGGCTTGACCTTTCCGCAGTCGGATTTGACGAAATGACCGCTGGACTTCGTGGTCGAGTCACTAGACTTGCCCTTATAGACCATCTTCATTGTTGTTGTGCCCCGAGCATGTTCTGAATCCACGAGTTCTAACACCTGGTGTACGCTCGTCTGAACGTTCTGGTTGCTGCAGGAAATATCTACTGTCATGCCATGGCTGGTGATGTTCTGGCTTGCCACCTTACAGCCGGGATGGGTGTTGGCCTTGGTTAACATCTCGGCGAAGTTTTTCTGGGTGACGCAGTTGAGGATGCGTACGCTGGGCGTGCCGTCGTCGTTGTAGACGGTGCTTTCCCAGAGCCCTTCCTTGATGGGCAGAGTTTGGCCAAAGGCGCAGACGGCAGCGCAAAGAAACAGGATACCGAGCGGAATCCTCTTCATAAAACGAACCTCCGTGGTATTGAGTTTGAACGAAAATTTCATACTGTAAGTGTCCAATCATCAAGCCAGCAGGTCTTCGCGGCTCGACTTTGCACAGCGCCGACATCCCGGCGTCCATGGGGTCGTCGATGTGGCAGTTGAACATCCAAGTGCCCGGATTCTCGGGAACCATATCGACGGTGCGCATCTGCGCCTGCATGAGTTCGACCACATCCGTGCGCTTTCCATCCTGGAGAACCGCGCTGCCGTGCCAGTGCGGAAATGATCCATTTAAATTACGGCTCGACCTTGTAGAACGCCATCATCCCGGCTTCCATGTGGTCATCAAGATGGCAGTGAAACATCCAAGTACCCGGATCATCGGGGATCATATCCACCGTGACCATCTGTGCTTGCAAAAGGGAAACCACATCGGTACGTTTGCCATCCTGTAGTACGACATTTCCGTGCCAATGCGGGGTGTGTAAACTAAACCCCTCGCCGAGACCGACGAGATACCAGCGAACGCGCTCCCCCTTTTTCATGGTCATGACGGGTCCAGTTCCATAGATGTATCCGTTAATCGCGAACTTTCCATTGGCGACCGAAAAGCCAGTGCCGGCGGGAGCCAGATTTCCGTCGGCGTCGACTGGAATGAACTCACCCTTATTCAAACCCTTAGGATCGCTGGTGTAAGTCTGTATGTTGTAGTCCAGATACCAGCTCTGGTTTTCATCGAACAGCATGAATAAGCAGACGAACTCTCTGTCGACATCTTTAGGTTTTCCGGAAGCATCGCCGGCACCGCGACGCGAGATAATGATTGCGCCCACCAGTCCGCTGTGGACGTCTCTCATTTCATAGGCGTGCGAGTGGTAGAGCCACACGATCGAGCTTGGATCATTTGGTCCAGGCCCGGCCCGTTCCGGTACCTCCCAGGTGTAAACGTGGGTCTTGCCGGGCGGTACAGCGTCATCGCCTTTGTCTGAACCAGACGTCCCATCCTCGTAGAGTGCACCCTCCGAGTCTTTCTTATAGAAGACTCCATGGGGATGCATGCTATAGGGATGCGTGGCATTGTTCTTGAAGACTACGCGAATCGTATCGCCGACCTCGGCCCGCAGAATCGGACCGAGAATTCCGGAGGATTCCCACTCTGCCGGCCGGGGCTTAAGGTGGGCAAACGTTTCGTCCGTATATTCGCGATACAGTGCTTTGCGATAGATACTCCCAATGCGATGCGGGCCGCGCTCGACAAAGACTTTCGAGTAGCCATCGAACTTCATGCCCATCATCTTGTTGACGCCGCCGGGGGCATAGTCCCAGTCGACCTCGTCCGCGGCTATGTAATACGCGCGAACTTTCGGGGTGTGTGTCTGCCCGAAGCAAGCGGGAATCGCCAACAGGATTACGACGATCAGGATTCGTTTCATCATGATTTTCCTTACCCCTATCTTCCTTACCTCTATCTTCCTTACCTCTCAAGTGGCGTCCCCAGGTGGAAGTGGCACCCCCCGATGCCACTTCCGCCCTGATGGCTTGTGGGCAGCCCTCCGAACTGGTGATCGCGCGAATCGCTGCCCTGCGAGCATCAATCTGCAGGGACATGTTCGCCGGGTCAATAAAACTGTCCTTTAAACCTGCTTTAACTGATAAGGGTCAGGTTTCTATGGGCTTAGACCTCCTTATTAACGGGCCTGTGCTACCATCTTTGGCCAAAGGGAATCGCGTGTCGCTTGGGGAGCTTCACAAGAAAACTGCTTACAGGTTTGGTCCGTTCCAGCTTGATTCCAGTCGGGCCACGCTCACTCGCAACAGTAAGCAGCTCAAGCTGCAAGATCTGCCCTTCCGCATGTTGGCAATTCTGGTGGAGAAAGCAGGAGAGGTCGTCTCCCGGGAAGAGCTTCGCCAGCGCCTTTGGCCGGAGAACACTTTTGTAGAGTTCGATAACAGCCTGGGAGTCGCGATCCGGAAAATCCGCGATGCACTCGGAGACAATGCGGACGCACCCTGTTATGTGGAAACGGTACCGCGGCAAGGCTACCGGTTTTTGGCACCGGTCACTACGGTCACAGAGTCACAGGATCCGGTCCGCCCCGTCACACCTGAAACGATATCAGCGCCGATTTCTTCGCCCCGCGCAGAAAAAGACTCTGCCATTTCCGGCCGGAGTTTGCGTTCCATTGCAATTGCTGCATTCATTCTGCTAGTGATCGGGAGTATCGCTTATCGATTCCGCCTTCCGCGCACCAGAATCGAAAATAAGACTGCGGCCGTTACCAACCTTCCTCCGGTACACGTTCGACGATCTGTAGCCGTCATGGGCTTTCGCAATTTGCCGGGACGTTCCGAGGACAACTGGCTCTCGCCGGCATTTGCGGAAATGCTCGGTACCGAACTCGCCGCTGATAACGCCTTACGTATGGTCTCGGGTGAGGACGTGGCGCGAGCCAAACGGGAACTCCCCTTGACCGACGAAGACAGCCTGGCGAAGGAAACCCTTAAACGTCTCTATACGAATCCCGGAGCAGATGTAGTCGTACTTGGCTCCTTTACGCCGTTGCCCGGAAAAGGAGAAAGGAGGATTCGTCTGGACGTTCGCATTCAAGACACCGAACATGGCGAGACCATCGCCGAGCAGGCCTTCGTCGGAAACGAGAATGATCTGTTTGAACTCGTCAGCGAGGCAGGTGCGTCCCTGCGGCAGAGCCTGGGAGCGACGCCGGTTTCAGGAGAAGCCATCGCGCAGGCACGAGCCGCTCTGCCTTCGAAACCCCTTGCGGTCAAGCTTTACACGCAGGGATTGGAGCGTTTGTGGGCGTTTGATTTTGTAAAAGCCCGAGATTCTCTCATCCAGGCTGCAGCCGTCGAGCCCGCGTTTCCCTTGACGCACGCTGCTTTGTCCGACGCATGGAATCACCTCGGCTACAGCCTGAAGGCCCGTGATGAGGCGGAACGGGCCCGCGGTCTTTCCGGGCACTTGGGGCCAGAAGATCGTCTGCTGATCGATAGTCAGTACTACGCCACGATCCAAGATCGGAAGCGAGCCATCGATTCGTATCGACAACTTTTTATCCAGTTCCCGGACAGTTTGGACTATGGTCTTCGGCTCGCCGAAGAACAGCGATGGGTAAGTCCTGCAGATGCTTTGCATACTCTGGAAACTCTCCGGCATCTGCCGCTTCCTGCTGGCGGCGACCCACGGATCGACTATCTGGAAGCACGCGCTTGGGTGAATAACGATGTCGTCAAGGCGCAGGCTGCCGCCCAGCGCGCTATCGAAAAGGGGAACGCCCAGGGTTTGCAACTAATCGTCGCACGAGCCTACGGAATTCTCTGTCAGATCGGCAATGGCGATTCCACCGCCCAAGACTGCGACAATGCTCGAAAGAGGTACACAGCAGTTGGCGATCGCGACAACGCAGCTCGCACCACGGCTGATTTCGCCATCTTCTACTATGAACAGGGCGACCTGGATCGTGCAGAAGCAATGTACCGGGAAGTGATCAAGGTCTTTCGTCAGATCGGTGATCTCGAGGGCGTCACCACCGCCTCCGCTAACCTGGGCGATATTTCTCTGGCTCGCGGAGATCTGGCGGAAGCGGCACGCGGGCTCTCGGACGCGATTCCAGGCTACAAGGAAATGGGAGACAAAGACGGCGTTGCGCTTACCCTCGCCGATCTGGCCAAGATTGCGAGACTGCGTGGCGACCTGAAAGCAGCTCTTGCCGGTTACAAGCAGGCCCGAGCCATCGCGCAGGAAATTGCTGACAACCGTGCCGTGGCTTATGCGCTAGCTGGAACCGGAGACGTGCTTGCGGATCAAGGCGATTTGCCGGCAGCTCGCAGCTCACACCAGGAATCGCTGATTCTCTGTAAAGAGATTGGGGATAAGCAAGCCGTCGCGGAAACGGAACTCGCCTTGGCGCGGCTGTCGATTGAGCAAGGCCATGCCGCCGATGCCGAAACTGTGATCCGTAAATGCAAAGAACAGTTTCATCAAGATCAGCAGGCCGACGACGAATTGGCCGCCAGCGTTGTTCTGATCGATGCCCTGCTGGCCGAATCCAAGCTTCCTGAAGCCGAGTCTGAGGCGGGAAAGGCTAAATTACTGGCCGACAAAAGTGCGAACACCTTGTTCCGTTTGCAGTTCGAAATGATGTCTGGTCGCGTGCAAGACTTGTTAGGCCATTTCCCAGCAGCCAGCGCACAACTACAGAAGACACTTCAAAGCGCCCATTCTCATCATCTTTTGGAGCTTGAGTTCGAGACGCGGCTAGCCATGGCCGAGTTGAGAAAGAGGGCAGGACAGTCAGTCGCGGCCCGCGCAGAATCGTTGAGCTTAGAGAATGCCGCCAGTAAGAACGGGTTTGGGCTGATCGCGAGTAAAGCTCGATTCCTTCGCCATGCTCGTGAATAAAGCTCTTCCCTTCGAGTCTATCGCCGAGGATGGGCGTATCCGAATTCCTCCGGAGGCTTAGCTTTTAATTCCGTCTAGTCTATTCGGAGGGATTCGGTTCGGCAGCAAACTCCGTAATGTTGCCAAATCCGAAACCACGGGCTATGCGCGAGCATTTCGTCGTGCCGTCGATTGGCAGCAGAGATGTCGCTTGCGCTGAGCGGCCTAATATCCGGCGCTTCGAACATTTCCTGTAGCTGCTCAATGTCGTCAATGATGCGTTCAACGTCCATGCGCGACAATCCTCTTGTCAAGAAGCGACGGGGAACAAAAATAAAGAACCGAGGCGTAACCCTCCAGGAGGCTAGACTATCAGACTGAGGAATTCTTTTCGCTGTTGGTCCCAAAGCTCACTGAGAAATTGGCCCAGACGAGTTGCGGAAAGTGATGACGCGGGATAAAGTGTCTGGCGCAAAACAGCCACCGTTGGAGGCCCGCATTGGTGAGGGAGATCGACCATGCCAAATGGATATTTCTCTATAGCTGATCCTTTCAATTTCTCGACAACGTTTCTCTCGGCAGGGTCTTTGTTTCCGAATTCCGGACTATCCATCAAGGGACAGCCAGCCTCGGGAAACTTGTGGGTTGAACTTCCCAGAAGTGCATACCCCAAAATTCAGGGAGCAAAGAAGCTCATTATTGACCAAAAAGTCTTGACTAAATTGGACGCTCAAAATTTCGCTCGCTTCTTCAAGCAACAGGGTAACGCCGCCCAAATCCCCTGGATACTCGGACCCGCCAGTTTGATTCCCCTCGTTGGCACCGTGATTACACTGATGACTTCGACTATCGATGGTTTGCAACGGATGGGTCAGCCTCCTATCAACTCTGATCAACTTTCAGTTCTGATGACTGATGGAGGTTCGTTCATTCGGACCATTGCCGAGGAAGTAGCGTCCCGTCTTACTGTCACTGTTTTCTATACGGTCGAGGTTGGCAATGAAGTCAGAATGTATGGAGTTTGTTCAGCTACCTACGGATTAAATATTGTGTAAGTGTGCAGCTAGCCAACAGAATTCCAGCCGCGATTCCAGTGGCCTGCACGAACGATGGCAGTTATCAAACATCACTCAGAAGCAGCGAAGCGAACTGAATTCCGGAAGTTCGTGTGCGAAATGTGTGCGTCTTTTTTTTTGGGAGTGGGGGGACACGGCCGTGCCCTATAACTCCAGCCCCGGTTCCGTCTGGGAGGTGGTTCAACACCGACATGCAGAGCCAACCCTAGGGCTGCAGAAATTAGGGCCAGCCGCGGGGTTGGCCCTTTTTCTATTTCACACACGCAAAGCAGCTTTCCCTATTCCTACCTCAGGTTTGCGGACTGAAATTACCGAAGCGGTATAGCGATCGCCGCGCAATAATGAAACGCTATATTCAATAGGCACGTTTTGCGTGTCGTAAGTTGTCTCTTTGATGATGAGCAGCGCGGTTCCTACCGACGTCTGAAGGATCTCAGCTTCGTCTTCTCCGGCAATCACAGCCCCGATCACTTCTTCCGCCCACTGCAGCCTGCGCTTATAGCTGTTTTCGAAAATGGCGTACAGTGACTGTTTCTCCAGATCCAGTTTGTCGATGCCTGAGAATATGCGTGCGGGAAGGTTGCTGGTGACCACGGCGACCGGCTCTTCATTGACTGAGCGAAGTCGCCTGATCCGGTAGACGCGCTCTCCTGGCGTCAACTTGAGAGCCTGCGCTACTTCCAACTCAGGGTCTTCCAGTCCCATGCTGAGCAGGCGAGCGGAGGGAGTAAGGCCACGCCTTCGCATCTCCTCGCTGAAGCCGCGAAGTTGCTGAAAATTCCAGGGTACGCGGCCGGATCCAACGATGGGGCGCTTGCCCTTGGCAATTACGAGCAGTCCTTCGGAGCGCAGTTTTTGGAAGGCCTGGCGCACCGGCATCTTGCTGACCTTGAGAGCCTGGGCAATTTCGCCTTCCGAGCAAAACGTCTCGCCCTGGTTCAACTTGTTCTTCATGATCAATTCGCGCACATGATCCACAATCTGCACGTAGTAGGGCACGAAGCTGTGGCGGTCAATCGTCAGACCTAGCCTTTCGACCGTAATGGGATCAGGTTGTGTCAGGAGAGAGCCTCTATAAACATAGTATGCAACGTATATATCATAGACCTACCGCAATTTTGCAAACTTATTATGTAAATGGTCTGCGGGTCTTTAGTGTGTTTATAAACTACTAAATATAAACATCTTACAAGCATCAGATGAGCCCTCAATATGCGAATGTATGCTTCTCAATCAAAAATGACCTTGACATCATTTATGCATACGAGGTTCATATACGTTTGTAACCTTGGAGATTCCAATCATGGTCGCTAATCCCGCTAGGCACGATTTGCAAGGATGCATGCGCATGACCTCTTCGCGAAGGTTTGCCCGCGTCTTCGCGAACATCTTTTTATTCTTGCTTTGTGCTCCTATCATCGTGAACGCTCAAGTCGATTCGGGAAAAATTGTCGGGACGGTCAAGGACGCTTCCGGTGCAATCGTGTCAGCGGCCACGGTGACCGTCACCGAAACCCAGACGAACGCCGAGATGAAGATTGCTACCAACAATGCAGGTGAGTACGTGGTAACGGAATTGAAACCCGGAATTTACACGGTGAAGGCAGAGCGAGCGGGCTTCAAGACGGCGGTTGAGGCCCCGTTCAAGCTCGATATCAATCAAGTTGTGCGTGTGGATTTTTCTTTGGTCGTGGGCTCCGTGCAGGAGCAAATCATCGTCACAGCCGCCGAGCCACTGGTGGAGTCGGAAACTTCGTCGATCGGGCAAGTGATCGGGGAAAGCCAGGTTCACCAACTCCCGCTCAACGGACGAGATTTCGTTCAGCTCGCCTATCTCAGCCCCGGGGTGAACATGGGTCCGGCGAGCACTGGCAGCACAGGCAACGTGCAGCAGGGCAATATCCCCGAGGATGAGCGTGGCAATGGTTCCATCCAGGTGAATGGATTATGGGCGACCAACAACAACTACCTCTTAAACGGATTCGACAACAACGAGCAACAGATTGGTTTCGAGCTGATCGAACCTCCGATCGATGCGATTCAGGAATTCAAAGTTCAAACCAACAACTTCAGCGCCGACATCGGCAAGGGCGGGGCGGTTGTCAATGTGGTGACAAAAGCAGGGACCAATCGTTTTCACGGGAGCGCGTTCGAGTTTCTCCGCAACTCGTTTATGGATGCGAAAAACTATTTCGACAATCCGAGTGCGCCCATTCCCGGTTTCAAACGCAACGAATTCGGAGGTTCTTTCGGTGGGCCAATCATTCGAGATCGAACTTTCTTTTTTGCGGATTATCAGGGACGGCGCATCCGCACCTCCGAAACCTATCTGTCTCCTGTGCCCAGCCCTTCCGAGGTTGGAGGAAACTTTTCCGACCTGTTAACCGGACCCTCCCCCACCGTCGTCGTTGATCCAGTGACTGGCAATCAGTTCATGGGAAATAACAACGCGAGTCCGAACGTTATACCGTCCTGTCCGAGTCCCACGGGTGGAGCGTGCCTTGATCCAGCTGCGCTCAAAACGGGCGCCCTTTTTCCGCAGCCAAATGTTGCGCCTGCGTTGGGAGATCTCTTTCTCTACAATCCGGTCAACCGCAATAATCAGGACGCATTCGATGTCCGCGTCGATCACCAGATCAGTTCGCAGAATAGTTTTTTTGGCATCTTTAGTTATGGCAATGTGCAGGATCATAATCCCGACCCGTTTCCTGGTATCGCCGGAGGCGGTTCCTTCACCGGTGACATCAACAACAAGTCTCTGCTCGCGGGCCTTAGCGACGTGCAGGCGTTTTCCCCGACCAAGATCAACGAACTGAAGATCGGTTACACGCGTTACGTGGTCGATGCCCTTCCTTTTTTCCAAGGACAGCCGCTGGCTACGCAATTGGGAATTCCGGGAATTAACAATCCCAATAGCCCAATCACCGGCGGCCTGCCGAATATCCAGATTAGCGGTTTGAATCCGCTGGGAAACGGCGATTATTTCCCGGAAACGCTCAACGAGGATAACTATCAGTTGCTCGATGCCTTCACCTATACTCGGGGACATCACTCCTTCAAGATGGGTGGCGACCTGCGGCGGCGCGAGCACGGTTTTTATCAGGTACAGAATCCGCACGGAGACTTTTTCTATACCGGCCAGTTTACTAATGATCCGCTGGCCGATTTTCTGATTGGTTACACGCAGAGCCTTTTCCGCGACGCACAAACCGGAGCCTACGGCATGCGCTGGTGGGAATTCGGTACCTATCTCATGGATGACTACCGAGCATCAGACAAACTTACTCTCAATCTTGGGGTTCGTTACGATGTGTACACGCCCATGGTCGAAGAACACAATCGCCTGGCTAACTTTGATTTTCAAACGGGATACTTTGTCGCTCCCGGAGTTACCCCCGGTACGAGCCGTTCTGGCGATGTAGTTACGAACTGGAAGAATTTTTCCCCGCGCATCGGTTTTGCCTACTCCCTCGGCGACTCCGGTAAGACCGCGATACGCGGCGGCTACGGAATTTTCTACGACGAACAGGCAGACCAGAACGATACCGAATTGGCCTACAATGATTTGCCCGGCGTCTATGGAAGCGAGTCCCTCACTGCTGCTTTGGGCTCCTCCACACCCGTAATGGTTCTCTCTCAGGGACCGTCTCCCATTGTTTTTTCCAGCATTACGAATCCCACGGGCCGCGCTAGTGCCGCCTACTTCCACAATCCCACCACCTACATTCAGGAGTGGAACCTGAACGTCGAGCGCCAACTCATGAAGGACATGGTGCTCCAGGTGGGATACGAGGGAACTCGGGGAGTCCATCTGACTTACCTGAGAAATCTCAACCAGGCCACGCAACCGCTGGATTCTAATTTTTCCGATGCGTCCGGAAACGAAGGACGGCCTTACGAGTCGACCGTTCCCAACATCGCCGCGATCCGCACCGAAGGCCATGACATCAGCCTGATCAATCATGGCCTGCAGGTTCGCTTTGAAAAGCGCTCTTCGAATGGATGGAGCATGCTGAACAGTTACACTTTCCAGCACACCATCGGACAGGCGACGGAAAGCGAAACGCCCAACTCCGACGGCGAGCCGCAAGATACTTACAACATGCGCGCCGAGCGCGGCGATGTTACTCCCGACTTCCGTCACCAGTTTACCTCCGCATGGTCCTATGAACTCCCGTTTGGTCCCGGGCGGCGCTACCTCCAGGACCCGGGCCGGTTGGGATTGCTTACCGGAGGCTGGCAGTTGAACGGGATCATTTCGCTATACTCCGGCCAGGCGTTCACGCCGTATCTGTCTTTCGATCCCACCAATACAGGCTCGGGCGGACCACGTCCGGACTTAGTCGGCCATCCGTATGACTTTTCCAATGCCGCCGTGGGTTTTGATGGCGGTAACAACGGAGGCCCTAGCGCGGGCTGCGCGAATTCGACTCACCAGAATCTCAACTGTTGGTACAACCCCGCCGCATTCGCCTTTGCACCGCTTGCTCCAGGACAGACCTTCGCCACCATGTTCGGAAACGCGACCCGGGGCAGCCTTCGGGGTCCAGCGTTTTACAATACTGACTTCTCCGTCTTCAAGGATTTCAAAATAAAAGAGAAAGGCCAGCTCCAACTGCGAGGCGAGATCTTCAATCTATTCAATACTCCGCAGTTTGCCCTGCCCAATAATCAGGTGGATACTCCAACCGCGGGACAGATCACTAGTACGCTGCATGAGTCGCGGCAGATTCAGGTTTCAGTAAATTTTTCATTTTAGTATTTTGCCGGGGCGGTTCCTGATTCGCCGGCATCCGGCCACCATGGTGCCAGCGAACTTCAGGAGCGGAATGAAACGAATGCATTTCACAAGAATTCGACAGATTACGATCGCTGGGGTCGCAATCGTCTCCATTTTTCCGTCAGCGTTCGCGCAGGCAAAAGAAAGTTCGTCAGACCACAACTCTCCGGCTGTGACCAGGCAGTCGGCACCATTTCTACCGGCGGTCCATCTGGACGGGAACTACTTTTCTCGCGATGGCCATCGCTTTATCCCAGTGGGAGCAAACTGGGTACCGGCGAAGGCGGCCATGCAATGGCCAACGCAGTGGGATCCGAAGGCGATCGAAGCTGATTTTGCGCGCATGCACGAACTCGGCTTTAACACCATTCGCCTCGATTTTGTTTGGGCATGGCTTGAGCCTCGCCCCGGCTACTACGATCCCGAGGCATTTCGCAAACTCGATTTTCTGATCTCGCTCGCAAATCGTTACCACATCTACTTACACCCGAGTCTCTTGATCGGCGGCGAAGTGGGCGAGGCGTATTGGGATGTCCCTTACCGCCAGGGCAGGCATCCTCATTCTGATCCAGACATGCTGCGGATCGAGACCGACCACGTCGGCGAACTCGCCCGCCGCTATGGAAAAGAAACCGCGATTCTTGGGTGGGATTTAACCGATGAGCCTCCATTTTGGATTGTGCCGGATAGCACAACCGATGCGATGGCTATTAACTGGACGCGGCTGCTTTCCTGGTCGATCCGGCGTCACGATTCGCTCCATCCCATCGTAGTAGGCACCAGCATGGAGGATGTCGGACGCGGTCCATTCCGTCCAGACAATCTTAGCGAAGAGGCGGACTTCTTTAGCATTCATCCTTATTCCATTTACGCGCCCAAACTTTTTCCCGATGCAATGCTTTCCGAGCGCGGCACGTACGGTTCAGCTTTCGAGAGCGCATTGTCGGGCGGCGCAGGCAAGCCAGTTATGGTGCAAGAGATCGGGGCTTCGTCAGCGCAGTATGATCCAGAGCAGATCGCAAAGTTTCTGCGCGCCAGCCTCTACTCCGGGCTCGGCGCGGGTGCGAATGGATTTCTTCTCTGGTGCTACACCGATGCCGCCCCGGACCAGTTCCACAAAGTGCCTTATCTCCGCTCTCCGCACGAAACGCAATTCGGCCTCACCACCTGGGACGGGAAAGACCGGCCGTCTGCAAGAATGTTTAAGGAATTCGAGGATATCGTCGGGCGCCTGGATCTGACGGGAATCGAGCCGGCTCCAGCCGACGCCGGCATCATCGTTCCCTACGAGTGGTCAAAACCGCACGGCGATTTTTCTCACTTCGGCTTGACTGGTCCAGAACTTGTTCCTTACACCTCGACCGATGAAGGAGCAAATGTAGCGGGCCAATCGCAGCCCGCATTCAACGAAGAAAATTTATGGATCACCGGTTCGTGGTTGTCGTCCTTTGTGCTCGCGCGGCGCGCCGGAATGAAGGCAGACTTTCCGCGAGAGTATGACGATTGGCAAAAGCGTCCGATGGTGCTGATGCCTTCGCCTTTGACCAGCACGGATAGTTTTCTGGTTCACGTGCACTCGGATTTCTGGGAGAAAGCAAAACAGTATGTCACCCAAGGAGGGGCACTCTATGCCTCGGTTGCCGCTGATGCCGCCATCCCGGAGATGGAGTCGCTTTTCGGAGCAAGGATGGTCGACGCGAATCCGAAAGAGGAAGTCACTCTTAAAGTCGTTGCCCCATTCGGGGATCTAAAAGTCGGTGACACTTTTCATTACCTCGTGCCTTCGGCAACGCCCCGTTCGTGGGGTTCGATTCTTGAGGTGAAAGGCGGGACTGTCATCGCAGTGGATCAGGACAATCGGCCCGCGCTCGTGGCCAATACGGTGGGCTCCGGCAAGACACTATTGAGCGCTTATCCGTTAGAAAATTATCTTGCGAACCTGCCCGCGGCTTTTGATAAGCCTGAAAATACGCACCGAATCTACGAAGCTTTCCGCGAATGGTCAGGTGTCAAGCCACTGTTTCGAAGTGACCAGCCATCGGTGGAAGTCTGCGCCCTGAGCGGTGGAACACATGGCTATGCGGTCATCACTAATCATGGATCCACTCCGGAAACTGTGACCATCACAGCCGCCGGAACTCTACATTCGGTTGCAAGAATCACAGCGCAAGGGCCGACGCAAATTCAAGTCTCTGGCTCCAACTTCAAGGTCGACATCGGGGCTTACGAGGGTGCGGTACTGGAGTGGAAATAGTTCAAATTAAGGACGATCAACAGGAGACCCCTTGATTGCAGCTGTAGATATCGGAGGGACCAAGATAGCCGTCGGAATGATTGATGGCGACGGCAAAGTCTTAGCCCACCAGGAATGCCCGACCAATCCTGATGGCGGCTATGCGAACGCTTTGCGCAATGTCACGGAGTTGCTGCGAGCCACAGCTCAGAACTCGCATGTGCAAATCACCGGCATCGGAATCGGGTCAACCGGACCGGTTGATCCTCTGACGGGCGCCTTCGGCGAGGTCAACTTTTTTCCCAACTGGAAGGGAGAAAATCCGGTCAAAGATCTCAGCCATTTATTTCAAGTGAAAGTAGCCCTCGAGAACGATGGCGACGCTGCCGCTCTGGGAGAAGCCGGGTGGGGCGCTGGCCGGAACAGAAAGAAATTGATTTATGTGACGATCGGAACCGGAATCGGAACGGGGCTTCTTTTTGACGGACAACTTTATCGTGGCGTCGATCAGTCTCATCCGGAGATTGGTCATCACCTTGTCGATCCTTCTGGTCCGCCTTGTGTGTGCGGCTTTCGCGGATGTTGGGAATCTCTGGCGGCCGGCCCGGCCATGGTTGCATGGTTGGAGAAGAATGCGCCACCGGATTATCCCCACCGCGCCGGACTAACCGCCAAGACAATTTGCGAACTCGCTCGGCGAGGCGACGATTGGGCTATGCGTGCCGTTGAGAATGAAAGCCGCTACCTCGGTCTGGGCATGGCGAATCTGGTTACCATGTTTGTGCCCGAGATCATTGTCCTAGGCGGCAGCGTAATGAAAAGCGCTGTCCTCTTTCTAGAGGGAATTCGAAAGACCATCGTGGCCAGTTGCCGACTGGTTCCGTTCGATAGAACAGAATTGGCCTTGGCATCGCTGGGCGATGATGCAAATTTGATCGGAGCCGCGAGAGTTTGGTACCACCGTTTCGGCTTGGAGGACGCGATCCGTGCGATCTGATTTCTCCGCGGTCGAAGGCGCCTACCTTCGCGATATCCTCGATCAACCGCGTGCTCTCGAAAAAACGCTGGCGGAACTCGAAGTCTCGGAGGCTCTTCAGCGACTCGCGGGGCGGCTGCAACAAGGCAACTTCGACACCGTTGTCCTTACCGGAATGGGCTCTTCTTTCCACGCTCTCCATCCCCTCAACATCGATCTGATCGATCATGGTTTCACCGCCATGATGGTGGAGACTTCCGAACTTCTGCATTATCAGAATCGCCTCTTCGATCCAAAGACCTTGATCGTAGCGGTGTCTCAGTCCGGCCAGAGTGCCGAAGTTGTCCACTTGCTGGAGATGAATCGTGGCAAGTCGTCCGTGATTGCGGTTACGAATACACCGGGTAGTCCTCTAGCTGAGCAAGCCGACGCATCCATCCTCAGCCTGGCTGGCGAAGAGTTTTCGGTTTCCTGCAAGACCTATCTGACGGCGTTGATGGCTTTGCAGTGGCTTGGCGATGTTATGTGTGAGCGTGATTTGCAACGCACACGGCAGGAACTGGAAGCCGCTGGTCAAGCGGTTCGGAATTACCTTGTCCACTGGAAAGCGCATGTGCAAGACCTGGCGCAAATGCTCGACGGCACTCGAAATCTATTCCTCGTCGGCCGCGGACCATCGCTCGCCGCGGTTGGAACCGGGGCTCTGACCATTAAGGAGTCCGACCATTTCCACGCCGAAGGTATGAGCAGTGCGGCATTTCGGCACGGACCATTTGAAATGCTCAGCGATGAAACTTTTGTCTTCGTCTTTGCCGGAGAAAACAAAACACGAGAACTGAACCAGAGTCTCTTCGCCGACATTCGCGGAAAAGGGGGACGAGCTGAATTAATCGGCGAGGGCGCGGCGTCACGCTCCTGCCTTCTACCTTCGGTGCCGCGGTCGATCCATCCAATCGTCGAGATACTGCCCATTCAGATGGTCACACTGGCTTTAGCCGCTCAGGCAGGGCGTGAACCTGGCCGTTTTGAATTGGCCTCAAAAGTGACCACCAAGGAATAAATAAAAGAATGCGGATGACCTCTCGCTCCATGCAAAGAAACCGATACATGGTAGCCATCGTATTCCTGACCTTTTTCGTGATGTCGTTGCTCACCAATATTCTCGGTCCGATCGTGCCCGACATCATCAACAGCTTTAAAGTAAGTCTGGCTGCCGCGGCGTTCCTCCCTTTCTCATTCTTTATCGCTTATGGAGTGCTGTCGATTCCCGCCGGCTTTCTGGTGGAACACTTTGGGGAGAAGCCCGTGATGATTGTTGCATTTCTAGTGGGCACGACCGGATCACTGAGTTTTGCCTTTCACCCGAGCTACACAGTAGCCGTGGTCTCGCTGTTCGTAATGGGATCGGCGATGGCTACGCTGCAAACCGCGATCAATCCTCTGCTGCGGGTTGCCGGAGGCGAAGAGAATTTTGCATTCAATTCTGCTTTCGCCCAACTTGTATTCGGTAGCGCTTCCTTTCTGAGTCCATATATGTATTCGTATTTGGTCTTGAACTTGGGTAGCGAGCACTCAAATAGAAATCCCCTGCTCGACCTTCTAGCCAGGATTACTCCCCAGACGCTGCCTTGGGCCTCCATGTACTGGATATTCGCTGTGTTTACCCTAGCGATGGTGGCGCTACTTTCCTGCAGCCGTTTTCCGCGCGTGGAGCTCACCGCCGACGAGCAGGCCGGTTCGCTGCAGACGTATGGCAGCCTCTTTCGCAAGCCGATGGTCTGGGCCTTCTTCCTCTGTGTTTTTGCCTATGTCGGATCAGAACAGGGCACGGCGAATTGGATCTCTGAGTTTTTGTCGAAATATCACGGCTACGATCCTCACACGACCGGCGCAACCGCGGTGTCATGGTTTTGGGGACTACTCACGGTGGGGTGCTTTATCGGGATGTTGCTTTTGAAGATTTTCGACAGCCGCTACGTCTTGATCGGCACTTGCCTGGGAGCACTCCTGTGCTTGACCGCCGCTCTGTTCGGTCCGGCGAGCGTTTCAGTCATAGCCTTTCCTGCAATCGGCCTCTTCGCATCCGTCATGTGGCCGATCCTGGTTTCCCTGGGACTCAACTCCGTTGCTGAGCACCACGGTTCATTCGCCGGAATTTTGAGCACCGGAATCATGGGTGGCGCCGTGGTGCCGCTGATAATCGGTCGGATCGGGGACCACTTCGGCCTGCGCGCTGGAGTGGCATTTCTCTACCTCACCTTCGCGTGTGTTCTAAGCGTCGGCTTCTGGGCCAAACCACTCATTACCAACAAGACCGTCAGCATTAAGAAAGCTGAAGCTCGGTCTGCGCCGAGGCAGGCTTAGCGGGACATGAATAATGTGCCATTCGTGGGACTTCTTGTCTCTGGAATTGCGCTTGAACCTGGCCTCCCCCCGATATTGTTCCGGGCCAGACGTCGGCGTATGGGAACCGATTTCGACTGACATTCCATCAGCCGTCCAACCTCGCTCCACTGGCACTTTCCCAACACCGGTGTGCTGACGATGTGACTAAACCTGGAAACACTATCCCGGATTAAAGCCCCGCTATCTTTGTCAATCGGTCTAGTCTATCGCGACGGCCAGGCAAGCCCTACGTTTCAGAGGAAGCCCTCCTTACGCAGTGAATCGCTATAGTCCTGGCCCGCGCTGTCGGTAGTCGCGAGTTCTGAGGTCGGCGGGACATATTTTCGTTTGCACTACCGGACCTATTGCCTGTTTCGCAAGGCGAACTGCCGATCAAGTTCGTCGTAGCGGTCGGAATCGGCGAGATAGTCCTGTAGCGAGTGCTCGGAGTACCAGGGCTCGGCGGAGGCGTTCACGACGCGAACTTCGTGGCCGCGATCAGGGAGTCTTGACGCGCTTGGTGACGTTGATTTCGCGGTTGATGGAGAGACCTTCCTGACTTGTGGTATCAGTCTAAGTATCACCACGATGTAAGTGCTAGATTACAAAGAACTGGCGGAGAGAGTGGGAGAAGAACTCTAGGCTGAATTCTTCAGGCAGGACAAACATTTTCGACCTTCGCATACCAGTAGTGCGCTGGTATGCCCAGCGTTCTCAAGCGACGATCCTGCGTGAAGTTTTCTGCCCGGCACTAGCTCCGGTTTATTGAGAGAAACCCTTCCAATTGAGAGAAATCTTAGTAGGAGCGGAATATGATACTGCCCCAAATGCTAGCAGCAGGGACGGAGTTGAAGCGCCGAAAGAACGCGCAAGGATAAAAGATAACGGGCTACGGTGCGCAACATGCTAACAGGCTGAGGAGGCACTCTCAATTGCACGTGAGTGGGTAGACGAACAAAAGGCGAACATGCTAACATTCCCGAATGGACGAGGGGCGCAAGCGTGTCATCTTGATAGCGGCTTCCATCCTCGTCGCTAGGCACATAAAGGACACCGATGAACTCCATGAGTTTCGCCAGACTCCGCGGACAGTGTCTCTCATCGCGAGCGCGATTCGGTGGGCACGGCAGATCATGGATCGGATAGATAGAGACACTGCTGGAGGGTAGCCACGATCTATTCCGCCATCTTGCATAAATTGTGTGGCATACACCGGGAGAGCTGCCATGCCTCTGTGCTCTTGACGATCATCGCCTCGTAGTTAGAACCCACATGGAGGATTTATGACAAAAGCGAAGAACGTCAAGGCAGTCGATGTGAAGAAAGCAGCAGCAGGTGACAAGCCGGAATCCAATGGCAATGGGAAATCAGAGAAGGCCAAAGATGTAAAGATCCAGACTTTCACCCCGGCAAATACCAAGCTGGTGAAACGTGGGTTCGTGAAAATGTTCGTTGACTTCGTGGTGAAGCGCGGCTCCGTAACGACTGAGGATCTCGCAGCGGAGTTCGCTGGGCGGCAGGTTGAAGGCAAGAAGATCACCAAGCAGCGCGTGCTCCGTTATGCACACTGGTGCGTGAATAAGGGCGTCCTCAAAGCCAAGTAGAGGCGGGGACAAACGTTTGCAAAAGGCGTCCTACTAGGAAAACTTTTTCTAAGCCTCCACGCTAGCCCACGCTGGAGGCCCATTTTCTTTACTCAGCGCCCAGTAGCCGTGCCGCTGATACCACTGTGGTGCGAGTAGTAAATCCGAATTGAGAGGAGGACTCAATGCTGATCCGCAACAACGACGGCGAGGTCGTCGGAGAAATGAACGTTTCGATCACTCAAGAGGGCAGCGTGATTCGGACGAACACGATGTATCAAAACGGGCGTCCGCTCACGCAAAACATCTCTATCCGAGATAGTCAGGGAAGCGTGCGGACGACGAACGTGATTGGTGGAAAAATCCTGCCCTAGTCCGAATCCAGAGGCCGGGTTCCCAAGATGAGCACAATCGCCGTGAGGCGATCTGGGATTTGAACCTTCGTCCCGCCCGGCAGGGCCTGTGCCATCGTGATCAGTTCGTCGGTGCTGATGTCGTGGAAGGGGGTTAGGCTCAGCAGCGCCATTTGAACCTTGCCCTTGATCGGAGGCAGGACGGCAGAATTTCTCATTCTAACGATCTACGGAGGAACCGAGCCGAGGCGACAAAGTATGCCCACGCGAGGAAAACCTCCTAGCGCCCGGCCTCGCTCAGCGGCTATAGGGACGAGCTAGGGGTGAGCTAGAGACGTGGACGCGCCTAGAACTGGCTGTATATGTGCTAGCGATGGTTTCGTACTGGAGGCACGACAGCGTAGCGAGATTTATTTACCGTGTCTGCTTGGCCGTCCGAAGAACTCTCTCCCGAATTTAGTAGCGAATGAAAGGCGAAAATGTTAGAATTTATCGAATGGAAGTTTGATTTCTCTCCCAGAAAGCAATTGCGAGCGTTAACCAATATTGGACTTCGTCAATAGGTTTGCCTTGCTATGGGAGTACGGCACGGATAGATTTGGAACTGCTCCGGTCGAAGCTTCGCGCTCTGCCCCCGATGCCACAATGGCAGGAGTTGCTCCGTGCAATCGAGGATCAACAGCCGGTAACGGGGCTCACGCATAATTTCTATCGGTATCCGGCTCGCTTCTCACCAACCTTTGCGCGACAAGCTATCCTTGCTTTCTCAAAACCGGGCGATTTGGTTTTCGATCCGTTCATGGGTGGGGGCACTACGCTCGTGGAGGCGCGTGCACTCGGTCGAAGGGCTGCGGGCACAGACATCAGCAGCTTGGCCGTTTTCCTGAGCGAAACCAAGACTTCAGTTTTCTCGCCAGCCGAATTGCGCCGAGTCCAATCGTGGGCCAAGAGATATATTCCAAAAATCAACTTGCATGCTCCGGCGGCTCGAAAGGGCGATTGGGAGGATTCTGGCTACCACCGGAACATCGACGGGCGAAAAACTTGGGCTGTTCGAAAAATGCTCCAAATTGTGCTGAATGCTGTTTCCCAATTCAATGGTCTACGTGAGCAGAAACTTGTCAGATGCGCACTCCTTCGAACCGCACAGTGGGCACTCGATTGCCGTGAAGACGTTCCACCTGTTCGCGAAGTGCGTGCTCGATTCATGGTCGCCGTACACGAAATGGTAGAAGGTGCCCGACAATTCGCCAGAGCAGCACGGGACGGTGGATGCACGAACGCCGATAGTCTTTGTTTGCTCAGATCGGCAGTTGGAGTTGAAGATGATCCGCGCATTACAGAACTCGGCCATCCTGCGCTGATCTTGACATCCCCGCCTTATCCTGGTGTCCATGTCCTCTATCATCGCTGGCAGGTTCTCGGCAGGCGCGAAACCCCGGCACCTTTCTGGATCGCCGGAACGCTCGACGGAGCAGGCGCGTCCTACTACACATTTGGTGATCGCAAGAATGTCCCGCGATACTACGAACACGCCCGAGAAGCGTTCGCTTCCGTAGCCAGGGTGTCCAGCCGCGAGACCGTCGTCGCACAGATGGTTGCGTTTTCTGAACCTGACTGGCAGCTACCCGCCTACTTGGAGGCCATGAACGATTGCGGCTTCATCGAGCAGAAGCATCCTGAGCTTGCGAACGAACAGGACGGGCGCGTGTGGCGATCAGTCCCGAACAGGAAGTGGTACGCCGACAAAGGCGGAGCCACGAGCGGCAGCAAAGAAGTAGTCCTCTTCCACAAAGTCCGCTAACTATCTGATTATGTCGCATTTTCCAGACAATAGCCTTTAGTAGGCTATGGGATCGATTTGCAGCACGTAAAAATAAATTGTTAGCCATAAAAACTATTTAGTTGACTATATGTTAAATTGCGTGGCAATATCGCTTGGTGATTATCTGCATAGATGTTTCCCAGCGCACTAAGGACCAGTTAGAGAAGCTTCTGGAAGCAGGAGCCTATCGTGACTACTCGGAAGCGGTCGCGGTGGCGATAGCAAACCAAGTTCTTCTTCATTCGTCGCAAAGTTCCGGGAAGGTAACGACACCTGACCTTCTTCCGCAAAGCCACAGCGTGAGTGAAGCGAAGAATGGGACTGCGCCCCAAACCCATGAATCGCTTTCAATTCCCGATCTGTTCTCCCAATTAGGATCGTCAGCAAATGCTCCCAGATTTGCGCCTTATCCTGAGAACAACTCCTTGCGTGGTGAGGACATATCGGTTGATCGCTGGATATTCGGTCAACACAACAAGTTGTTGCCGGTCAAGGCGACGTGCCGCGCTCTCGCGCGCTTGATGAGTGCGGAGGGGCAAACAAATCTTGCCCTGGCGAAAACGGCTTCGGAAATCGCATCAGAAGCTGTGAAACTCGGCGATTATTTCAGATACTCGGACGAAAGATTGTGCGCACACCGCGACGATGCTATGTCCTTCGCCTTTCCATTCTCGGACTCACCGAACGGCGACAAATCCAGATTGCGATATGCCAACCAGTTTGTGGCCAGCCTCACGAAACAGGGAACCCTCGCTGGTTTGCCGATCGAGTTAAAGCTCGTCAACCGTGATCAGTCGCGTACTCCCCAAATCCTGCTTACCGAAGCAGGTTGGCTGTTCGCTATGATGCGCAATCCGATCCTTGACGATCACAACAACCAGACGTCGAAGCACCAATTATTCAGCACGGGGGGAGTAATCCTCGGGCAGCGGCGCAGGTTTTCTGACGAGGAAATCGAATTTCTTCTCGCCCATATTCGCGACCAAGTCCCCGCTGAGGCGTTCGCTTACAAAGTGGTTCTCGAAGCAATTGCCCAAGGCGCGAACACCCCGGACAAGCTCGATGACGCGCTGGAAGAATATCTCCCAAAAAGGGACGAGAAGCCTTTTACACGCGCCTTTCTTACGACCCAAAGGGCAGGCGTCGTATCGAGAATGGCTGATCTTGGCCTTATCCACCGAATACGAGACGGAATAAAAGTGACGTACACGGCCACAGCAAAGACCTTTGAATTCTCCCCTAATCCTTTACGCCAGGTCGTCTAAATGCAAGATGAAAAGCTGCTTCAAGAACTTCTTGACGCTGAAAATGAGGTTGCCGTTCTTGCCGCGCTCACAAGTCGTGGGTTGCTCAATGATGGCAAGCGATGGCAGAACCTCGGCAACATGCCGAACAACCAATCAATCGTCCACGCTCAACAAAGCTCGCCCGGAGCCGCACTGGTTGAGAAGTTTACCAACGGTGTCGATGCGGTACTTCTCCGCCATTGCAGAGCCAACGGCATCGATCCGCGTGGGCCAAAGGCTCCAGATGGCATGGCGGACGCGGTTAAGGAGTGGTTCGGAGACGATCTCTCCGAGAAGGACTCAGCCGACGTGCGTCAGCTCGCAGAGGCCAATCTCGTGCTCTACGCGACCGGATCGAAGCAACGTCCCTGCATTTCCTTCTATGACGCGGGCGAAGGCCAGCTCGCAGAGGACTTCCCGAAGACCTTTTGCTCGCTTATCTATGGAAGTGAGGATGGTTCTTACAAAGGTGCAATCCCATTTGTACAGGGACGCTTTAACATGGGCGGCACGGGCGTGCTGCCGTTTTGTAGCGAGCACCGCAAGCTTCAACTAATCGTGTCGCGCGTGCCGAAGGAGGTCGCCAAGAGCGATGATCACGAATGGGCATTCACGCTCTTCTGTTTCTTCCCGTCGAAGTCGAATCCTGCATGGCGTTACCTTGTTGGACCTGATGGCAAGATTCTGACGGCGGGGACGAAGCCACTCGGACTCGTTCCGAAAACCGGAGCGAAGTCAGGTGAGGTTTGTGCGCCACGCGAACGCGAGGTTGCAAGCGGCACCCTAATCAAGATGTATGACTACAAGGCTCCCCGCAGCAACATATGCGGCGAATTGTTCAAGAAGCTTGAAGATTATTTGCTGCGGCCCGCGCTCCCGCTCCGCCTTATCGAATGCCGGCCCGAGTACAAAGCCAACGTCATGGGCGTCACAGTATGGGATCGTCTTAGCGCGTGGGGCAAAAGCAAACTTGAAGATGGATTTGAGGAAGGCGCAAGTATCCAGATTAAACTCTCGACGGGAGAGACGATTCCTGGCGAGGTCAGAGTTTTCAAGAATGTTAAGGGTACTGATAGCCAAGATGATCTGCCGCAGACCGGGCTTCGCGCCTTGATTAACGGCCAGTCGCACGCCAAACGAGACAGTCAATTCTTTCGGACGAAAGCAGTTGATAAAGAGCACATTGCAGGAAGCATGTTGGTGACGCTTGACTGTACCGATCTCGGCCAAGGATCGCGGAATGATCTTTTCATGAGCAACCGCGAGACGTTTCGCGAGGACCCTCTGCTTCAGGAATTATTCAAGAAATTGCAGAAAGAATTGCATGACCACGAGGGTCTGATACAGCTAAACCTCAAGCGGTACGAGGAAAAGATCGCGGATGCGGTGGACGATGAAGATGGTATCAATGCGCTCGAAGAATTATTGGTAACCGATCCCAGTCTGGCCGATCTATTTGGCAGCATGTTGGCTGGCAAGGCAGCAGCGAAGATTGCTACTAACGGCAAGGGTGGGAAGATTGATGGAGAGCCACAGCCTTTCCAGGGCAATGAATTTCCGACTTTCTTCCGGCGCAAGGATGGATCGACCTCGATTGATGTCGATTTTCCACGTGGTGACACAACCCGCGTCTCATTCCAGACCGACGTTAAGAACAACTATTTCAGTCGCAAGAAGCACCGTGGAACATGCGAATTCAAGAACGGATTTCAGCCGACCATCCACCTATTCAATGGTCGCCTAACCGTCACCTGTCAGGTAGATAAGAATGTTGCCGAGGGAACTCTGCTGAAGACGGAAGCTGTAATTACGGATAACCAAGGTAGTGGGCCGTTCAGCCTTACCATAAATGGTCACGTGGTCGCTCCACGAGAGATAACCGAATCCGAACACGACGCTAAGCCAAAGCCTGATCCGAAAGTGCAAGCAGGGCCGAGCCGACCAAACATCACCGAAGTTGATCATGGGCCGGACGCGCCGCCGATCACGCTTGAGAAGGATCCAAAAACTGCACGTCTGAAGCTGCTTCTTAATAAAGGGTCGCGTCTGCTATCGGAGGCCAAAAGTCTTCGTCCAGGCGAGGAGGAAGCTGCTGTCGAATTTGTGTTCAAGTACGGTCTCGCACTAATCGCAATGGGTTTGCTGGATGCGATGAAGAAAACTTCGGAGTGGACAAGTGACGAGGCTGGTTGTCGGAAGCGCATTGAGGAGAGCGCGGCGGGTGTTGCGCGTGTGATAGTTCCACTGTGCCTCTCCTTGCCGAAAAAGCTTCCAAAGCCCGCTTACGCGTGATCGCAATGAGCCTCACGGAACTCAATTTGCGCGATGCTCCGGAGCCGAAGGCCACCAATTTCGGTGATCAGAATTCAGTAGAGGAGTTTCTCAAGGATAAGAAATTTCGGCAGCACTGCGTAAACCTGCGGTGCTCTCCGCTGCAGCTCCAACATCAGCGACTTTATATGCCCATGTGCGATGAAGGCAGATTTGACAGACAAGGAGTTGCAGAAGCTTCGAGATGCCAAGCGTAAAAGTGGGTAGGTTAAGCCCGGTGACTTATATGGTGATCCCAACTTGGGCACCGTTCATTAGTTGCCCGCTCAAATGCAAGGGATACAAGAACCGCACGGTGACGAAAATTGAACGTGTCGGCAAAGAGGCCGCAGGCTGGGTCTTTCACCACGTCCTGAAGCCAGCGGAGATATTCTGGGCGGCGATTTGGGCTTACTTGTTCAAGTGAGTTGTTAACGAGCGGACCAGCTTCTATGGCGAATGCGGTAAATAATCCCGAAGCAGAATTTCAGAACGAACTGCGGGTATTCGACAACGACGTTGACGAGGTCGTTCAGTGCTTCTACATCTGGCGCACTGTTCACGCAGCCGCCCGTAAGAGCCGAAGAGTCTATGATCTGCTGAATCGAAACGCCGGATTCTGGGTCGTGGCGCTCGGTTCCATTCAGGCAAATTCTCTAATCGCTTTGGGACGAATCTTTGATCGAGGCAAAGACACCCACAACGTCGGACGGCTTCTCAGCCTCGCCGCAAAAAATCCTGCGATTTTCTCGAAAGCGGCTTTCAGGCAACGAAAGGAAAAGGATTTGGCGAACGCCCGTCACTTGGTCGATAACATCATGAAAGACGTGAGGGAGCCGACAACCTCAGATTTCAAGCGGCTTGAGCAGTTCGTAGAGGTGCGACGGAAGGTGTATGAACAATGCTACAAGCAGATACGCGACAAGCGATATGCGCACAAACAGAGAATGGACATGAGTGCTATCTTCGCGCGGACGAATACGCGAGAATTGGCCCGGCTCGTGACTGATCTGAGTAAGCTGCACAATGTTCTGTGGCATTGGTATCGTAACGGCGTGAGACCTCGAACGAGCCGTCTACGGGGAACGGTAGGGAAAGAGATTCAGCGGAAAACGCTGAAGTTTCTTCGATCTCTACCCTAAATTCCTCTCGCCATTTGACCTCTCGCGTCGTCCTAGCCGATTTTTTGTATTCTTGCGTGTGGTTTTCTTGTCCTTTCCATTGTTGCGGCTCACCGATATTCGCTTTCCAGTTTCTCAATCAGCGTCGCGGGCTGGCAAGTAGAGACCGGCACCCGCGTTTCAAAACCAGAGTCAGAATCCGCATAACTGGGTCCCGAAGCGTGAATTCATGCGCCGTGGAATCAATCAACACACGCTGGAAAAGATCTGCAAGAAGAAACCCGTTCGAGTGTCCGTCATGGCTGCAGTCCTGAAGGTACTCAGAGAATACGAATTAGAGTCCAATACCTTAGGTGGGCATAGTGAAAGTGCCACAGAAACGCAATAACAGCTGTTATCCAGCTCATGATGGCACAATAAGCTTGATCAGTATGCGAGAATGATGATAAGGTGGCGCGCATCGCGATGGCCATACCTGCCCGGCGGGGTTTATTCAGACGGCTTTCCAAGGAACTATGGGCAGCCGCTATGCTCCTGTTAGTTCTGCCCGGAGCGATTGCTTCACCCGGCGTCGTTCGATCAGCCAGCACTCAAGCACCTGCCGGAGCCAACCTCACAGATTTACTGCAACAGATAGGCGATGGCCTTAATAAATTGGGTAATCTCCGGAGTGCATTGGATCAGGTTAGACAGGGAAAGACGCCAACCTACGGCACGGCCTTTGGGGAAGCCGCCGACAATTTCAATAAATATGCAGAAAAATTAGACGCACTAAACTCTCTGGGGACCACCGGGGAAGTTAAACCGCCCCCTCACAAGCCCGGTTCAGCCTTGATTGAGAGCGAAAAGCACCTCGAAGACCTACGTTCGCAACGTCAACAGTTGCTGATCCAACAGCAGGAGATTTCTCGACAGTTGGGCCGCGCCCAACGAATGTACACCGCAGCAGATCGACTTAAGGAACTGCTGTCGAAAGCTGCATACCCCGGAACGACCGAGCCCTATATAATTGATTCTGATCAATTGTGGTTAGCCTTGTCATCGTGTATCGGGTCGCTAAAAAACACCGAATCCCGGATAAATTCTGAGATGGTTGTTTTGACGCAGCGTATTTCAAATCTGGACGCGAACCTTAAGAACCCTCGCATAAGAGATATAATAAGAGCAATAGATTCATCGAGTGCCACTCTCAACGCCCAAGTGAGCGGTTCGATTCAAACAACAAAATCCGAGATTGCGAATCGTGACCATATCAGTGCGGTAAATGTTCAAGCGACCTTACACCCGCACCCCCAATCAACACCGCCCGCTGCTCGGCCAGAGCAATCGACGCCAAACATGCCCTTTCCTCCGTCTCTGGGTTCAAATTGTCCGCCGGGTTATCAAGAAATGAATGGGCACTGTATATCGTTCAGCATGCAACCAACCTACCCTGCCCCTAGATGATTATGTATGTTTATAAGACTCGTCTTAACGGCTCTCATCTCATCTGCGGTTGCTCCAATGGGCGTCGCCCAAAATGGTCAATATTCCTCCAATCCTCCTGGGCAATCCGCTCCCATTGAATTAGCGCTAGGAAATACGTCACGTCGAGGCACTGATTTCGTATTGCAGTACGGCCTCATACGGAATGATGTGGCGACTGAGGTTGACATCGGAGTACGTAACGTGGCAGGTGAGTCTCTGCCGATTCGCATTGCCACTACGTCGGATGTATTACTGGCTTGGTCCGGCGAGAAACCGATTTCGCAAGCATTGAATGCGATTTTCGCGAAGAATCAGCAACGAAGGCTGTCGATTTCGTTTAGACCTACCGCTGACGACCCGATTCCCATTGTACGATTTACTTTGGGCGGAGCGTTGATCGCGACCCTGAGTCTGTCATTTGTTGCCGAAGACGATCGGTTACCCATTCAGGCTGGCGGCAGCTATGCAGGAAGCTCATCGGCGGGCGTATCGCTTTGCACAGGAAAGCATCCTGTTGGGTACAAACTGGATTGTGCGTCGGTCAAGATCAATGGGGAACCCCCATATCCGGGGGGCAAGTGCGCCAAGAATGTCAATTGTGTCGTGGGAACCTCAGCTTGCGGGGCTAGCGCAGATCAACGCTACTCTTGCATTATAGTTAGACCTTCACCTGTGGGGGGGATCATTCACTTCGATGCAATTTTGACAGCCGACTTCGTCCTTGAGGATGCATCACCTCAACTGATGCTACTTTCTGAGGTAGAGGAGGCCAACCGCCTGATTCAGAAGAAGCAAGAATGTCAGGAGGATTGGGTCCATTTCATCGCTTCACAGAAAGGCGTGGCACAATTTGGCCCACCTGAACAAGGACCTAGGTTCGAGAGCCGGGATGCCCCGTGCAGCCCGTTCCAGAGTTCGTTGATTGAGGCCCCTTTTCATTCGTCGGTCCCTGGAGCTCCAGACAACAGCTGGCGGGACGTAAAGGCTGGAGGAGTGAGAATTAGGACCACTGGCAGGCCAGTGATGGTGGGTATCATTCCGGAAGCAGAAAAACTTTCTCTTCCTACTTATTTCGTTCCGACATCGCTGAGTATTATCAACGTCGATATGAACGTCCCAGAGGCTGGAACCAATGGTTGGCAAATAGCGATTGTTCGTGATTTTAAGATACAGGTCGGCGTCTTTCTCATAGGCGCAGACTTCAATCAGGCTGGGATATCGATTCCAAGTAGTCTAATGGTTGTTGACACGCCACCCGCTGGCACACACGTTTATACACTTCGAGTTCTATTCACCGGTACGCCTGCCGCGCACGGTGTGACGGTCGGAAAGGCCCACGTGATGATCGAAAATTCCCAGATGAATCTTGCACAGGCGCGATTCTTTGCTTACGAGTTATCCCGTGGCTCGGCAAAAGGGTTGTCACAGTGACAAACTACTGCGAGGTTGAAGCACAATGGAACTGCCACGGTTTAGGGTTAGACTAATTCTCGTTGCCCTGGTATCTACGCTATCGGCATCTCCGTGCGTCCATGCAACACATGGGCAAGCACCGATTTCCAGCGGCTCCCGCCCTGCTGGTCGGAAAAATAACCGGGTCGAAAGCACTTCATTCACGTTTTCCGGGATAGCCCCGAGCCAGTGGATCGAGGTGCCGAATGTTTCCGTGAAGATCATCACCTCCGGCAAGCCGGTATTTGTGGGAATAATTCCAGAGACTCAATCATCTGGCAAATTACCAGAACCTTACACGATTGGTCTCAGCGGGCCAAGCAAATATAGCTACTGGCAAGTCATGCTTGTTAGGGACTCGAACTTCGAGCTTGCGACCATCACTACCACGTATATGCTAAAACCCAGTATTAGATCGAATAGCGCGCTCTCAATGGAGATCCCGTTCAGCATCAATACAATTGATATTCCAGAACAGGGGAGTCACACTTATACGATCAGGCTACTCGGCGTCAACGGTAAATTGGAGATCAAAGGTGCGCGGCTCGTCGCCTATCAACTGTAGGTGCTGCCGAATTTCTGACTAGTGTTTCGACGTAATCTCAATGCAGAAACTAAACGCGACCCTCGCAATGAGCTTCAGAGGTTTGGTAGGCGTGGCGTGTCTGCTCACTATCGTTCTTTACAAAGCACAATTGATAGCTACCCCGAAACAGAACGGGTCAGAGCCAGGTATTTCCCGCGAAGTAGCGCCCGTGGATAACTCCTTATCATCGTCGGGAGTCAATCTCAAGGCGGGGGGTTCGGAGTACCCAAAATGGACAACTATGAAGCATGTGAATGTTACGATGGCTGCAGAGGCTGGTGCGATCTTACTCAGCGTGATGCCCCAAACGCATGCCTTGGGTGTGGCCGACACCCCTTTCGCAATTCGACTTTTTAATCCGAAGGCCGGCATAAACAATCACTGGCAAATACGCTATATGCGAGATTCCAGCTTTCAAGTCGCGGCGTTTAGTATCAGCGCGTTATCCGTCTCAGACGAGGCTGAATACTGTTGGCCACTAAATTTGTCTGCAATTGACACTCCTTCCATTGGTTTGCACTCTTATACCCTTCAGATTAGATATGTCGGTGATCGGGTGGACGGGGAGTTCGGGCACCTGGAAATGCTCGGAGGCCGCCTTATTGCTATGTCTCAATGAGGACCACGCTCCGAGTTGCCATCGGGTCGCTTCCCCCATCCTTACAATAATTTTACCTGAATCCCACAGCTACCCATGACCTGCTCCCCATTTTCCGCACAAAGCTGAGTATGATTTCAGCGAAAGAAAGGGGA
This sequence comes from Candidatus Sulfotelmatobacter sp., assembly GCA_049684755.1. Lineage (GTDB taxonomy): Bacteria > Acidobacteriota > Terriglobia > Terriglobales > Acidobacteriaceae > Sulfotelmatobacter. The sequence continues at coordinate 77,086 of JBAVGI010000509.1, forward strand.
AGCGGGTATGTCGAGGAGCAATCACAGCGAGGCGCAGATGATTGGAGCGCTGAAACAACTGGAGGCGGGGCGCAAAGCGGAGGACGTAGCGCGGGAAGTAGGGGTGTCGAAGCACACAATCTACGCCTGGAAAGCCAAGTACGGCGGGATGGACGTGAACGAGGCGCAAGAGGCGAAGCAGTTACGGGATGAGAATGCGCGGCTGAAGAAGCTGGTGGTGGATCTGAGCCTGGACAAAGAGATGCTGAAGGCGGTGATCGCAAAAAACGGATGGAGCTCGTAGACCAGCGGGCGGCGGCAGACTGGCTGCGGAGCGAGTATGCAGCGAGCCAGCGCCGGGTTTGCGGGCTGATGGGGATGGCGGTCGCGAGTTACCGCTATCGGACGACACGCAGCGATGAGCCGTTGCGCACGCAGTTGGTGGAGCTGGCGCGGTCCAAGCCGCGCTTCGGATATCGGCGGCTGCAGGTGTTGTTGGGCCGGGCGGGCGAGCAGGTGAACCGCAAGCGGGTGCATCGGCTGTATCGGGAGGCGGGATTGATGATTCGGCGGAAGAAACGGAAACATTGCGTGCGCGAGGGAAAGCCGTTGCTGGCGCGGACTGCGGCGAACCAGGAGTGGGCGCTGGATTTTGTGCACGATGCGGTGGAGTGTGGGCGGACGATCCGGGTGCTGAGCGTAGTGGATGCGTACACGCGCGAGTGTTTGGCGTTGGAAGTGGATACGAGCTTTGCCAGCCGGAGAGTCACGCGCGTGCTGGAGCAGATTGTGGGGGAGCGTGGAGTGCCGCAGGCGATCCGCTGTGACAATGGGCCGGAGTTGACGAGCCGGCATTTTCTGGCGTGGTGTGTGGAGCGGCAGATCGAGTTGCTATACATTCAGCCGGGCAAGCCGACGCAGAATGCGCGGGTGGAAAGTTTCAACGGACGATTGCGGGATGAGTGCTTGACCGTGAGCTGGTTTCAGAACTTGTTCGATGCACGGCGGAAGATCGCAGCGTGGCGAACGGAGTACAACGAAGACCGTCCGCATAGTAGCTTGGGATACAAAACCCCGAAAGAGTTTGCCGCGGCGCAAGCAGCAGCCTTCTACACAGCTGAGCGAGAGGCAAGGGACTCAAACGCCGTCCCTTGCCCCTCGCGCTCCCCCATCCCGGCTCAAACCCGAGAGGGAGTAACTGAAAGTTGTCGTATTCTTACATGAACGAAAATTGGGGGCAGGTCATAACGGCATCGTGCTGACCTACGGCTACGATAACGACTCGCGCATTAACAGCATGAGCTATCAACTCGGCACCAACACGGTCATTGGCAATCTCACGTATCAATACGACGCCGATGGACGTCGAATTCAAGTCGCTGGCAGTTTAGCTGCAACGGGCTTTCCTCAGATAATCACTTCCGCAGTCTATGATGTGGACAATGAACTTAAGCAGTGGAACGGCGTGAACATTAGCTACGACGCCAATGGAAACATTCTGAATGATGGCGTCACATCATATACTTGGAATGCGCGCAATCAGTTGATTGGGCGTGGAACTACAATCTTCGAGTATGACGCTATCGGGCGAAGGATTCTCAACCCTGCAGGAAATAGCCTCCTGTACAAGGGATCGGATGTTGTGCAAGAACTAGCCAGTGGTACGGCGAATGAAAATCGCATTCTGGGCGGCATCGATGAGTTTTTTAACCACCAAGACTCGACCGGGAGTTACAGCCCGATTACTGATGCGCTGGGAAGCGTACTGGCTCTAACGAATTCGTCGGGCAACGTAACCTCGCAGTACAGTTACGATCCGTTCGGCAATACGACCGCTACCGGTTCGCCTAGCAGCAGCGCATTTCAATACACAGGACGTGAAAACGACGCGAACGGCCTTTACTTCTACCGCGCTAGATACTACTCACCTGCCTTCGGTCGCTTTGTCAGCCAGGATGCTACCGGATTCGAGGGCGGGATCAACCTTTACTCCTACGCCGATTTAGACCCGGTTAACCTAAGGGACCCTTCGGGCCAGACGAATGTTCCTATTCCAGCATGGGGAAATTGGTGCGGGCCGAACTGGACCGGAGGCAGAACTGAGGAATACAACCCCCTTCATGATTCTTTGTACAAAAATCCATGGCCGGGTGGCACGGACGCGACATGCATGCATCACGACAAGTGCTACTACTATTGCAGGGCGGATCATCCCTGCGACAAGGGAGCGCGTGCCAACTGTATGAGGTCCTGCGATTACACCTTCGTACACGACGTTCCGTGGGACGCAGGTGGACTCGTTCTTGCGGACATAATATATTACGGTAACAGTTCCCCGGACGCCGGCGATAACGCGCCGTCGTGTCGCAAACCTTGATGACAGGTTGGCTATCAATGGACAAAAGAAGCGTGATCACTCGATTGCGGCTGGCTCACCTCTTGCCAATGGTGCATTTGGCTGCCTGCTTAACTTTTTCGTTAGGGTACTTTGTGCCAAGATGGCAGTACTTGGCTATAGGGTGGGTATTCCTAAATGTGGTTGATTTCCCCGTTTCGGTCGTAGCGCTTGGATTGGGATGGCGCCATCAATTCTCTGGATTAGTGTTTTATTTTATAGCTGGCACTTCGTGGTGGTACCTGCTGGGCAGCAAAGCCGACAAATTCCTAGGACGTCGCTCAATTGGCGAAAGTTGAGATTACACGCTTAGCGACGTGCCCCTCTCGCCTACCGGGACACACGCTCCTATGCAGTTATAGTGTAATCGTTCGATCTCGCCTTTCATCAAAGGGCATACTTCTCTATCTTTTCATTGGGCTGAATACAATGTCTTCCGTAGCTCAAGGTGATCTTTACCCTCACAACGCGGTAAGTTGCGAACGCTGCCATAGCTTCCCAACCCAGTTTGGCTCGAGTTCGATGACAGTCCAACGATCGGGAGTATCGTTTTCAGGCAATTTCATCCCGTCGGCAGAGGGTGGACTACACCATCGAAACGGAGAGTCCGCCCGAAGCGTTGCAGGGGGGAACCAGATAAGGGGCGAACGAATTTCTCTCGCTTTGCTGGGAGATGGCTACATTGAGGTCATTGATAGGCACGATATTGAGCGGAACTCCCAAATGCAGCGTCAGGCTAGCCTCGCAATTGGGCGGGTGGCCCAGGCTTTTGATCCTGAGGGCACCAGCAATAAGATGGGTGCCCCGTCCTTCGCGTTCTGTGCGAAGGGCGGGTACCACGAACGCCGGCAGCGGCGCAGCCTATGCCGCTCGATCCCGAAACGAGATCTTGGTCCAGCCCTCATTCACCCGCACCGAGCCGACCTCGTCCAAAAGGTAGAAACGATAACTGCTCCAGCGCCAATGCTCCGGCGATTCCACCAGTCGTCGTTTCACCGGATTGCGATGCATGTACCTCAGGGCGGGTGGCCCACCCTATGCGTTCTTTGCAAAGGGTGGGAGATCCCGAATGCGAACACCTGCAATTTCTTCCAGAAAAGTTGCTCCGCTCATCGCAAATACAAATCCGCGTGCTCGACGTGATATCTAACCTTGTCATCAACAGCCCCATCCAGCGATGATGACAACGGAAGCAGTTTCAAATTCCCGAGAATACCAAAATGGAAGAGAGCACGAGCAAAGCCGAGAGCAATCTTCAAGTGCAATCCTTACAATATTTTGCCGGCAAATTGTTTCGAATCAATATTTTAGTCAGATTCACTCCCGGCCCAAAGCTTCCAACTCATTGCTTCTAAAGATTTAAGCAGTTTTGATCCGGAAAATTTTTTGATCCGGATTAGCATCTGGTGTTCACCTTCCGCACCCTCCGGCAGGAGCTTCCGCCAACTCACGCGAAACTGCAACTGCCTCACGCTATAATTGCAAGTTCCGGGTCCTTTACCTTCGGCTCCAGGTTTCCCAGGCGGTCTCACAAACGCGCTCAACATCTCTCATGGAACTTCGCGGTAACTGGGAGCGTATTAAAAGATGTGTCCGTTAGAGCCTGTGAACCGGTTTAGCTGGAATCGAAGTGGAGGCCGAAGGCAACAATAAAGACATCCCGGACGATGACGGAGACGATGAAAACCTGGAAGAAGATTGCGATCGGCGCTGGCGTCGTGGTGTTGCTGGCTGTCATCGTCGGGATCACGGTGCATCAGAGCGGCAAGAACGTGGTCACGGTGCAGACCGGCAAAGTGCAGCGTGAAGATTTGTCGTCGGTAGTTAGCGCATCCGGAGAAATCAGGCCTAAGACCTACGTCAACATCGGCGCCAACGCCTTCGGCAAGATCACACATCTGCTGGTCAAAGAAGGCGACCATGTGAGAAAGGGTCAATTGCTCGCGCAACTGGAGAACGTGCAGTCTTCGGCGGATGTGAATGCAAATCAGGCTTCCTTGCAAGCTGCCGAGACCGATGCGCTTGCCGCCGATGCGGCCCTGAAGACCTCGCAAGCCGATCTGGTGCGCGCTCAGGCTGACTACGACCGCAACAAACTGGATTGGGATCGCGCGCAGAGCCTGTTCAAAGATGGACTCATCTCAAAGTCAGATTTCGATAGCCGCAAAAATGCCTGGGCAACCGCCGATGCCGGCTTGGTTCAGGCCCAAGCCCGTGTATCCCAAGCCAGAGCGCAAAAAGATTCCGCCGATAAACATATCGCGCAGAACCGGGCTACGCTCACTCGCTACGCTGATGTATTGCAAAAAGCCACCTACACCGCGCCCTACGACGGCGTGATTACCAACCTGCCGGTGCGCGAAGGCGAAACCGTGGTAATGGGCATTCAGAATTCACCGGGCAGCACGCTAATGACGCTCGCCGATATGTCGGTGATTACCGCCGAAGTGAAAGTCGATGAGACTGACATCGTCAATGTGCGTTTAGGCCAGCCTGCGGAAGTAACGATTGATGCCATCCCGCGGAAAGTTTTTCACGGCACGGTTTCCGAGATTGGAGACAACGCCATCGTGCGCTCCACCGGCGTGGCTACTTCGCAACAGACCACGGCCAGCGAGGAAGCAAAAGACTTCAAAGTGGTGGTCACGGTGAATGATCCGCCGCAGGACTTGCGTCCCGGACTCTCGACCACCGCAAAAATAACGACCGCGGCCCGCAGCAGCGTGCTCTCGATTCCGATTCAAGCGCTCTCCGTTCGCAGCCAAGCCCAGTTGGAGCGGGAGAAATCCTCACCCGGGTCGGTCCAGGCAGCTGCGCCAGCGCCCAAAGATACATCGAAGAATAAAAATCAACCGGATGTGCAGGGCGTCTTTGTCATTCGCGACAAAAAAGCAGTATTCGTTCCCGTAACCACCGGCATCACTGGCACCAGCGACATCGAAGTATTGCAGGGGTTGAAGGAAGGCGATGAAGTAATCACCGGCAGCTACAAGGTTTTGCGAACGCTGCGTTCTGGCAGCAGCGTCAAGATTGATAACTCGGTTCCTAAAAAGGAAGACGAATCGTCGTGACCTTCGCCAGGTTGATCCGTCCAACGGAGAAGCCGGTGAGACAAAACAATTTTCGACCGGCGTCTGGAACGACAGTGTTTTACATGCCGTCAGGCTCCGGAGTTCAGAAAGATCGAATTCACTTACGGAGAACTCAGTGGCACCGGAGCAGGAGAAAAATATGGCTACCGCAGAAGTAATCAGCATGCCCTCGACCGCCGCCGCAGCCCCGCCGCAAGCTTGCATGATCGCCGCCGTCGATCTTTGGAAGACCTACGACATGGGCTCGGAGCAGCAGGTGCATGCACTGCGCGGGGTCAATCTGCGCATAGAGCGCGGAGAATACGTCGCCATCATGGGACCTTCGGGTTCGGGCAAGTCCACGCTGATGAACTTGATCGGCTGCCTCGACACGCCTACCAAAGGAGAATACTGGCTCAACAGCCAATTGGTGAGCGAACTCGATGACGATGAATTGGCGCGCATCCGCAACAAAGAAATCGGCTTCGTGTTTCAGACATTCAATCTTTTGGCTCGCGCCACCGCGCTGCATAATGTTGAATTGCCATTGATCTATGCCGGCGTCCCCACCGACGACCGAATCGAACGCGCTAAAGCTGCATTAACGGCAGTGGGCATGGGATCCCGCATGACGCACAAACCGAACGAACTTTCCGGTGGTCAACGGCAGCGTGTCGCGGTTGCTCGCGCCCTGGTGAACAAACCTTCCATTCTTCTGGCCGACGAACCCACCGGCAATCTTGATTCGCAAACCGGAAACGAAATTATGGCGCTGTTTGACCGGCTGCACCAGGAAGGCAACACCATCGTACTGGTCACTCACGAGCATGACATTGCCGAGTACGCACACCGCGTGATCCACATCAAAGATGGCGTGGTCGAGCGCGACGAGCGGAAGAAGTGATTTGAGCAAATTCACGAGGCGTAGCTGGGCCCGTGCGTTCACGCTCGCTATTTGAGTAAATTCTTTCTGACAGCTCAACTCTCGGATAACTAACTCCATTTCGCCGCGGCTTCAGTTTCGGCGGGAACCGCGATCTTCTCAGCGCTTATCGGCAATGCTACTGCCACCTGATCTCTTCCTCCGCGCTTGGCCTCATACAGCGCACCGTCGGCGGCAGCCATCAGCTCTTTAGGGGACATTCCATGGACAGGGAATGCCGCCACCCCAATGGAAAATGTGACCATGCCCAGAGACTTCCCCTGATGCATGATGGACAGTTCCCGCATTTTTGAACGCAGTCTTTCGGCGCGCGTGGTCGACCCTCCGACGTCGGCAGTGGGCAGGATTACAACGAATTCCTCACCGCCATAGCGGCAAACAAAATCCTCGGCGCGCACGTTCTTGAGCAGGAATGCGGCGGTTTCGCGCAACACGGCGTCGCCGGCATCGTGACCATAGGTATCGTTGAAGCGCTTGAAATGGTCCAGATCGAGCATCAGAATTCCCATCGACTGCCCAGCGCGTCCCGCGCGCCGGATTTCACGATCGAGCACCTCTTCCAGATAGCGCCGGTTATAAAGACCGGTCAAGGCATCGCGAACCGATTGCATACGCAGTGCTTCGCGCAGCCGGATGTTGGCGATTGACAATCCCACTTGTCCGGCGAATGTGGTCTTGAACGACAGTTCGGCTGGGTCCAGTTGTGGCACGGCATCCGTCGCTTGAAGATGCAGGATGCCTAGAGTTTCCCCTTGCGCCAGGATCGGGATGCACAAGTACGAGTTCTTCACGCCCGCTGCGTGCGCACACGGCGCGGTCGAATCGCCAGCCATCACCAGATGCGGATGCCCGGTTCGCAACGCCCAACATTCCGTCGGTTCAAATTCCCTCATGGGAAGCAGGCATTCACTCCATGAGCCCAGCACTTCGGCATGACTGCGCGCGGTATCGAGCAAAGCTACCGCTCCGCGCGCGGTGGGAAATATCTTGGGGGCGTAACCCAGGGCAGCCGCGAATACTTCGTCGCGGCTGATGCAACTCTGCAATAGTTCACCCATCTTCGCCAGCATGGTGGCTCGCTCCGAGCGTTTTTGCAGTTCGCTCATCATTCTTTCATTCTGCTGGTCGAGTTCGTTGCGGGCGAAGTCCTTCTCCAGCATCTCCTCCTGCAAGCGAGTGTTGGAGTCCGCCAACTGGGCCGTGCGTTCCAGAATTTGTTCTTCGAGGATCTGCTGGTTCTGCTTTTGATTTTCGATATCAGTGCATGTGCCGAACCATTTGATAATTTCCCCGGCAGAATTCCGGATGGGATTGGCCCTCACCAGGAACCAGCGGAAGTGCCCGTCCCTGTCTCGCAGGCGATACTCTGCCTCATAAGAATTCCCCGCGAGCACCGCGCTCTCCCATGTTGATACACAAAGGGCCAGATCATCGGCATGAACCGCCTGGGCCCATCCCTCCCCCAGGCTTTGTTCAGCGGTCAGGCCACTGTAATCGAGCCATTTCTGGTTGGTAAAGTCGATCGCACCATCGGCGTCAGCGGTCCATACGATCGCTGGGATCCCCTCCATGGTCTGGAAATACAATTCGCGCTGCAATCGAGCATTTGTCTCGGCCAGTTGCAGGGTTTGTTCCTTGACCTGCCCTTCCAGATTTTGCTGGTTTTGCTTCTGATTCTCGATGTCGGTGCAAGTCCCGAACCATTTGACGATCTTCCCCGTCGCGTTTCGAATGGGATTGGCCCGGCCCAGGAACCAGCGAAAGTTTCCATCCTTCCCCCTCAGGCGATATTCAATTTCGTAGGGCTCACCTACCCGCAATGCATTCAGCCATTCGGAAGTACAGTTATCCAGGTCGTCTGGGTGGACTATTGTTTTCCACCCCGTCCCGCGCATCTCCGCTAGCGTCGACCCGGTAAAGTCGAAGCACCTTCGGTTGAAGTAGTCGTCCTCGCCGTCGGGAGTGGCTGTCCATATAATCTCCGGCACGGCCTCCGCGATGGTGTGGAAATACAATTCGCGTTCGCGTGACGCGTTGAGATCAAATCTTTGTAAATCGATGAAGCGGTCAAGCGAGGAGAAGGCGATCGCTGCCGCGAGCACGAAAAGAGTGCTGGTACTGATGGCAACCACGCCAATGGTGGAAATGCCGACAGAGTGTGCGAGGTCGGGCGCAATACCAGAAGGGAAAAAACTTGCCGCCCACATTCCGGTGTAGTGCATTAGTGGGATAGCAGTGCCCATTACGAGCACGCTGATGATTTTTCGCCCGGTTACATGTTTCTCATCACGCACTCTGAAGGCTAGTCGCAAGGCTATCAGCGAGACCAGGATCGCTAACAAGATGGAGGCCACTACAATTGCAGGGTTGTAGACGGTGACCGCCGAACAACGCATGGCCGCCATCCCGATGTAATGCATCGCCGCGATGCCGCCGCCCATTGCGACGCTGCCTCCGATCTCCTGCCACATGCTGATCTTGGCCCGGCTGACTACGAAAAGTGCAACTGCCGAGGCGGCGATTGCGGCTAAGAGCGAGAGCGCTACTGTGGGCAGATGGTAAGAAACCGTTATCGGCATGTCTAAGGCGAGCATGCCCACGTAGTGCATCGCCCAGATTCCCAAACCCATGACGATGGCGCCACATCCAAGCCAGAGGGCCCGGACACGGCCTCGCGCGGAAGTCACGCGTCCTGCCAGCTCTAATGCCGCGTACGAAGCAAACATTGCCAGCAACACGGAAAACGCCACTAATCCGTAGTCGTAGCTGGTCTTCATTGCAGTTACCGAATTCATCTTTCGCTCACCGACTTTTGCTGGAGACAATCTCCGCAAGGAACCCGAATCCGGCAAACATAAAGCGGATATCTCCCCTTGCGATGAATCACCAATGTCCTATGCGATATATCGGCGGCGCACCCGGATTCCGTGTTAGAGAATGTTTAGGTTCGGCGACAGCGTGGCTGCTCATCGCGAGTCAAAAACCGAAGGGCCTCGGCGAGAGAGGCCCTTCGGCAATCGAAATTAGAAAGTGGCGGTTCAGTGACTGCTCGGCGCCGGAGTTAGCGGACGGAAGCAGTATCTGCGGGACGCGAGGGTGGTCCAGCCAGGAAGAAGTTGTGGTCGTAGAGATTTCGGTACATGTGTCCAGCAATTTCGGCAGCTTTCGGTCCAAAGGTTGGACGTCCGCCTTCGAGGAAAACGACGACGACGATGCGGCCGCTGCTGGTATTGGCGTAAGAGGCAAACCAGCCGAAGCGCGTGCCGGCGTGGGAGCAGGTTCCGGTCTTGCCGAGGATTTCTTCCTCGTTGAAGTTAAGACCCAAGCGGCGAGCGGTACCATACTGCACCGCGCCAGCCATGCCAACGGAAATCTCCGGAATCAGCGGAGCGATATCCAGTTGCCGCTTGATGCGGGGCTGGTAATTGGCGATCTCTTCCGCTGTAGTGGGATGCTGCAGGTAGTAAAGCGTGCCGCCGTTTGCGATCGCGGAAACCATGGCGCCCAATTGCAGCGGCGTCATGGAAACCCCTTCGCCGAAGGAACACATCTTGCCGACCCCGCCCAATTTCTCGGGAATCACTTCTTCGGGATAAGCTCCCAGTTGCTCGCCGGGAATATCGTAGCCAGCTAGCTCACCCAAACCATACTGATGGGCATAGTAGGCGACTTTTTCAAAGCCTAACTTGCGTCCCACTTCTTCGAAATAAGCATTATTGGAGTGCGCCAAGGCTTCGGTGAGGTTCATCCGGTAATGGCCGCCGAGGGAAACTTCCGTCTCTTTCGAGATCAGCCCTTCACTCAATGCCGCGAGCGCGACGGAAAGTTTAATGGTGGAGCAAGGTTGCGCGCCGCTAGAGAGCGCCAGCTTCTGGTTCACCATGGCCAGCACACGTCCACTGGTGGGCTCGATTGCGACCACCGTGCCGTTCATATTGCCTAAAGCGTCGATCGCGGCCTGGCGCACGACCGGATCTTCGCCATCGGTAATGTCGCCGCCGGTAAGGCCTTCGGCGTAGGAACTCATGAAAAAGCGCTCGTGATAGGTGTGTCTTCTGGCGCTTGCGGAGGTTCGGGTCAGCGTTGCACTGTGATTCGCTACACTGCGATTCGCTGTGCGTCGGCTAGCGACGTGTCCGGTGGTGCTTCTACCGCTGGCCAAATGCCGCATGCGGCGCCTGGTGCGCTGGCTTTCGCTGAGTTTTCGAGATGACTTTGGCTTAGTCCCGTTCAAGGTCCGCGGGTTCACGTGTGCAGCCCAAATTGCCGGTGCCAGAAACAGCCCAACAAATACCACTACCAGACGAAGACGACGCGCTTTCGAGCAAAGCATTTCTGGCCCTTCCCTCTGATCTCCGGCTTTCCTGTGGATTACGATGCACGAGGCTTGCCAGTCTGCCGGTCTTGACCGGTAAGCCCGCCGAACTCTCAGATAGTACGAGAGTTAACGTGTGCCAGGCAATAACAAAGTTTTTCTCTCAGTAAAAGATAATTTCGATATAACCCGTTTTGGAACATGTACTTAAACGGGAAATTACTTCGGTACCGCTGCCTCGGTAACAGTAACCTCGTTACTCAAGAGGTACTCCGCTTATAGGCAAAGCTTTTCCCATTTTCCCCACGCCACTTCCGTGCCGTCTTCTGACTTAGAAGTAGGCTAACTAAGGCAATTATATCCTTGACTAACCAAGCCAATTTTGGTATCGTTTGGTCATGGACGCCAAAGCCAAGACTCTCCAGCAGGTTATCCGATATTTCAGCGATGAGCAGGTCTGCATTGATGCCGTGGCAAAGATGCGCTGGCCGGATGGCCCGGTCTGCCCCGCTTGCGGCCACAAAGAGCACTACTACCTAAAGACTCAGCGCCGCTGGAAATGCAAGGAATGCTACAAACAGTTCTCGGTAAAGCTGGGAACGATCTTTGAAGACTCGCCGCTGGGTTTGGACAAGTGGCTCTGTGCGATGTGGCTGATTGCGAATTGCAAGAACGGAGTCAGCAGTTGCGAAGTAAGCCGCGATCTGGGGATCACTCAGAAGTCCGCATGGTTCATGCTGCATCGCATCCGCAAGGCAATGCAAGACGGCTCACTCGTAAAGATCGGCGGTGATGGTAGCGAAGTAGAAGTAGACGAAACTTTCATCGGCGGCAAGGCACGGAACATGCACATTGACAAGCGGGAGCGCCGGATCACAGGTACGGGTGGCAAAGACAAAACGGCGGTCATGGGCATCCTTGAACGCGGCGGCAGAGTTCGGGCGACCGTTGTGACGAGCACCCGCAAAGGCGTTCTGCAAGCGAAAGTGGAAGAGCACGTTGCCGCTGGCACTGCACTCTATACCGATGCTCTCGCTTCCTATGACGGCCTGACGCAGGAGTACGCGCACAAAGTTGTAGATCACGCTGAGGCTTATGTTGACGGGCGCGTTCACACGAACGGGCTGGAAAACTTCTGGTCGCTCTTGAAACGTGGGATCAGCGGAACCTATGTGAGTGTCGAGCCATTCCATTTGTTCCGTTACTTGGATGAGCAGACGTTCCGTTTCAACAATCGCAAAGAGCCGATGGACGATTCGGCCCGTTTCTACAGCCTGCTTTCGCAGGTCGCGGGACACAGACTCACCTACGCTGAGTTGACGGGCAAGGTGGATGCGAGGCCAGTCTAAGATTTCGCGCCAGAATCGCGGGAAGCGGAAGCGCGTTTAGGTTTTCGCTTTCTGGCTTTCTTTTCCGCTTCCAATCTGGCTTTCAGTTCAGAGTGGGAAACTCGAAGAACTTTTTGTAGCACGTTAGAAAAAGCCGCGTATTCAGCGGGTGTACCGGGTTTTCGACTCGTCGCCATACACACCTCGGAGTGTACACCACAATGGGATCGCTAGGCATTGGCTGCCCCTAGCGCACGCGATTCATCCTCAAATTCCAGAAGGATTCTGAAGTTGCTACTTTTCAGGTGTTTCCTCATCTGCCCGATGGCGTCCACAAAATTTAGGTTTGCTGAGGCGTAAGCGTCCCGCTCGGCCGAAACGCCGTGAGACTTCCGACTCCATGCTATGCCGCAGTTCGGGGTCGGGCAATTTTCGGGAATGCGCACATCATCTGGCGGGAAGCTAACTCTGACGCCGCATTTGCACTCAACTATCACTGTCTTAATGTCATCTACGCCTATGATGATCTTGTGCTCGATAGTCATGGGCGCATCGTAGCGCGTCACCGCATAACAATCAATCTTCTGCTACACTCCGATCCTATGAAGATAGCTCTCGTGCTTTTGTTTTGCGTCGTGCTCGCGCACACACAGACTCGGCACGCCCCGAAAGCGCCAACGCCTGAAATCAGCGCAACATTCTCAAAGGCCGCTGTCAAAGCCCTAGTCACTATCCAGGGGACTGACGATGAGCGGCTCGTGGATGCTGCCATGATTGAGGAACGAGCAGAGCAATCCGGTATTAACGAGCAACTCGTCGGATTTAATATAGAGCTTTTCAAGGTTGCTAAACATCAGGGTCGAAAGTTGATCGAGTTGGGAGCGGACCCCGGAGTTGATACAGAGGAAAACGAATCGAAGTGTGTAGCGGCATGGTTGCCGAACCTGCGAGCTCTGAGCAAAGCGATGCCGAAAGAGTGCGATATCCTATGGGCCAAGCCGCAGAGCAACGAATCAAAATCTGCAAAGTAGATGAGCACATCCCCCCTTTTGATATTCTGGCCATGCGGCTCCCCGTTTCGCAAGCGGGGAAAGGTCGCAAAGCCGGGCGCTGGGAGAGCGAGCTCGATTTCCACCCACTAACAGGCAGGGAACGCTGGTCGTCGTACGCCGGAGTCAGCGCACCTAATCGCAAATGAGTGGGAGCAGGTTTCCTCCCTACACGCCCGGCGATCCCAATTTTAAGCAGATTTGGTTGGTTAGGCAAGTATGTAACTGCCCTAACTAACTACATCACTTCGCCGCGCTTGCGGAGAAACGCCGGAACGTCCAGGTCCGCCTGCTCGAAGTTCGCCACCATCGCGCTGCGCATGGCATCGAGTGAGATGACGTCCGGACCCACATTCGCCATTGCCACCGGTGATGACTCCTCCATCCTGGGCTCGTCCATCATTCGATCCGGGGTCGGCTCGGAAAATGTTGACGCAGCAGATTGCATTGGAGCGACGGCCTCAGGAAAATCCATGGCATTGTCATGCGATGCGGCGAACGAGTGAAACTCAGGCACGCGCTGCGCCCGCGGAACCTCGCGGAAGCCGGTGGCGATTACGGTGATCTTCACCGCATCCTTCATCTTCTCGTCGAGCACTGCCCCAAAAATAATGTTCGCATCTTCGTGTGCGGCACTCTGGATGATGGTGCAGGCCTGCTGAACTTCCGCCAACTTCAGCGAGGCCGATCCGGTGATGTTGATCAGAATACCGCGCGCTCCGTCGATCGCGCCCGCCTCCAGCAGCGGCGAGGCAATTGCCCGTTGTGCCGCTTCGATCGTGCGCTTCGTCCCGCTTGCGGTGGCCGTGCCCATCACGGCGTAACCCATGCGGGCCATAATCGTCTTTACGTCGGCGAAGTCGCGATTGATGATGCCGGGAATCGTAATGATGTCGGAAATTCCCTGCACGCCCTGGCGCAGAATGTCATCGGCGACGCGGAACGACTCGAAAAATCCCGCGTCCTCGGCCACGGCCAAAAGTTTTTCATTTGGAATCACGATCGTCGTGTCGACTGATTCCATCAGCTCCGCAATGCCACGGTCCGCTTGCGTCATGCGGCGCCGGCCTTCAAAAGAAAACGGCTTGGTGACTACGGCGACGGTGAGCGCGCCCATTTCACAGGCCAGCGATGCGATGATGGGAGCCGCGCCTGTGCCCGTGCCGCCGCCGAGGCCAGTCGTTACGAAAACCATATCGGCGCCTTCGAGCGCTTCGATAATTTTGTCGGAATCTTCGAGCGCGGCTTTGCGCCCTACTTCCGGATTGGCGCCTGCGCCCAAACCGTTCGTGAGTTTCACGCCCAGTTGAAGCTTGACCGGCGCGCGAGACAGACGCAGCGCCTGCAAGTCAGTGTTGGCTACGATGAACTCGATGCCCTCCACGCCGGCATCGATCATGCGGTTCACGGCGTTGCCGCCGCCGCCACCCACGCCAATTACCTTGATCTTGGCATCGTTCAGAGGTTCTTCGTTGAAGCTGATGCGAATGCTGGAATCGTTTGTCAT
>JBAVGI010000510.1:0-1692 GCA_049684755.1 Candidatus Sulfotelmatobacter sp.
GGCGGAGGCGGTGTACGAGAATCAGACCAATCTCGTGGAGGCCCAGCGAGTGGTAGATGCTATCGCCGAGCACATTGCTACGAGGCCGGACGAGTCTCTCGGGGTCGTGACGCTCAACATCAAGCAGCGAGACCTGATTGACGGACTCCTGGCCGACCGCCTCGCAGCGCTTCCGGCGGCCGAGGAATTCAAGAAGCACTGGTACGATAAGCAACAGGGGCTCTTCGTCAAAAATCTCGAGACGGTGCAGGGTGACGAGCGCGACTGCATCATCATCTCGACGACGTTCGGGCGGCCACCAGGGGTGAGCAAGCCGCGGCAGAATTTTGGGCCCATCAGTCGGCAGGGTGGGTGGCGCCGCCTCAACGTACTATTCACCCGCGCCCGCAATTCGATCGGGCTCTTCACGTCACTGAGACCTGAAGACATCGTCATCGACGGAACGACGCCCGATGGCACCAAGGCGTTGCAGGCTTACCTGGAATACGCCCGCTCCGGGGTTCTCGAGGCGCCGGCTGAAACAGGTGAGGATCCGGAGAGCGATTTCGAGATCGCTGTGATCAACGTCCTGCGGACTATGGGCTATGAAGTGACGCCGCAGCTCGGTGTCTCAGGATTCCGGATCGACATCGCGGTGCGGCATCCGGATTTCCCGGGTGCCTACCTGGCAGCGATCGAGTGCGACGGAGCGCAATACCATTCCGCGCGATCCGCAAGAGATCGAGACCGCATCAGACAGGAGATCCTCGAAAGCCAAGGCTGGGACGGCCGTATCTGGCGCATCTGGTCCACTGACTGGTTTCAGACTCCGCAGCAGGAGATCGTGAAGCTAAAGTCGTTTCTCGACCGCTTGCGGGAAACTTGGAAGCCGGAGCACGTTGCAGGGGAATCCTGGGTAGAGGAGGGAACACCGCCCGACATGCACGAGGAAGAGCAATCCGACGAGGAGACCCAGACGCTGCGACAGATAGTCAGCCAGCATCTCGTCGACAATGAGAGCGAGAAGGAAGTACGGATCGGCGATCTGGTCGAATATATTGATCCGCTGCAGGGACAAGAGCCGCGGCACGTGCGGATCACCAAGCGCATCACTGACCCGCAGCAGGGCCTCATCGCAGAGGCGACTCCGCTAGCGCAGGTGCTGCTGGGAGGGGTAGTCGGAGACGAAGTCGTGCTTAACGTGCCGAGCATGCCGAAACGATTGCTGCGAATCGTCAGTATCAAGCGCGGCGAGGACGGACGAGGTGCTGGCTCCGGCGGCTTAGGGCGTTCCGACGATTTGAATTGCAATTAATATCCTATTCCCTTATCGAGTTACAATTCCCTCATCGAAGAGCGCTTGATGGTAGAACCAAGGGGAGGGGGAGTCGATGCCGGACGGTCCAGTCTTTGACCTGCAGGTCGCACTACCTCGGTTGCTACCGAAGGCAATCGCGTGGGCCCACGCGCAGCAGGAGCATGCTTTCATCCATGGCCGGCCGCTAATGCCTCGCGAGCTTCTTCTCGCTGGCGCAGTCGAAGTGAGGCAGCCAGAACGGGTTCGGATCACTGTCGTGCCACATCTTCCGCTGCCGACCGATCCGGAGCTCCAGCAAGCGGCTCTCCAGGCTGGCCTGTTGGGGCCTGACATGATAGGTCTTACGCTCGGATTCGGCATTTTCGTCGTCGAAGGGCACCTCACCACACGCCTCC
>JBAVGI010000511.1:0-1775 GCA_049684755.1 Candidatus Sulfotelmatobacter sp.
CTCTGGGCCAGCGGCATTGGGCTCGCTATCGGCTTTGCCGTGCCAAGGGGCGATTCGACCTCTGCCCCTAAACCAGTCTCTACCTTCGGTGTCCCGGCCCGCGGCTGGAAGAGCGAAATCCGCCTGAGCGAATGCCAGGACAATGCAATATTGATTGCCGCGCTGCGCCGCATGTGGGAGTCGCGCCCCTCGGGCCATGAGCCCTCAGGCGTGGACTACGACCACCCCTACTTCATCGGCGTCAGTCTTAACGGCCTGGTTCCCGATCGGCTGCACTCGCTCAACCTGTTCGACGCCCTCGACGGCGAGCAGAGCCGCGCCCGGCTGCTCGAGACCATGGACGAGCTGAATTCGAAATACGGCATGAGCACTTTGGCGCCAGCCTCCATGCTCACCGCCTTCAAGGCCGCACCCACGCGCATCGCCTTCCACAGTATTCCAGAGCTCTTCTAAGGTGCGGCGCTGGGTTGGCCTTAACACACGGGTGCCCCAGGTCTCGCCTTTGAGACCTGGGATACCTCAAGGCTGACTCGCCGACCTGCTGACTCGCTCTAATGAATCATCTTCGACTTCCGCTGCATGTAGTCGCGCAACAGGTACTGGCCCAGCGTGTCAGGCGTGGTGAAGTACGCCTTACCGCGGCACATCTCGCTCACCTTGTGCACAAACTGCACCAGCCCGTGGTCCTGCGCCAGCATGAACGTGTTGATCATCACGTTCGATCGCTTGCACCGCGCCACTTCTTCCAGCGTCTCGCTCACCACCAGCGGATCGAGTCCGTACGGGTTCTTGTAAATGCGCCCGTCGGGCAGTGTCAACGCACTGGGCTTGCCGTCGGTGATCATCACAATCTGCTTCATGTCTTTGCGTTGCCGCGCCAAAATGCGCTGCGCCACGCGCAGACCCTCGCGCGTGTTAGTGTGCCACGGCCCAACCTTGACCCGCGCCAGCTGCGACACCGGCATCTCTTCAGCCGAATCGTGAAACAGCACCAGCGACAGCGAATCGCCTGGATACTGCGTGCGAATCAGGTGCGAGAGCGCCATGGCAACGCGCTTGGCCGGCGTAAACCGGTCCTCGCCGTAGAGAATCATCGAGTGCGAGCAGTCGAGCATCACCACCGTTGCGCACGAACTCTGGTACTCGCACTGGTGCACCTGAAGATCCTCGTACTCCATGTTCAGAGGCAGCCCGATTCCTTCGCGCGAAATAGCCGAGCTCAGCGTCGCCGCCGCATCCAGGTTCAACGTGTCGCCAAATTCGTAGCGCCGCGATCCGCCGCTCGTTTCGATCCCCGTGGCCCAGTGCCGCGTGTCGTGCCGGCCGTAGCTTGACTTGCCCAGCGTGCCCATCAAATCGCGCAGCGTCTTGAAGCCCAGAAAGTCCATGCTCTTGTCGGTCACTTCAAACCGGACCCGGCCTTCAGGCTCGCTCACCTGGCCTTCAACATTCGAAGCGCGCGTGGGTCGGTTCATCGGCTGAGAATTAATGTAGTTCTCCCGCTCCATACGCTCCATCAGCCGGTCGAGCAGCTCATCGAGCGTGCCCTCGGCCTCCATCTGCTGCAATTTGTCGCGCATCTCCTGCGAAAGAAAATCGCCCTTCAGCAGCAGGCGGCGCAGCGCCTCGCGCAGGTCGTCCATGTTGTGGTTAAGATCCTGAAAATCGCTCCACGGATTGTAGTAACCCGAGTCGAGCAAATAGTCAGAGAGCCCCTTGAGCAATTCCTCAAGGTCGATCTCCGACGCCAGGTCGCCCGTGTATCTGGTGTACCG
>JBAVGI010000512.1:0-1635 GCA_049684755.1 Candidatus Sulfotelmatobacter sp.
CCCGACAACTGGGTTTTTGCCAACGAGCACCATCGCGGACGCCATCCGTATTGGGGGCAAGCAATCCTTCGAAGAATTATCCGGCCCATCGCAGAGAGAATTGGGATTCGGAAACGAATTGGCTGGCACACATTTCGCCACACCTATTCGACGTTGCTCAGGAGTGTAGGAACGGAATTCAAAGTCATGCAGGAACTTCTGCGGCATTCGTCGCCGCGTTCCACCATCGACATCTACACCCAGGCGGTCACGCCGGCTAAGCACGTGGCACAGGCCGCCGTCTTAACGCTGATCTTTCCGGTCTCGAGTTGCGAGACTAGGTCTATGACTGTATAAAGATGTACCTTTGCAGTCACTTTAATGGCGATGGAGATGGCCGCATAGTAGGGACATGCAAAGCTACCATCGGGTGCATGTTCAATTGGAAAGGAAGGACCGGCAGCAGCTTTCCGGGATGCTGGCGAAGGGGCGGGAGTCTTCGCGGGTGTTGCGGCGTGCTTCGATTCTCCGCCAGCTTGACGGTGGGCAGAAGGCGGCACAGGTGGCGGCCAGTGTGGGCGTAGCTGCGAAAACGGTGCGAGCTGTTGCCCGGCGCTATGAGGAAGAGGGGCTTGAGTCGGCACTGTACGAAAGGCCGCGGCCCGGCAAACAGCGAGCTCTGGACGTAGGCCAGAGCCAGCGGATCATCGCCATGGTGTGCTCGCCGCCCCCAGAGGGCATAGCGCGGTGGAGTGTGCGCCTGATCGCCACCGAAGCGGTAAAGCGGAAGCTGGTACCGCAGGTGGGTCGGGAGACAATCCGCATCCTGCTTCAGGGCCACGAACTGAAGCCGTGGCGGGAAAAAAATGTGGTGCGTGGCAGAACTGAATGAAGAGTACATCGCTCGCATGGAGGACGTACTCAAGATTTACGAAAAGCCGCTATCGGAAAGGGAGCCCGTGGTCTGTGTGGATGAGAAGCCTGTGGTGCTGCACGCCGATGTTCGACCGCCGCGGCCGATGCGGCCGGGACGGATTGCCCGGCGTGATTGCGAGTACCAGCGTCGCGGCACGGCCAACGTATTCTGCGGTGTCCAGCCAAAGGCCGGGCGGCACTTTACCAAACCAACCGCGAACCGCTCCTCGCAGCAGTTCGCCGACTATCTGGTGGAGATCGTAGCCAGCTATCCAGAGGCCGAAACCATCCACCTGGTGATGGATAATCTGAGTTCACATAACCGCAAGGCGCTGGTGGACCGGTTCGGCGAAAAGATCGGCGGTCTGTTGTGGGAGCGTTTCACGGTGCATTACACTCCGAAACACGGCAGCTGGCTGAATCAGGCGGAGATCGAGATCAGCCTGTTCAGCCGTCAGTGCCTTGGCCAACGCCGCATTCCTTCACTGAGCGATCTACGACGGGAAGCCAAAGCCTGGAACCGAAAGATGAACCGCAACCACGTCACCATCAACTGGCAGTTCACGCGCAAAAAAGCACGTAACAAGTTCGGCTACAACAGAAACAACATCACACGGTCAGAGACCTAGTTCCATTAACGTGAGTGCCCTGATAATCACGCTTGGATTGTGTGCTAATTCCGAGGGGGCAGTCGGCGGCAATTTCGTTTATTGCGAAGTAACAGACGGGTGGCCGACAATT
>JBAVGI010000513.1:0-1941 GCA_049684755.1 Candidatus Sulfotelmatobacter sp.
CGCAGCAGGCAAATCAGTCTTCAAGTGAAGAGTTGGTCTACGGGTCAACTTAACAGTGACGAGACATTCCACTATCCTCTAGAAGTACCAGCTTATAACTTCCTTGCCGGCCCAGGTCATGATGTACGCCACTTTCTGATACTTTGTATCGTACCCGGTGCGGCCGCAGACTATGCGACGGCTGTACATTCGAGTCTTAGATTGCGCACTGCTGCCTATTGGCTCTCATTGAAGAATGAAGTTCCGAATTCGAAGCTGAAAAATGACAGCAGTAAAACTGTGAGAGTTCCGCAGAGAAATTTGCTTACACCTACAACTATCCGTGCGCTGGTCGAAGGCAATGATCATCTGGCGGTAGTAGCATGACTATTCAATTCCTGGAAGACGTTCCTATATATAGTCTCCAGCCTAGAAATATCCGCTTGTATCTTAGAACGCGTGGCTGGGTGCGAGCCGACGATTCACAGACCACTCCCGACATCTGGGAGCTTGTCACTGGTGAAGGAATCTTCGAAGTTATCGCGCCATCATCGCAGGATGCTCGGGACTTCCCAATAACAATGCGGGAACTGCTGCGTACGATTTCTATAATCGAAGATCGGGCTCCGATTGAGGTCGTGCGTGACCTTGTGACCCTGAGTTTCGATGTTCAGTATATCCACTGCGACTACGAGGGACCATCAGGGACCGCGCCACTCCGCGATGCGGTCGATATCTATAAGGCAGCCTATGGCATGTTTACGGCGGCCGCAGTCACTCTTGAAGATCCCCATCTTGTTCTGCCGCAACGCAGGCCCCCACAAACCTCAGATCTCCTTAGAAAGGTTTTGGCCGGTCCTACAACGGCGGGGAGCTACGTCGTTTCACTATGGACTCCGATACCGCCTCGTTTGACCCCAGAGGAAGACTCGGTCCTCTTCGAGATGGAGGAAGATGACCCGTACGAGCGGGTAGCCACCCAGCATCTGCATAGTGCGCTAAGTGCGACCCGGGCTGCAGTCGGGCAGATTCTCACCACCGATGATGGCCTGGATGCCTTCGTGGAGCGTGAGAGGCAGGGAGTCAGCGCTAACTTGTGCGAGTCCCTAGTCACCTTGTCTGGAGAAAGTGGTACGCCATTCGATATCAGGTTTGCTTGGGCGCTCGATCGGCCCGTGGTCGGCCCGAAAGAGACAGTTCCCTTTACAGGTGAAAGTCTTCCCGTTCTCAAGGAGGCGGCACGCGAACTGAGAGCACGGCTGCCAGAGGATGATGTACGGATCCGGGGCAACGTAATTCGCCTTCACCGTGAGGGAAACCTGGGCTCCGCCGAAGTGACCGTGGCTGGCAGCATAGTGGGGGACGCGGACGGTAAGTTGCGCAGAGTCACCATCAGCCTTGCAGAATCTGATTATGAGGAAGCAATAGCGGCCCATCGCAGCTATGAAGAAGTAGAAATGCTGGGTTCCCTTCTGCAGCGAGGAAACCGCACCTATCTGCTTCAAGCAAGAGAGTTTATTCGCCACGCGGAGCTTGCGTGACTTGCTCCCGCGAAGATAGGTATATTCGCCTGAGCTTATGTCCTGCACCATGGCATGGTATGACAGACGCGTGGGCCGCGTCACGGTGGGTTGATCGTCTCACACCAAGTAGTCAGGAATTCCACCTTGTGCCGGGTGGATGCTGTCTTGTTTGCCTGGGTCTGTGAACTGCTCCACACCTCCCCGTCGCGCTAGTAACGACCATCCTTGGCGTAAAAGGCCGGCGCGGCCTCGTTCCTGGCCGAACCACTTTGCAGCGGCCTCAAGTGCCTCGTCAGCAGGCCGTCCGGCAAGGAGGATGTCGTATTCCGAACGTAGTTCGGCGTGTTCCTTCTCGCGGTGCTTGGCCGGAACCTGAGGGAGCGCATCAGATGGGAGCCACCGGAAGTATTCTCCCAGGCGTGCCGGGAGACGGAAGGGC
>JBAVGI010000514.1:0-1753 GCA_049684755.1 Candidatus Sulfotelmatobacter sp.
CCCAACTATCCTCAATGAGCCCTACAGCCTTCTCTGAAAGATCGGATTTCCAACCCCCCGCCTTGGCGCTGCGGATAAACGGTTTGTCCAAACGGGTCTGCTTAAGCTGCGCATACTTCCGCGCCTGGGCCTTTTCCAGGGCCCGCATGCGCTCCGGAGAACTCAGTTCCTCGGCCTTCGCCAAATGTTCAGGCGAGGCGTCAATATTTCGCACCCCCGCCTGTTGCAGAAATCGCGCCAGCGTGTAAAGTTCGCGTTGCGTGTTCTCTTTCATGTCTTCGTAGCGGACTAAAAGAAAACTGTCCCTGCCCTGCCGCATTGCGATCCAGCTCATCACATTGTCTGCCCAGGAACCGGACCACGGGTCGAATTCCGCGGCCATGAATCTGGGAATGAAATCGTCCATAGGATAGCCGTCAGGAATGTTCCGCGCTTTGACATTGTGATGATAAAAAGAGACCGCAACGTCCCGTGGATCCCGCACAATGTAAATCACTCGCGGATACCGCGGCTGAAAAGGTTCATGACTTTTAAGCAGCCGAGGCCGCGGCAGCTTCCGGAGCTCGTGGTCGGGATTAAAGTAGATTTCGGCAACGCGGGATTCGATGTTGGCAAAGGTAGCGGGTTCGTCGAGACGCAAAAGATTACCGATCAGGAATCGAGTCCAGGTATTTCCCGATCGAGGATAGGAGACGATAAAGACATCGTCGTCAAAAACAGTAAGATTACGTCCCGCTAGTTGCTTCCCGGTCAAAACTTTAAGAGTCGCCCCCAGAACCCGGCGAACCCTCTTCTCATTCGATTGTTTCATCGTTGCAACCTGTGCTATCCAAGTTCGGAGTTCGGACTACGATTACACTGCTAGCGGTTCACCCTTTTACCAATTCGCGGTCAGCATCGGCATCCATTACCAGATCGTAGCCCAGTTCTTTCATGGTTGTTCCCCAGGCCTGCTCGATGGTCCTGACCGCGCCTGGCGAGAGTTTGTTTCGCCAGCCACCGGATTTCGCCTCGCGTACAAAAGCAATATCCTGGCGCGTGTCCTTGGTGGTTCCCCACTGCTTCGATTGTTCCTTCTCCAGAGATTGCATGTGGCTGGCCGAACTCAAGCGCACCGCCCGCTCGATGCGCTCGGGACTGGGATCGATCCCGAGCATGGGCGCCAGATTCCTGAGTTCCCTCGCGGGATCGGCCAAAAGATCTTCGTAGCGAACCATGGAGAATCCGGGCTTGCCCTCCCGCAGTCGCACCCAACTGAGAACATGGTCCTGCCAGCACCCCACTCGGTCAGCATAGGGAACCACGTTGGCGGCTACAAAGCGATTGACGAATTCATCCATCGAGTAGCCATCGGGAATAACCCGCACCTTAAGATTGTAGAAATAAAACGAGACCGCAACATCTCGCGGGTCGCGAACGATATAGATGACGCGCGGATATCGCGGATCAAAACACTCATGACTTTTCAGGACACGGGGCAAGCTTCTCAGCCGCCGATCCGGCGAATCGTAGATCATCGGCACCAGCCGGTCCATGTTGGTGAAAGTGACAGGTTCGTCCTGCAGGAAATTTCCGAATAGAAAACGAGACCATGTGCTGCCGGACCGGAAGTAGCTGACAAGAAAAATGTCATCGGGAAATACGGTGAGGGATCGTCCCGCCGGAACTCGGCCGAGCGCGCATGCCGCTACCGTTTTCAAGTGAGTCAAGATTTTGTTCGGTTGCTTCACCTTACTCCCGTTCTAAGTTCACT